>DATKRE010000237.1:0-2435 GCA_035532335.1 Xanthobacteraceae bacterium | reverse complement strand
TCGGCGAGCGAGCTTGCGATCACGCGCGCACCTTTCGGCAGCGTGATCATGCCGTCGGCGGTCATCGTGGGTGCGGCGGCGCCGGTGCGGAACACACGGTAGCCGATGACGCTCGCCACCGCCGCGAGCGCGATCAGCGTGGTAAGCCCCGAAATGATCATCAGGAGCCGGACGCGGGCGACCATGCGATCGGCGGTCAATCCGGACTCGGTCTGTTGCCGGTCGCTTTGCGCCTCAACGGCGGCTAATTTGTTCATTGCCAATGCCGAACGGATACCCGAAGACCACCATGTGACGACGACGCAAAAAACCATCCGCCTCGCCGACGACGAAACCGGTGGCCGGCTTGACCGCGTGCTCGCCGCCCATGTCACCGAACTTTCGCGCACGCGGTTCAAGGCGCTGATCGAGGACGGCGCGGTCGCCGTCGATGGGCGCACGATCCGTGATCCCAGCCTTCGCGTCAATTCCGGCGCCACCATTGTCGTTGAGGTGCCGCCGCCGGCGGAGGCCAAGCCAGCTGCCGAACCCATTGCGCTCAACGTCGTCTACGAGGACGACGACATGATCGTCATCGACAAGCCGCGCGGATTGGTGGTGCATCCCGCCGCCGGCCACCAAACCGGCACGTTGGTCAACGCGCTGATCGCCCATTGCGGCGCGAGCCTTTCCGGCGTTGGCGGCGAGAAGCGTCCCGGCATCGTGCATCGGCTCGACAAAGACACCAGCGGGCTGATGGTGGTGGCGAAGAACGACCGCGCGCACGGGGGACTGGCGGCGCAGTTCGCCGGCCACGGCCGCGACGGCGGGCCGTTCGAGCGCAGCTATCTGGCATTTGTCTGGGGCGCACCGGATCGCCCCCGCGGCACCGTCGACCGGCCGATCGGGCGGCATAAAACCGCACGCGATCGCATGGCCGTGCGCGAAGGTGGCCGCGAGGCGGTCACCCACTGGCAGGTTCTGGAGCGTTATGGCGCGCCGAAGGGCACCGAAAAGCGCGGGCGCAACCGCGCCGAGGCGCCGGTCGCCAGCCTCGTTGCCTGCCGGCTGGAAACCGGCCGGACCCATCAGATTCGGGTGCATATGGCCGCCATCGGCCACCCCCTCCTGGGCGATCTGGTCTACGGCCCAGGGTTCCGGACCAAGGTTTCGCTGTTGCCGGCCCCGGCTCAAACCGCGCTCAAGGACCTTGCCGGACAGGCCCTGCATGCCCATATCTTGACGATCGGACACCCAATCACTGGTAAAATCCTGCGGTTCCGCTCGGAACTGCCGCCTGAGCTCGCCCGTTTGCATGTTATGCTGGCGGCCATACAGGCTGATTCTAGCGAAAAATAGAGGGCCTTTCGTAACGGCTGCGGCGATTTTCCGCTGATTTTACCGCATCAACGCGGCGTCGCGCCGATTTGAAGGCTCTGTACTACCGCTCGCCGGACCAGATCGTGTATGCTGCACCGCGAAGAGATAAGGCACTTGCCGTCGGCTTAAAGGAAGCGACGGCGCCATCGCCTGCCGCCGAGCGGGGGCGTCAATAAAGGAGAGGGCGCTATCATGGCCCATACTGCTGCACTGCCCGTGTTATCGGGCGAAACCGGTCTCACCCGGTATCTGGAAGAAATCCGGCGGTTCCCGATGTTGGAACCGCAGGAAGAGTTCATGCTGGCGAAGCAGTGGCGCGAACACGGCGATCGCGACGCGGCGCATCGGCTCGTCACCAGCCATCTCCGCCTCGTCGCCAAGATTGCCATGGGCTATCGCGGCTACGGCCTGCCGATCTCGGAAGTGATTTCCGAGGGCAATGTCGGGCTGATGCAAGCGGTCAAGCGGTTCGAGCCCGACAAGGGATTTCGGCTGGCGACCTATGCCATGTGGTGGATCAAGGCGGCGATCCAGGAATACATCCTGCGGTCCTGGTCGCTGGTGAAAATGGGCACCACCGCCAACCAGAAGAAGCTGTTCTTCAACCTGCGCAAGGCCAAGAGCCGTATCTCGGCGCTCGAAGAGGGCGACATGCGGCCCGATCAGGTCAAGCTGATCGCCAAACGTCTTGGTGTGACCGAGCAGGACGTTGTCGATATGAATCGCCGCCTCGGTGGCGATGCCTCGCTCAACGCGCCGATCCGCGAGGACGGCGATTCCGGCGAGTGGATGGACTGGCTGGTCGACGATTCAGTCAGCCAGGAAAGCCGGCTCGCCGAGAGCGAGCAGTCGAACAACCGCCACAAGGCGCTCGGCGACGCGCTCACGGTCCTCAACGAACGCGAACGCCGGATTTTTGAAGCCCGCCGGCTCGCCGATGAGCCGATCACGCTGGAAGAACTCGCCGACGAGTTCGGCGTGTCGCGCGAGCGCGTGCGTCAGATCGAGGTTCGCGCGTTCGAGAAGGTGCAAAAGGCCGTGAAGAGCCACATCACCGCCATGGAAAGTCCGCGCGC
>DATKRE010000236.1:0-3092 GCA_035532335.1 Xanthobacteraceae bacterium | reverse complement strand
CTCTACGGCATCGAGCCGGGCGAAGTGTGGTGGACCGCCTCCGACATCGGCTGGGTGGTCGGCCATTCCTACATCGTCTACGCGCCGCTCATTCACGGCTGCACGACGGTGCTCTACGAGGGCAAGCCGATCGGCACGCCGGATGCCGGCGCATTCTGGCGGGTTATCGCCGAGCATGGCGCGGTGGCGATGTTCACCGCGCCGACCGCGTTTCGCGCCATCAAGAAAGAAGACCCGCAAGGCAAGCTGCTCAAGCAATACGACCTGTCGAAATTCCGCACCTTGTTTCTTGCCGGCGAACGCGCCGATCCGCCGACGCTGGCGTGGGCGGAGCACATGCTCAAAGTACCGGTGATCGATCACTGGTGGCAGACCGAAACCGGCTGGTGCATCGCCGGCAATCCGGTCGGCCTCGGCAAGCTTCCGGTCAAGCATGGCTCGTCAACGGTGGCGATGCCCGGCTACGACGTGCGAGTGGTCGACGAGGCCTGCAAAGACGTACCCGCCAACGCGTTGGGCTCGATCGTGGTCAAGCTGCCGCTGCCGCCGGCGTGCCTGCCGACCTTGTGGCAGGCCGACGCGCGCTTTGCGGAAAGCTACCTCGCCGAATTTCCCGGCTATTACAAAACCGCCGATGCCGGCTTCAAGGATGACGACGGCTACATCTTCGTGATGGGCCGCACCGACGACATCATCAATGTCGCCGGCCACCGGCTATCGACCGGCGGCATGGAGGAGGTGCTCGCCGCGCACCAGGACGTCGCCGAATGCGCCGTGCTCGGCATCAAGGACGAACTCAAGGGCGAAGTGCCGTGCGGCTTCCTCGTCCTCAAATCCGGCGTCAACCGGCCACCGGCCGAGATCGAGAAGGAATGCGTCGCGCTGGTGCGCGAGAAAATCGGCCCGGTGGCGGCGTTCAAGCTCGCCATCACCGTCGGACGGCTGCCGAAGACGCGCTCGGGCAAGATCTTGCGCGGCACCATCAAGAAGATCGCCGACGGTGAAAGCTGGACCATGCCGGCGACCATCGAGGACCCGAAGGCGCTGGACGAGATCGCCGCGGCGCTGAAGGAGAAGGGCGTGAGCAGGTAGGGCGGGTTAGCCGAAGGCGTAACCCGCCATGAATCTCGCGGGAAGCGGCGGATTACGCTTCGCTAATCCGCCCTACGGTGCTCACCTTGTATGCTGTTCGAAATACCTTCGCAAAATCGCGTCGATCCGCGACTGATAGCCTTTGCCCTGCGTTCGGAACCAAGCGAGCACGTCGGAATCGATTCGCAACGTCATGTGTCCCTTGCGCTGCGGTTTCGGCAGCTCGGTCGTGAGCCAGTCGATCTCCTCCATGGCGTCGTTGGCATCACGGCCTGATGGCAGTGGCTTTTTCGCCGCCGCCTTCCAGTCGCTCTTGATCTCGCCGCGCCTTTGCATCGAGCGCAGCTCCACCGCCGTGCGCTGGACGGTACGTCCGGATTTCCGGCTCATGCGCTCGCTCATCCGGCCTCGCCTGACGTGAGCCGCACCTCACCGGCGCCGCGAAGCTCGTACTTTCTTGCCGGCTGCCCGGGCTTCGCGCGCCTTGCGCCGAAGCCGCGCCCGCTTGCGGCGGCATGGCGTGCAGCGGCAGCCACCGTCCTCGCGAAAACAGTCCAGATATTCGTCACCGTAGTGGTAGGTGATTTCCTCGTCGGGCGCGATGGGCCGGTCGGCGACGATGACGATACCGCCGTTGCGCCCGACCGGCCGGGCGTTTGGCCGGCACGAATGATTGATATAGCGCGCCACATTCCAGCGCGGGGAGCCATCGATGCTCCATTGCTTGTTGAGGTAGAAAATATAGCACGCGCCGCGGTCGCTGCGGCGGTCGCCTTCCTTGGTCGTGATCCGTGGGCCGCGATAGGTGGCGATGTAAGCGTTGCGTTTGAGCGGCTTGGCGGCAAACATGCCGAGCCCGGTGCGCGAACGGCCGATGCGGAAGGAACGTGACATGATGTTTACGACTGCAACAACCTTTAAGACTGCAACAACCTTGGCCGGCGACGACCATCCCGCCACATACCGCGCCAACTAGCATGATTCGCGAATGATACAATCGGAACTTGATCTTCCGGTTTTGGTAGCCACCATGAACGCCCCGAAAGGAATTGCTTGACCATGAAAACCATCACGCTCGAAGAGCATTTCGCCACGCCCCGGTTTCTCGACGGTCCCGGCCGCGACCTCAAGGAGCAGGCGGAGAAATTCAACGATGCCCGCGCCAAGAAGCTTATTCCGCAGCTTTGCAACCTTGGCGACCAGCGCATCGCCGAGATGGATGCCGCCGGCATCGACATGCAGATCGTGTCGCTGACGGCGCCGGGCCTCGAACAATTGGAGACGGCGGACGCGATCGCGCTTGCGGCCGACACCAACGATTTCCTTGCCGACGCGATCGGGAAAAATCCGCGGCGCTTCGGCGGGTTTGCGGCGTTACCGATCGGAGCGCCGGATAAGGCCGCCCACGAGCTCGAACGCCGGGTGCGCGAGCAAAAGTTCGCCGGCGCGGTCATCAACGGCCACCATCGCGGCCGCTATCTGGACGACAAATTCTTCTGGCCGATCCTGGAGAGCGCGGAGAAGCTCGGGGTCCCGATCTATCTGCACCCGACCAAGCCGCCCAAGCCGGTTGCCGAGGCTTCGTTCGGCGGGTTCTCGCCCCTGGTGAGCGAGATATTCGCCGGGCCGGGCTGGGGCTGGCATATCGAGACCGCCGTCCACCTTCTGCGCATTATCCTCGGCGGCGTCTTCGACCGCTATCCGAAATTGCAGTTTGCGATCGGCCACCTGGGCGAAGGACTCGCCGCCATGTTCCAGCGGGTCGATGTGATGGCCCCGGCGATAACCAAACTGCAACGTCCCATCAGCGCCTATCTGCGCGAGAACGTGCACTACACGATCTCGGGCTTCAATTACCCGGCGACGTTTCTGAGCCTGCTGCTCGAACTGGGCGGCGTCGACCGGATCATGTTCTCGGCCGACCATCCGTATCAGTCGATGGCCAAAGCGCGCGCCTTTCTGGAGGCGCTTCCCATCACCGCCGCCGACCGCGAACGTAT
>DATKRE010000235.1:0-12794 GCA_035532335.1 Xanthobacteraceae bacterium | reverse complement strand
GAACCGGCGGAGGCTATTCTTCTCCAGCGCTTTAAGGAGCTCGCGCTCGGTCAAGTCGACGCCGTCGATCAGCGCTTTTACACCGGCTTCAGCGTTGGCGCGCAGCTCCGGCGAAACCGCGTCGAGCGCGCGGCGCATATTGTCGGCGACCGCGAGCATGTCGCGCGCAAACGAAGTGGCGCCGTATAGTCGGGCATCGGCAACTTCGCGCTCGGTGCGCTTACGCAGATTTTCCATTTCGGCGAGCGTGCGCAGGAGCCTGTCTTTAAGCTCGGCCACGAGCACCGCATCGCCTTGCGGCGCCGCCGGCTGGCTGGCCGGCGAAGCGCCCTCCGGCGGGGCCGCTGCGTCCTCGTTGCGCGCGGTCTGATCCGTCATGTCATCAAATCCAAAATGCCGTTAAAACCCAAAATGCCGTTAAGCCCCCGCGTGCCCTTGAAAACCCACAACTGCTCCTGCCGGGATATCAGGGCTTGTTCGATAAAAATCAAGCCGCCACCGCAGTTCCTTAGCTGCCAAGCAGCTTACTCACTACCTTGGCCGTGTAGTCGACCATCGGGATGATGCGGGCATAGTTAAGCCGGGTCGGGCCGATCACGCCCAGAACGCCGACAATCTGGCCGGAAGCGTCGTGATACGGCGCTACGATGGTCGACGAGCCCGATAGCGAGAACAGCTTATTCTCCGAGCCGATGAAGATGCGTACGCCCTCGGCTTGCTCGGCGCGGCCGAGAAGATCGACGACTTCGCGGCGGGTTTCCAGATCGTCAAACAGCGAGCGCACCCGTTCCAGATCGGCGATCACCTTGAGGTCTTCGAGCAAATGCGCCTGGCCGCGCACGATCAGCTTGCGCTCGTCGCGCTCGCCGCCCGACCAGCTGGCAAGACCGGCGGCGACGATGTTCTGCGTCAACTCGTCGAGCTCGGCTTGGCCTTCCGTCAACCGCTGCTCGATCTCGCCCCGCAGCTCGGCCAACGTACGACCACGGATGCGGGAGTTGAGAAAATTTGCAGCCTCGATCAGCGCCGAGGTCGGCAGCCCGACCGCGATGTTGAGCACGCGATTTTCGATCTGGCCGTCCTCGCCGACCAGCACGACCAGCGCGCGCTCCGGTTCGAGCCGCACGAATTCGACGTGCTTGAGCCGCTGGTTCGATTTCGCGGTGAGCACAACGCCGGCGGCACGGCTAAGGCCGGAGAGAAGTCCCGAGGCCTCGGTCAAAACCGCTTCGACCGATTTGGCTTGGCCGAGCCCGGCGACTTGCGCTTCGATCGCGCGCCGGTCGTCTTCGGTGAGATCGCCGACCTGCATCAGGGCGTCGACGAAAAATCGCAAACCCACCTCGGTCGGCAGTCGTCCGGCCGACGTGTGCGGGGCGTAAACCAAGCCGAGCTGTTCGAGGTCCGACATGACGTTGCGTACCGAGGCCGGCGACAACGTCATCGGCAGGATGCGCGACAGATTGCGCGAGCCGACCGGCTCGCCGGTCGCCAGATAGCTCTCGACGATCCGGCGGAAAATCTCGCGCGAGCGCTCGTTGAGCTGGGCAAGGCTCAATTGACCCGCGGCAAGCGGCAAATCGTGACTGGCCAAAGTCAACTCCTGCGTCAATCCAAGGTAACGGCAACATGCCGGGTGAGGCAAATGCCGCCCCCGGCGCCGTTTTTTAACCATGCGATCGCCGGCACTTGTCGGCCCGGGTTTGCGACCGTAGAAGTGGCGACGGTGCACGGAGATATAGGAATGCGGCCAAGCCGCCGACAACCCGACGAATTGCGGCCCGTCTCGCTTGAGCGCGGCGTGGTGAAGTTCGCTGAAGGCTCGTGCTTCGTCCGGTTCGGCGATACCCACGTGCTGGTGACCGCAACGCTGGAAGATCGCCTGCCGCCATGGCTCAAGGGCCAGGGGCGTGGTTGGATCACCGCCGAATACGGGATGTTGCCGCGTGCCACGCTCGAACGCACGCGGCGCGAGGCATCGGCCGGCCGGCAAAACGGCCGTACTGTCGAAATCCAGCGCCTGATCGGGCGCAGCCTGCGTTCGATTGCCGATCTCAAAGCGCTCGGCGAGCGGCAGATCACCATCGACTGCGACGTGATCCAGGCCGACGGCGGCACCCGTACCGCTTCCATCACCGGCGCCTGGATCGCGCTCTATGATTGTCTGGCCTGGATGAAGACGCGCGAGATGATCCAGCAAGAGGTTTTGCGCGATCATATCGCGGCAATCTCCTGCGGCCTGTGTAGCAACGTTGCGGTACTCGATCTCGACTATGCCGAAGATTCGCAGGCTGAGACCGACGCCAATTTCGTGCTGACCGGTACGGGCAATATCGTCGAGGTGCAGGCCACCGCGGAGAAGATTCCGTTTTCCGAGGAGCAGCTCACCACCTTGCTGGCGCTCGCGCGCAAGGGCGTGGCCAAGCTGGTTGACCTGCAAAAAATGGCAGTCATGTAGACAGCTTTTGGCTGGCGGAAGGCGGACCATCGATGCCAGACACTATGCGGGGAGTCGGCGTGGCTAGCAGCGGACTTCCGCCGCCGCTGCCGCATCGCAAGATCGCCGGGCGTCTGGTGATCGCCAGCCACAATGGCGGCAAAATCACCGAACTTCGTGAAATGCTTGCGCATTATCCCATCGAAACTGTATCGGCGGCGGAACTCAATCTTCCCGAACCCGAAGAAACCGGAAAGACGTTTCGCGACAATGCGCGCATCAAGGCCGAAGCCACGGCACGGGCGTCCGGCCTGCCGGCTCTGGCCGACGATTCCGGCCTGGCGGTCGACGCACTCGGCGGCGAGCCCGGTATTTATTCCGCGCGCTGGGCTGGCGCTGACAAGAATTTCCACCGCGCCATGGAAACCATCGAAGAAAAACTCCGGCAGCGCGGCGCCACCACCCCGGGGCAGCGCAAGGCACATTTTGTTGCCGCGCTCTGCGTTGCCTGGCCGGATCGGCACGTGGAGGAATTCGAAGGCCGCGTCGACGGCACGGTCGTTTGGCCGCCGCGCGGCGACAAGGGTTTCGGCTACGACCCGATCTTCCAGCCTGAGGGCGAGCTTAGAACTTTCGGCGAAATGTCCGCCGAGGAGAAACACGGCCTGCCGCCGCGCGGCAGCGGCCTGTCGCATCGGGCCCGCGCTTTTATGAAGCTCGCGGAGGCCCGCCTTGTCTGACGACGTTCCGCAATTCGGCGTCTACGTGCACTGGCCATTCTGCCTGTCGAAATGCCCGTATTGCGACTTCAACAGCCACGTGCGCCGCACCGCGATCGACGAACCGCGGTTCGTCCGCGCGTTTACCGCCGAGATCGCCAGTACCGCCGCGCGCGTGCCGGGCCGTGTCGTTTCCTCGATCTTTTTTGGCGGCGGCACGCCGTCGCTGATGCAGCCGGAGACAGTCGCCGCCATCCTGCAAGCGATCGCCCGGCACTGGACCATCGCGCCCGATGCCGAAATCACGCTCGAGGCCAATCCGACCAGCGTCGAAGCCGGGCGCTTTCGCGGCTATCGCGCCGCCGGCGTCAACCGCGTTTCACTCGGAGTGCAGGCGCTCGACGATCGGGCGCTGGGCGAATTGGGACGGTTGCACTCGGCGCGCGAAGCGCTCGACGCCGTCACCGTGGCGCGCAACGCGTTCGCGCGGGTCTCGTTCGATTTGATCTATGCGCGCCCGCAGCAAACGCCGCAGGATTGGGCAAACGAGCTCAAGCGGGCGCTGGCCGAGGCCGGCGAGCATCTTTCGCTTTATCAACTCACCATCGAGGCCGAGACGCCGTTCGCCGCCTTGCATGCCGCGGGCAAGCTCAAGACCCCCGACGACGAAATTTCGCGCGCGCTTTACGACACAACGCAAGAAATCTGCGCGGCGCACGGACTGCCGGCCTACGAGATTTCCAATCACGCGCGGCCGGGCGCCGAGAGCCGGCACAATCTGATCTACTGGCGAGCGCACGAATATGCCGGCATCGGCCCCGGTGCGCATGGTCGTCTCGATATCGACGGCGAGCGCCGTGCCACCGCGACGGAAAAGCGCCCGGAAGCCTGGCTCGCCGCCGTCGAGAGCAAAGGACACGGCCTGATCACCGACGACATGCTGACGCGCGAGGAACGGGCCGATGAATTTCTGCTGATGGGACTGCGCCTCGCCGAGGGAATCGATCCGCAGCGCTACGAAAAACTTTCGGGACGCACGCTCGATCCGGCGCGCGTTACGGCGCTGCAGGAGAACGGCCTGATGGAGATCACCGCCGCGGGGCGTTTGCGCGTGAGCCTGCCGGGCTTTCCGGTGCTCGACGCCGTTGTCGCCGATCTCGCCGCTTGAAGACTGTTATCCGGCCACGCCGTTGCCGAAGCTCTTCGGCGGCGGCGAAATCACCTGGGCACCGGACGGGGTGACCTTGAGCACCGCCAGTCCGCGCTCGTTGGTGCCATCGGCCCGGAAACGGAACAGCCCATCGATGCCGGTGAAGCCGGACGGATTGGTCAGCACCTCGGGCGAAAACCGCGCCGGGCCTTGCGTCTTCACCAGCGCGGCGACCAGCGCGACCGCGTCGTAAGCCAGCGTGGCGGTTCGCACCGGCTGTTGTTTGAACCGCGCGGAATAGCGGGCGGCAAAACTACGGTAGCCTGCGGCCTCCGGCGCGGCATACCAACCGCCATCGAGCGCCGGCGTTGAGGAGATGCGCGGATCGTCCCCCCACAATCCGGTGCCGAGCATCTGGATTTTCTTGACGTTCAGGCCGTTACCGACGAGCGCCTGCGCCACATCCGGCGCGGTGTCGCCGCCATCCGGAAGAAACAATGCGTCGGCGCGGGCTGCGGCCTGGGCAACCGACTTCACCGGCGCCGCCATCGCGGTTTTGTCATGCGAATAGCGTTCGAGAGCGACGATCTGGCCGCCGCGGCGGGTGACGTCCTGCTTGAACGCCGCTTCGACGACGGTGCCGTAGGGATTATCCGGGATCAGCGCGGCGAAGGAGCGCTTTCCGGCCGCGGCGGCATATTGCATGACGCGCGCGACATCCGACTCCGGCAGGAAGCTGAGCAGATAGACGCCGTGCGCGGCGACATTGGTGTCGGTCGAAAAAGCGATGACCGGAATGTTGCGCGTGCGTGCCAATTGCCCGACCGCGGCGACGGACTGGGCGAATAACGGCCCGAGAATGATCTGAGCGCCCTCGTCGAGCGCCTGCTGCGCGGCGACGCGCGCGCCTTCCGCGCTGCCGCCGTCGTCTTTCACCAACAGCTGGATGTTGGGCGCATTGAATTCAGCCAGCGCCATCTCGGCGGCATTGCGCATGGCCTGGCCAGCGACACCGGCATTGCCGGGCGCCGACAGCGGCAAGATGAGCGCGACTTTGACCTGGCCAGTGCCGAGCGTGGTTGACGGCGCAGGCGGGGCCGCCGCCGGCGTGGACGCCGAGAAGTAGTTGGAATTGCCCGAACAGGCGGCCAACAGGCCTGCCCCTAATATGGCGAGGACGACGAACAAACGGCGCCGTGGCGGTTTGGCCGCCCACCCTTTAACCGGCAACTCCGCGAACACGGCGGCTCTCCTGACGGCAGATTTTTCGTGGCGCATGATCTTTTCGGAAATCCGGCAGCCACTTTTCCGGATCATGCTCTATCCGCCGACCCAATAGAACGTCGCCAATCTGTCATTCTGGCGGCGATTGGTTAACCAAGTGAAAAAGATAGAGAATCCAGGGCGGCATGACGCCGCGACGGTACGGCGTTAGAGCATGATCCGGAAAAGTGGCTGCCGGATTTCCGAAAAGATCATGCGACAACGAAGAATCTGGACCATGATCCGATTCAACCTAATCGGATCAAGGTCTAGGGTGCGGCATGAGCCGTAACGAGCCGAAACCGCCCGGTCGAGACGAGCCCGCAGCGCGGCAATACGTCATCGCTGGTCATAGCATTGCTACCGGCCGGATCGTTCCCGGACTGCATATCGTGGCGACGCCGATCGGCAATCTCGGCGACATCACCTTACGCGCGCTCGCAACGCTTGCCGGCGCCGATCTGATCGCCTGCGAAGATACGCGCGTGACACGCAAGCTCCTCAATCGTTACGCCATCGTCACGCCGCTCACGCCTTACCACGATCACAATGCCCAAGCGGCGCGGCCGAAGCTTGTCCAACGGCTCGGCGACGGCGCCGCAATCGCGCTCGTCTCCGACGCCGGCACGCCGCTGATCTCCGATCCCGGCTATAAGCTTGTGCGCGCTGCGCAGGAGGCGGGGCACCCGGTCACCGCCCTCCCCGGCGCCTCGGCGCTGCTCACCGCGCTCACCGTCGCCGGTCTTCCCACCGATCAATTTCTGTTCGCCGGGTTCCTGCCGCCCAAACAGGTCGCGCGGCGCGCGCGCATCGCCGAGCTTGCGCGCATCCCCGCGACGCTCGTTCTCTACGAAACCGGACCGCGGATCGCGGCGACACTGGCCGACCTTGCCGCCGGTCTCGGTCGACGCGACGCCTCCTTATGCCGCGAGCTCACAAAACTGCATGAGGAGATCAAGCGCGGCGCGCTCGCGGATTTGGCGCAAAGCCTCGCATCCGTCGAACTGCGCGGCGAGATCGTACTCGTCATCGCACCGCCGGAAGCCGAACCGGCGGACGCCCAAGACACCGACGCGCTGCTGAGGGCGGCGCTGACGCGCGTGTCCGTCAAGGACGCAGTCGGCGAAGTCGCCGACGCAACCGGCTTGCCGCGCCGCGACGTTTATCAGCGCGCGCTGGCGCTCGCGAAGGAGCAGGACCATGGCGCGACGCGCTGAGCCAGCGCAGCCGACTCCCTCGCCGCGTCGCGAGCGCGTCGCCGCGTTCCGGCTTGGGCTAACCGCGGAAAGTCGCGCGGCGCTGGTTCTGATCGCCAAGGGTTACCGGATCGCGGCGCGGCGCTGGAAAACGCCGTTCGGCGAGATCGACATTGTCGCCCGCCGCCGGCATACGCTGGTATTCGTCGAGGTGAAGGCGCGTGAGACCGCCGCCGACGCAGCCGAAGCCGTGACCGAACGCGGCAAGCGCCGCATTATCGCCGCCGCGGAGCTTTGGCTGGCCCAAAAGCCCGAAGATGCCGAGCGCGACATCCGCTTTGACGTTATGCTGGTTACGCCCGGTCGAATCCCCAAGCATATCGCCAACGCCTTCGACGCCACCCGTTGAACCCATATATTAGTTCCGGTACCAACGCGCATGCCCTTGAACGTCGCCGTGCAAATGGACCCGATCGACCGGATCAATGTCCGCGGCGACTCGACGTTTGCGCTGCTGCTGGAAGCGCAGCACCGCGGTCATCGCGTCTGCTATTACACGCCCGACCGGCTGGCGCTCAGCGGCGGCAAAGTTTCAGCCGCCGTACAGCCGCTGCAGGTGCGCGACGTGGTCGGCGACCATTTCACGCTCGGAGAAGCAAGCCGGACCGATCTCTCCACCTTCGACGTCGTGCTGCTACGCCAGGATCCGCCGTTCGACCTCGCCTACATCACCACAACGCACATGTTGGAGCGGATTGGGCCTAAGACGCTGGTGGTCAACGATCCGGCGCACGTGCGCAACGCGCCGGAGAAGGTTTTCGTCACCGAATTTCCCGATCTGATGCCGCCGACACTGATCACCCGCGACCTCGACGCCATCAAGGCGTTTCGGCGCGAGCACACCGACATCGTAATGAAGCCCCTTTACGGCCACGGCGGCGGCGCGGTGTTTCGGATCGCGCGCGACGATCTCAATTTCGGCTCGCTCTACGACATGTTCGCGGTGACGTTTCGCGAACAATGGGTGGTGCAGGCCTTCCTGCCGGCGGTGCGAGAAGGCGACAAACGCATCATCCTGGTCGACGGCGAATTCGCCGGCGCGATCAACCGTGTGCCGGCGGACGACGACCTGCGCTCCAACATGGTGCGCGGCGGCGCGCCGAAGGCGACCGACCTGACCAAGCGCGAGCGTCACATCTGCGAACGGCTCGGCCCGGCGTTGCGCGCGCGCGGGCTTTTGTTCGTCGGCATCGACGTGATCGGCGACTTCCTTACCGAGATCAACGTCACCTCGCCGACCGGTATCCGCTCCATCAAGAATTTCGGCGGCGCCGATATCGCCGCCCTGATCTGGGACACGATCGAGACGAAACGAAAACGAGCATGATCTGGAAAAGTGGAAGCCGGTTTTCCGAAAAGATCATGCTCCACTAAAAAGGGTTACGCGTGCGCGGGCGACGCTGCGCCGAATCCCGCCGGTTTAGGCTTGGCGATGGTCAGGACCAGCGCCGCAGCGAGCAGACACAGCGCGCCGGCGACGAAGAAAGCCGGCAGATAGCTGGAAAACTCAGTACGCGAAAAGCCGGCGCCGAACGCGGCGGTAGCGGCGCCGATCTGATGGCCGGCAAAAATCCAGGCGAAGAAGATGCCGGCGCGCTCGCGGCCGAAGCGCTCGGCGGTGAGCTTTACTGTCGGCGGCACGGTGGCGATCCAGTCGAGGCCGTAAAACACCGCAAACAGCGACAAACCGTAAAAGGTGAAGCTGGTGAACGGCAGATAGAGCAGCGAAAGCCCGCGCAAGCCGTAATACCAGAATAGCATCCAGCGGCCGTCGAAGCGGTCGGACAGCCAGCCCGAGCCGATCGTGCCGATGAAATCGAACACGCCCATCATGGCGAGCACGCTCGCCGCGGTGACCGCCGCCAGACCGTAGTCGCCGCACAACGTGATGAAGTGTGTCTGGATCAATCCGTTGGTGCTGCATCCACAAATGAAAAACGTCGCGAACAACACCCAGAACACCGGCGTCCGGGCTCCTTCCTTGAGCACCTCGAACGGCGACATCAGCAGGGAACCAAGACCGCCCGCCGGCAACGGAGGCTGCGGCACCACAGCGGTCTCGCCATAAGGCGGCAGATTGAGATCGCTTGGCCGGTCGCGCATCAGCACGAACGCGACGACAGCCGCTACGGCCAACAACCCGCAAACAAAAACCAGCGCCAGGCGCCAGCCATAACGCTCGGTCAGTTCGGCAATCAGCGGCAGGAACACCAATTGGCCGGTGGCACTGCTCGCAGTCAGGAGACCGATGACCAGCCCGCGGCGGTGCGTGAACCAACGCGCCGCCACCGTCGCTGCCAGCACAATGGCGGTAAGCCCGGTGCCGATGCCGACAACCAGCCCCCACAGCACGATTAGTTGCCAGACTTGCGTCATCGCCAGCGAGGCCAACAGGCCCGCGGCGATGAGCGCCGCTGCGCAAATCATCACGCGCCGCAACCCGTAGCGATTCATGAATGCGGCGGCGAATGGCCCGAACAAGCCGAACAACAGGAGCCGCAGCGCCAGCGCGCTGGAAATCTGCGCGTTCGCCCAGCCGAACTCATGCTCCAGCGGCACGATCAGTACGCCGGGCGCGCCCATGGCGCCGGCCGTCACCAGCATGGTGAGGAAGGTGACGGCGACGACCACCCAGCCGTAATGGATGTTGTGGCGGGCCAGCAGGGCGGCGAGTCGGGAAGACATCATGCGGCTTGGCATCCAATAATTATCGCATCGACAATTAGATGACGTTCATCATCTTTAGGTTGCTTATTGATGATGGTTGTCATATAATTTGTCAAGCGGCCTCCCCACCGCCGCATGACTGAGCTGCACGATGCCGGATTGCACGATCAGGACCGCACGATGCGCGTGAGCCGGGAAAAAGTGGCTGAGAATCGCGAACGCATTCTCAATGCGGCCGCCGGCCTGTTCCGCGCCAAAGGCTTCAACGGTGCCGGCGTCGCCGACATCATGCAGGCGGCCGACCTTACGCATGGCGGTTTCTATGGCCATTTCACTTCCAAGGACGATCTGGCCGCGCAAGCAAGCCGCCGCACCATGCGGCGGTCGGCGGCAAAGTGGGAAGGCCTGGTAACGGATGCTCCCGATCATCCTTACGCGGCGTTGCTCGATCATTATTTGTCGCCGCGGCACCGCGACAATCCCGGCCGTGGCTGCGCGTTCGCCGCGCTCGGCAGCGATGCCGCACGCAGCGCCAAGACGGTGCGACGCGCCTTCGCCGAAGGCTTGGAGCCGCTGCTGGCTATCCTGACCGAAGCGATCCCCGGACCCTCCAAGGCGGTTCGGCGGCGCAAAGCCGTGACCGCCATGGCCGCTCTTGTCGGTGCGCTGACGCTCGCCCGCGCGGTGGACGACTCGCGGCTTTCGGACGAGATTCTAGCGGCGGCGCGCCGCGAATTACTGGCGGCTGCCGGCCTCTAGTGGCTTAAGAGAAGGCTTTCTCTTATTTCGTTCACTAAATGTTCTTGACCTGTCGCCGGGATTGTGGACTTCACACACCCCACCATTGCCCTACCCAGTTTAGAGCGGTTATAAGGGCCGTCATCGACTGTCCTTCTGCGTCCGGCCGACAAGCCGGGGCTTAATGGCGGGTCCGCGCGTTTGGCGGACAAAGCCAGCGGGGTGTTCCCCGCCAAGCAGAAGGAGCCCGGCCATGGTCACACATGGCGAAGGGCCGAAGGACGTGTTGGTCAGATCGTATGGGCGTTGGCGTTTTGGCCGCTATGAGCGAGTGCAAACGGCACTTCGCGGTTCATGGCACCGAACACGCCCTCAACCGTCGCCTGACCAACTGCACTTCGGCTTTTGGGATGATTAGGGCGCAGCCCCGATCATCGTCGATGACGGTAGTCCTTCCTAGCGCGTAGTGGCTGGCGAAGCCCCGTATCAGTGCTTGGGCTTCGTCGCCTCGCTCGGATTGTTTTGGCTCTCGCGCTTGTCGCGCGGTTTCTTGGCCAAGTCCTTCAGTGTTGCGTTGAAGCGTTCTTCGGATTCGTCGGCCCCGGCTTCGCGGGCCGCTTCACGAAACTTCTGGATTTGGGACTTTTTCGCCATGTCACGAAAGCCCTGGGATGCCCCACCACGTCCTACCACTTATGACCGCGACTCGGAAATTCTAATGGCGGCTGTCGGCAGCGCGCTAAGCGCGTGGCAATTCACCGAAGATGCCGTCTCCCACATTTTTGAATCTCTCATCACAGATTGCGGACCAAAGGGCGCATACGTCAATTCAATGAGTCCGGCCGAGCGCGCTTACGGGTCCATTGTCAGTTTTGACGGTCGCACAGGCATGGTGCAGGCCGCCGCCGAAGCATTTTTTGAAGTACACAAAAACTCGGCACTATACGCGCGGCTACGGACACTGCTCAAAACCTGTCGCGGCTGGTCCGCACGCCGAAACGAAGTCGCGCACGGTCAAATTGGAGGCTCGCCGATCGACTTGAATCTGTGTGCCCTTTGGCCGTGGGAGTTGAGCGCCAAAAAGCGAGCCACCGATTATCGTGCGTCCTTTGTCTACAACTCCGCGCAAATCAAGGAGTTTGAACGTCAGTTTTTTGCCCTGTGCGAACATCTGATGGATTTTGAGCGCGATTTTCACGTTTGGCGTCGAACGCTGCGCGGAGAGCGTCTTTGGCCAAATCAAGAGCATCCCATTGCTGATACATCGGCAGATCAAGTTCCGCTGCAATAACCTGCGCCGCCGCCGCAATCATTTCGGGCGTGATTTCTTCCTCGCAGTGAAGCGCGGATGCAGCCATGGCTCGTCAGAAGGGGATTTCGACTTCGGGTGTACGAGGTCCCCGATAAGTCAGTCGCTTGCCAGCGATGCCCTTAAGCGCACGCGCGGTGCGCGCTTCGTCGTCAACGCCAAGCTTGACCCGGTTTGAATAGCGAAAATCGAACTCGGCAAGGTAGCGATGCAGGTGCTTTTCCTTGCAATGCTGATAGACGCCTTTCATGCCGCGCTTGAAGATCGAGTAGTAGCCTTCAACCGTATTCGTATGGATGTCGCCCGGTTTCCAATACTCGCCGCGTTCATGCGCCACGCTGCCGTGCGTCGCAAACTCCTTGCCGACCGCGCGATAGTGCATGGCGCGGTCCGTCATCAGATTGCTTTCGCGACGAACGTTCTGGCGCAGGATCGGGACAATCGACGCAATCGAGTGACCGTCAGTGTGGAATGAACGGGCCGAACCGCCTCGCTCCACTAGCGTCAGCACCATGTTCTTGTTGTGAAAGCCGCTCTTATCGACGCCCTGACCTTGTTGGCGGCCGATATAGGTTTCGTCCGCCTCGATAGCCTTGCCAGAGCCGCCCATCGGGGCCAGCGAGCCATCCCTCATGGCTTCGCGAAGACGGTGAGCCAGAAACCAAGCGGACTTGTAATCAATCTCCAGAATCCGGTGCAGCTGATGCGCCGAAAAGCCCTTCTTGCTGGAGCAGAGCAAGTGCGCGCCTTGCAGCATCTTGTGCAGCGGAATGTGCGCGGCCTCGAATACCGTGCCGATCCGTACCGTGAACTGCTTGCGGCACTCCTTGGAATAGCACTTCCAAAGACCGTGGCGGATGGCACCTTCCGGGTTCTTACGGCTCGGCTTGGTACGAACGCCTTCTAGGCGACCGGCTTTGCCGATGACCCCACAATGCGGGCAAATCGGGCCGTCCGGCCACAACAGGCTCTCCAGCTGCCGGAAAGCCGCCTTTTCGTCACGGAACCACTTTTTTGCGAGAATTGACATGGCAAAAATCCATAATTCTGGAGTCCGATCAATGTATTACGGATTATGTGCCAGTGTCAATAGGGTTTGTGAAGTCAATAATCGCCCCTGTCGCGCGCTTTCGTTACTCTGCGATCCGGGCAGGGTCGGACATGGTCCAGCGCGTCTCCACGGTCGCATTCGAAGGCGTCGAGATCAGACCTGTCGACGTGCAGGTCCAGGTCGCGCCCGGCTTGCCGGCTTTCA
>DATKRE010000234.1:0-3893 GCA_035532335.1 Xanthobacteraceae bacterium | reverse complement strand
AAACGTTTTTGGACGCGAGAAGACGCAACATTGATTCGCATGGCGACCAGTTCACGCAAGAACGATTCGCGAGAGGGCTCTCGATGATTCTTATGTTGCGTGATTCGGCTTCGCATCAGAGTTTTTCAGCAGCCTGCTAGTTCGACATGAAAATGTCTTTTGGGTTGGGGCGGGTGGCCGGAATTGGCCGCCGCGCCGTGTTGGTTTATATAGGGATTATTCAACTATTACGGCACTGTGTATGACATATATTGTGATCATTAAATAATTATATAGACCATTATTTGGTGTATTATTTTGCAAATCTGATATATTACTTGTCCTAATCAATTGGCGCCCGTCCGACCAAAGACCCCGCCACGACAGCCTGAAAGGCGCGGCGGCGAATTGGATGTCGCCAACCCTCAGAATCGATCCGCTAGAAAAGTGCACAGGAGATTTAGCCATGCCCGACAATGTGAAAACGTACCCCAAGACCCCCACCGATGTGAAAACGCCGCCAAAGGCAGCCCTTTGGCCCAAGGAGTGGAGTGCCAATTTCGAGCCGCTGTCCGCCATGAATCGCCGCGCGTTCGAGTGCTGGGCGCGCAGCATGTCCCGGCTTTCGCACGAGATGGCGCAGTTCATGCAACAGCGTCTGATCAAGGATTCAGCGATGTGGGAGAAACTCGCCGTCAGCCGCGATATTACCGATGCCCTGAAGTGCCAGAGTCTGTTCGCTTCCGAGTCAAGCGCCGAGCTTGCCGAAGCGGTGCAGAAGTTCTCGCGCATGATGACAGACATTGCGAGCAGCTACGGCACGGTCCTGCGGCAGGCTCAGCAGCCCGAGACCGATTGAGTGCCGGAATGACGGTTCAGGTTTATATCAACCGGAATCCCTTTTTATGGATCCGGAACTTAGGAAAATGCACATGAAGATTTGCGTATTTGGTGCCGGTGCGATCGGGGGTTTCCTGGGCGCCAAGCTGGCGCAGTCCGGCGCGCAGGTGTCGCTGGTGGCGCGCGGCGCCAATCTCGCGGCCATCCGCGCCAACGGCCTGACGCTGCGCGCCGATGGCAAGGAGACCGTCGTGCGCCTGCCGGCAACCGACAATCCGGCCGAGCTCGGCCCGCAGGACGCCGTCATCGTCACGCTCAAGGCCAACCAGATCGACGGCGCGCTCGATCGCTTCGCGCCGCTGCTCGGTCCCGAAACCGCGATTGTCACCGCGGTCAACGGCATTCCGTACTGGTATTTCCATCGCCACGACGGACCGTGGGCGGACCGCAGCATCGCGAGCGTCGATCCAGGCCGTCGGCAGTGGAATCTTCTCGGACCCGGGCGCGCCATCGGCTGCGTCGTCTATCCGGCGACCGAGTTGGTGGCGCCCGGCGTGGTCGAACACGTCTACGGCGATCGATTCCCGATCGGCGAGCCGTCGGGCGAGATCAGCGCGCGCTGCGAGCGTCTCGCGGCGGTTTTCGCCGCGTCCGGACTCAAGGCGCCAGTGCTGGACCGCATCCGCGATGAGATCTGGCTCAAGCTGTGGGGCAATCTCTGTCTCAATCCGCTGAGTGCGCTGACCGGCACCACGCTCGACGTGCTGTGCAGCGAACCGGGCACGCGCGACATCGCTCGCGCCATGATGCGCGAGGCGCAGGCGATTGCCGAGTGGCTCGGCGTGCGCTTCCGCGTCGATCTGGAACGCCGCCTCGATGGCGCGTGCAAGGTCGGCGCACACAAGACCTCGATGTTGCAGGACCTGGAGCGCGGCCGGCCGCTCGAGATCGACGCGCTGGTGACGGCGGTGCAGGAACTCGGCCGTCTGGTCCAAGTGCCGACGCCGACGCTCGACGTGGTGCTGGCGTTGATCCAGCATCGGGCCGAGGCATTGCAGCTCTACGAGCGTCCGGTTGCGGACGATCTGATCGTGGTGGACGCCGTAGCGCCGGTAATAACGCAGGAAGACGATCTTCGCCGCACCGTAGCCTTTGATCGAACGGCCTTCCCCGGCAAGCGCGACGCGGTTGGCTCAATGCAGAGTTGTGCCCTTGTTCAATAGCGCAGCGAGAGAGGCTAACTATGACCGCGATCTTTGGCCGTTCGACTATCAATTTGACCACCGTTACGAGTGTGTGCGCGGAGCCGATTCCCGATGGCGATGAACTCGGGCTCGCGCGACAACGCATGCGTCACCTGAACTACTGGAACGTCAAGGTTCTGCCGCCAATGCATTCCGCTAGCGCCACATTGCTGGCGATGCCTTTGAGCGAGGAGGAGCGCGAACGCTATCACCACTTGGCGATGGGAATTCTGGCGGTGCACGTGCGGAACGCCACCGCCAGTAGCGCTTTGCATTGAGCGCGACAGAGAAACCCGAAGCCGATCGTATTGAGTGAGCGTCACCCGCGGTCCGGCCTGGCGATCGACTCCGACCGTTCAATAAGCTTCCGCAATTTCCCCAGTGCGGCCGGAGATGTAGGTCTTGCTGGTGCGCGGTCCCCAGCTCGGCGCGATCCCTTTCGCCGCCAGGTCGCGCAGCGTGGCTGCCATGTCGTCGACTTCCCACGCCATGGCGTTGTAGCCGGCTTGGCCGCGCTGCTCGCGTTTGGCCGTCGGCGCATCCGCCCGCAGCAGCTCGATCGCCGACTCATTGAGCGTCAGGTAGACCACCTCTTTGATCGGCGGTGCGTCGACCGGAATGCGGTGATCCAGCGTGAAGCCCAGCGCGCCGACATAGAACGCGAGGCTGCGCTCGAAATCCCGGGGAACGATTTCGACGTGGTCGATCCGTTTCAGCATTGCGCGTTTTTTGTCCCTGAGACCGCGTCGTCGTGTCCGTCGCCGGTCGCGCCGGCGATAGTATTTCGCGTTTCGCGTCGATGGTATGGCGATTTCCCTTGACTCGCACGGTCTAATATGCTATAGGAATCGCACACTTGAAGATGCGCCCGCCGGCAACCGCCGCGCGGGCGTTTTCGTTTGCGCGCGCTGCGCGATCCCGCCCATGCATCTCCGCATCCAGCAATTCGTCCGCGAATATCTGGTGGATCTGAACGCGGCCGCCGCCGCGCGCCGCTGCGGCTATCCGGCAAAAGCCGCGGCTTTTCGCGGCAACAAGTTGATGGCGCGCAAGGACGTGCAACAAGCGGTGAAACAGGCGATGGCCGAGCGCGCCGCGCGCACCGGCGTCACGGCCGATCGCGTCGTCCTCGAATACGCGCGCATCGCGTTTGCCGACGCGCGCAAGTATTTCGACTGGGGACCGTGGGGCGTGAAGGTGCGGCCGGCGGCGACGCTCGACGACGATGCCGCCGCCGCGGTCGCGGTGCTGCGGGTCGGCGGCGTCAGGTCCGGACGCCCGACGCACCTCCGGCTGCACGACAAGCTCCGGGCGCTCAACGTGCTGGCGCGGCACCTTGGCTTGTCGACCGAACGCCGCCGCACCTACAGCCTGAGCCCGGACGACACGCTCGCCGATCGCGCCGGAGCGGCGCGGGCCGCGCGCGCGGCGCGCGAAATCCTCCGGTGCCAAGTCGACGATCAGGAGGAAGAACTGCTCGCGCTCGCGCGCGAAGTGCGGGAGGCCTGGCGGGAAGTCTTCGGTGCCCCACCTCACCCCAACCCTCTCCGCCCTCTGGGGGCGGAGCTTGCCGCTGGTCGAACATGCCCCCGGCATGTTCGAGCCAAGCGTCCGGCGGACGCTTGGCAGGCGGCAAGGGGACCCGCGCAAGCGGGAGGGTGAGGGGGTGTCATTCGATTTCAACCAATCCCGCTCTAGCAGGCTGTTGAAAAAGTCGCTTTCGGCTGAGCTGTAATCGTGATTCCCTTTGGTGGTTGCGCCAAGGGGGTTGCGATGCGCGGTAGAGACGAGCGGTGTGGATCGTTGTTCAGCTATGTCGATCTTGAGGCG
>DATKRE010000233.1:0-25331 GCA_035532335.1 Xanthobacteraceae bacterium | reverse complement strand
GAATTCTTCCTCGGGGTGCCATTCCTCCGTAAAGACCGGCTGGTCGTTTTCCAGCCCGAGCCGATAGTTGCGGACATGCCACTTTTCCAATTTCTTGTCCTCGCCGCCGAGCGCGGCGAGCCTGTCCGCGTCGGCACTGTTAAGCGCGAGGCCATGCGCATGCAGGTAGAACCCGTCGCCGAATTGCGTTTCATAGACGTCTTCGTGAAGCACCGCCCAAACGGTCAGGATGCCGCCCGCGTCCCTGATCCGCTGGCGCACGCTCTCGACCATCGCGGGCGTGATTTCGGTCTCGCCCGCATACTTGGGCGGGCCAAACTTCAGGATATTGCGGTCGTCTGGAAGCGGCATCGCTGGACTCGCTCGGGCGGCAAGATTACCAAAAATCGGGGATTCCTTGCTATACGCCCGATTTCGCTCGGTTCGCGCAAGCCTCAAAAGGCTCGCCTTTGCAAGGGATTAAGCCCTAGAACCGCAAAGAGTCTATCAAATTGGTTGCAGGCCCCCGCAACCAATTTTCGGAAATTGCGACGGTTCTCCCTTTTCCGCTCCGGATACCCCGCGGAGGTGTCGCGATTGTGCCGGTCGGATGCCCGGATCGGCGGCGCGCTCGTCTTGGTGGCGAAGGATGGTGGCGATCCGCGCAATTGCGCGTGGAGTCCGGGATTGCCCTCGGCGGCCGTCCACCCAATGCGCTTGCGCCCATGCGCGGGTGGCGATATGAACTCTCCCTGCTCCCCCCTTCGGCAGCCGTAAGCGTTAACGTCACTCAACGCGCAAACGAGAGAGACCGTCTTCGTGCCGGTCTCGTTATTGCGCAGGTTGATGACCCATGACGACTTTAACGCACCCTACGGTATCGGCGATTATCGATCGGCTTTTCGCAGAGACCGACGCCGCGGAAGCGCGGCGAGACGCGGACTTTTCTTCAGCCCGCCGTGCCGCCGATCCCAAAGACTATCGCCAATATTACGCGCGGCTGAAAGACCAGCCGCTCCCGGTTTCTCGCGCCACCGGCAAACTTCTTTACATGCTGGCGCGATCGGTTCGGGCACGCAGCATCGTCGAGTTCGGGACTTCGTTCGGAATTTCGACGCTGCATCTCGCGGCGGCGTTGCGGGATAACGGCGGCGGCCATCTGATCGGCAGCGAATTCGAACCGTCGAAGTTGGAGCGGGCGCGCGAAAACCTTGCGGCCGCCGACCTGTCGGATCTGGTGGAGGTTCGCGAAGGCGATGCATTGGAGACGCTGTCGCGCGATTTACCGGACATTATTGATTTCGTTCTGCTTGATGGCGCCAAGCCGCTCTATCCGTCCATCCTGTCGCTGCTCGAAAGCCGCCTGCGCGCCGGTGCTCTGATTGTCGCCGACAATGCCGATTCGAGCCCGGACTATCTTGCTCGCGTCCGGTCGACGACAAACGGCTATCTATCGGTCTCATTTGCCGATGATGTCGAATTGTCGATGCGGTTGGGCGAAGAGCGACCCGGCTCATAAACGCCCCTGGCGGTGGCGGAATGGTGGATACATTCAACGTTGAAAGGTCTTCAATATGTCGCAAATCCTATCAACGACGGACCGCGTTACGCGACGTGTCCGCCATGAAGTCAAACGGCGCATGTTGCAGGTGCGTGATGTGCGCCCGCTCACGCCAAAAATGCTGCGCGTCGTGCTCGGCGGCGACGATCTGACCGGATTTATCAGCGCCGCCCACGACGATCACGTCAAGCTGTTCTTCCCGCCGCCGGGCGAGGAAAAGCCGGCGATGCCGACGCTCACTCCCAATGGACCGGTTTATCCGGACGGAGTGCCGCGGCCGGCGGCGCGCGATTACACGCCGCGCCACTACGATGCCGCCGCCAATACGCTCACCATCGACTTCGTGCTGCACGGCGATGGACCGGCGGCAACGTGGGCCGCGCAAGCTCGACCGGGTCATTTCCTCGGCGTCGGTGGTCCGCGCGGCTCGTTCATCGTGCCCGACGATTTCGACTGGTATCTTTTCGTCGGCGATGAAACGGCGCTGCCGGCGATCGGCCGCCGCCTTGAGGAACTGCCGGCCGGTGCGCGCACTGTCGTCGTGGCGGAAGTGACCGATGCCGGAGAACGGCAGAATTTCGCAACGCGCACGAAGCTCGAGAGCCATTGGCTTTATCGCGAAGGCGCGGCGCCGGGCACCAAGCTCGTGGATGCCGCCGCCCAACTTAAGCTGCCCGGCGGGGACGGCTACACGTGGGTTGCGGCCGAAGCGGCAACCGCAAAAGCGTTGCGCCGGCTGCTCGTCGAGCAGCGCGGTCTGCGTAAGGATCGTGTCAAGGCCGCCGCTTATTGGAAGCAGGGCGCTGTCGCGGTGCACGAAACCTACGACGACTGATTTCGCGGAAATCGGGTGGCAATCGCCGGCGACGCTACGGAAATCTCCGAAGCATCGCCGCTCGCAACCGCGGTCGCTGATCGTCACAGTGGCCGTTAATGCGTGTTCGACACGGTAGAAAGCGACAGTCGTGACCAGCCGTTCCTCGATGTCCAGGCCGACGATTTTCTACGGGTGGCTCGTGGTCGCGGCCGCTTTTACCGTCATGTTCGTCGGCTTCGGCGCCGCCTATTCGTTCAGTGCCTTCCTAGTGTCGCTACAACGCGATCTCGGCGCGTCGCGTGGCGCGGTTTCGTTTGTGTTTTCGCTCGCGGGCTTTCTCTATTTCGGGCTTGGCGTCGTGACCGGACCGCTGGCCGACCGCTTTGGCTCGCGGCGGCTTGCCGTCGTCGGCATGATCCTGGTCGGCATTGGCCTCGTCGCCGCGAGCGTGGCCCGCAACCTGACCGAAGTGTACGCCGCCTATGGTCTTGGCGTCGGTCTCGGTGTTGGCTGCTCTTACGTTCCAGTGGTCGGCACCGTGCAAAGGTGGTTTCTGCGACGGCGCGGTTTTGCATCCGGCATCGCCGTCAGCGGCATCGGCGTCGGCACGCTGGTGGTTCCACCGCTCGCTTCGCTGATGATCGAGACATTGGGTTGGCGCGAAACCTGGCTGATCCTCGGCTTGTTCTCGCTGGTTGCCGGCGTGGGCATGTCGCTGTTGATCGAGGACGATCCAAGCGGGCGCGGCCTCGCACCCGATGGCGACTTGCTGCGCTCGGGCGAACGCCCGGCGCCGGCGACCGGCGTTGCGATCGGCGAGGCGATCATGTCGCGGCGTTTTATCGGCTTCTATGCCGCCTGCTTTATCTGCTCGTTCGGGCTGTTCGTTCCGTTCGTACACCTGGTCCCGTACGCGCTTGAGCATGGCATCGGGCAGACATCGGCCGTTCTCCTGGTCGGCGCCATCGGCGTCGGCAGCACCGCAGGACGCTTTCTGCTTGGCGGGCTCGCCGACCGGCTCGGCCGGCCGCAGGCATTCCTGCTGATGTTCGTCGGCATGGGACTGTCGTTCGTCATCTGGCTGTTTTCAGTCGGCCTGTGGTCGCTCGCCGTCTTCGCGCTTGTTTTCGGCGTGTTCTATGGCGGCTTCGTCGCACTCGCGCCGGCGGTGCTGAGCGATTATTTCGGCGGACGAAATGCTTCGAGCCTGGTCGGCATTGCCTATACCAGCGTTGCCATCGGCACGCTGATCGGCCCGAGCGCCGCGGGCTTTGCATTCGACATCAGCCACAGCTACACGCTACCGATCCTGGTCAGCATCGGCGCCTATGTCGTCGCGACCGCCGTTCTGGCGTCAACGACCAGACCGCTGATCGAAAGGTCGGCCGCTTTCAGATAAGCGCGGCGTGGACCATGTTGCGGAACATTTGCCGGTAGTAGTCGCGCTGTCCGGGCCCCTGGATCATCATCATGGCGACCAACTCTTCTTGCGGCGCGATCCAGAACGCGGTGCCGGCAAGACCACCCCAGTAGAATTCGCCCGGCGTGCCCGGGGTCGACGCCATTCCTGGCACCAGTCGAACGCAAAATCCGAGGCCGAAGCCGTGTCCCGGCGCGAGCAATGCAGGGGTGCCGTTGCGCACATTCGGTCCGAGATGATCCGAGGCCATGAAGGCGAGCGTCTTGCGGCCGATGATGCGTGTGCCGTCAAGCGTGCCACCGAGATAAAGCATCCGCACGAAGCGCGTGTAATCGTCCATGGTCGACCAAAGCCCGCCGCCGGCCGACTCGAAGCGCTGTCGCGTTTCTTTTTCGATGAGTTGAACCGGTTTTCCGGTGTCGGGATCGCGGTCGAACGGTTCCGCGACGCGTTCGTATTTGTCTGGCGGCATCAGGAAAAAAGTATCGAGCATGCCGAGTGGCGCCAGGATGCGCTCCTGAAGAAAGGCGCCCAGGCTCTGTCCTGAAACCACTTCAATGACGCGGCCGACGACATCGCTGGAGTGGCTGTAGTTCCAGACGGTCCCCGGCTGGTCGATCAGCGGCAGTTTCGCCAGCGCGGTGATGAACTCGGCGGTGGTGAGGTCGCTAACGAGTTGCGTCCTGGTGTTCGTGGGATCCGGCGCAAACAATTGCGAATCGCGATAAAGGCGCTGCACGGCCGAATTGCCGGTGAATGCGTAGGTCAGACCGGAGGTGTGACGAAGCAAATCCTGGATCGTGATCGCCTTATTGGCCGCGATCAGGTCGAGCTTGCCGCCCGAATCGACGCCGACTTTCATATTTGTGAATTCGGGTAGAAATTTTGCCAAGGGATCGCTGATGAACAGTCGCCCCTCCTCGACCAGCATCATCAGCGCGACCGAAGCGATCGGCTTGGTCATCGAAAAAATCCGGAAAATCGCATCGCCTTTGAGCGCCGGACCGCCCGGCCGCAATGAGCCGACGTCGCGCCGATAGGCAAGCTTGCCGCCGCGCGCGATCAGCATGGAGACGCCAGGTATGCGTTTGGCATCGACCTCGCTCTGCATCGCGGCTGTCAGCCGCTCTAACGCGGCGGACGAAAGCCCGACCTGTTCAGGGCTGGCGGCGGGAAACATGAGGGAAGCGTTGGTGGGGCCTTGGTCAGCGGCCCGATCTTGCATGTGCTGGCGGTGCATAAGCGGAAGACTGCCCTCTTGCCGAGCGCACCGTCAAGTCATCGCCGGGCTTTGCTAGAAAGTCGCCGGCGCGAAGTGGTTGAACAACGCAAGCGCAAACAACAGGACGAGTCCGATGGTGAGACTCCAGCCGATCAGTTTTTTCTCGATCGGCAGGAGAGGCTCGCTGTGGTTACCGCTCAGCTCTTCGCGAAGGTCTGCTTGGGACATGATACGCTCCTGTAATCGTTCGGTTAACCCGCCAGCGGCGGCGTGATCCCGCCGAAGAAGATCCACGAAATCAGCAGGCCGACCCACACGACGAAGCCGAACAGGCTGACCAGATAGACGGCGGCAAGTTTGCCGAAGCCTTCCTGCCATAGCGTCTTGAAGTTCGACAGGACGCCAATGGAGAAGAAGGTGAGGATGAAGAAGATCACGCGGAAGGTATTGGCTTCGCCGATCGCCGCCGGGACGTTTTTGGCGACTTCCGGCGACGTGCCGAGCACGAGATAAAAGCCAACAGCGAAGGTGATCACGAAGCCGATGATGAATTTGGGAAAGCGCTGCCAGATTTCCCAAACGCTCGCCTTGTTCTGTTCCGGCGTGACGTTGATGTGGTTGGTCCAGATGTAACCCAGCACGAACGCCCAGATGCCGATGAAGATATCAATAAAGACTTTGATGGTCGCGGCCGTGCCGAGAATCCAGCCCGGCTGATAATTGATACCCTCCGCCGCATTCTTCGCCAGGATGAGCGACTCGGTAATGCCGCCGGCGGCGACGGCCGCGCCGTCTGTCTTTACCGCCAGCCCCATCCAAGCGCCGGCGACCATCGGCTGATGCGCGAGGAAGGCTTGCGCGACGAACGGCAGGATCAGCACTTCGACGACGGCGAAGATGACCACCAGGGATGACACCAGCACCGGCACCACCGGCCGGGCGCGGATGGCGCCGCCGACCGCGATCGCCGCCGACACGCCGCAGATCGAAATGCCGGAAGCAAGCGGCGCCGCCCATTCGCGGCTGAAGCCGAACCATTTGCGGGCGACGAAATAAACTACCGCCCAGTAGATCAGATAGGCCTCAACGATTGCCGCGACGCCGCGCAGAATAAGCGAACTGGCAAGGCCGAGCTTGCTTGCCGCCGTCACCGCGAAGACGCCGCCAAGGATGACGATAGCAACCTTGATGTAAAGTTCCGGCCGCACCGCGTCCTTCACCGCTTCGGCGAAACGCGGAAAAAAATTGGCAATGATCAGGCCGGCGATCAGCGCAAATATGTAGCCGCCTTCGTTGGTCAGCTTCAGCGACCAATTGATGCCGAACTTTTGCTGTTCGGCCGGCGTTACCGCCGCGAAATGGGCGAAGTTGCCGATCACCCAGCTCGCAAAGGCGATCCAGAATACCGCGGTGAAGGCGAGTACGAAGCGTTTCACGTCGCTTTTGAGGGCTGCCGCGGCGGCGCTGAGTACAACGGTCAGTGCCACGTAAGTCGCGATCAGCGCGCCAACGCCGCCGAGAGAAGCGTAGCCCTTGGACGTCGCTCGCAGCGACTGGCCCAGATTGCCCCAAACCGAGGTCGTTACCACCCAGCCGATCAGGTCGAAATTGACGAGCGCCGCCAGCGCGAGAACAAAGATAGCCAGCCCGAGGACGACGGCGAGCCAATCTTCGTTGATCGGTGCGATCACGCCATCGGCGCGGCGCAGATGAAGATCGTTAACAACGGTATCGGACATGAACGAAACTCAGAGCGGCTGAATGCCGGTGCTCTGAATCGGTGATGACCGCCCTCTAAGTCAATGACACGGCTCGAAAAAAGAGAATATTAGTCGAGCGGCGATGCTTCGAGCGAATGATCTGTCTCGGAGAGCGCGCCTCGTGAAAGGACATTCCTGGTCGTTTTTAGGCGGCGGCCTGACTGGCGAGGCGGTCCATCTCACGCTGGACCAGCCGGCGATAAAGCCCTTCGCGGCGCACCAGCTGATCAGGCGGGCCGTCCTGGATGACTTTGCCAAGTTGCAGAACCACGACACGGTCGAAATTCCTGACCGTGGACAGCCGGTGCGCGATGGCGATCACGGTGCGACCGTGCATCAGGCGGCCAAGCGCTTCGCGGATCAGCTCTTCGGACTCGCTGTCGAGTGCGGACGTTGCTTCGTCGAGCAAGAGCAGCGGCGCATTTTTCAAAAATGCACGCGCAATGGCGATGCGCTGGCGCTGGCCACCGGAGAGCCGCACACCGCGGTCGCCGACCAGCGTGCGCGTGCCTTCCGGCAAAGTCTCGATAAAGTCGCAGCGCGCGGCGAACGCGGCGTCCAGAACTTCGTCATCGGTGGCGTCGGGCCGCCCGTAGCGGATGTTATCCATCACCGAGCGATGAAACAGCGATATATCCTGCGGCACAATGCCGATGGATTCACGCAAGCTCTCTTGCGTGACGCGGGCAATGTCCTGGCCGTCGATCAGAATGCGCCCGTCCTGGACGTCGTAAAAGCGCTGGAGGAGCGCGAACACCGTCGACTTGCCGCCGCCGGAATGGCCAACCAGACCGACACGCTCGCCCGGCGTGAAGTTCAAATTGAAGTCTTCGAAAATCTGCCGTCCGCCGCCGTAGCGAAAATAGACGTGCTCCAATTTCACGCTGGCGCCACGACGGATGAACGGCGTCGCCTCGGGGTGGTCACGCAATTCGTGTTGCACCAACAAAGTCGCCAGCGCTTCGGAAAGCCGTGCGAAATGCTGGGTGATGTCGACCAATGCAACGGCGAGGTCGCGCGTGGCGTGCAGCACCGAGAGCCCGAGCGTACAGATCAGCACGACGTCGCCGGTGGTGGCTTCGTTCTCCTCCCAGAGCAGAATTGCCCAAGCGAGCAGGCCGAGCGCCAGCACGATGGTGACCGCGCCATGGAGAATGCGGATTTTTTCGAGATAGAACAGGCTGCGCCGCCGCGCCTCCATTTCGCGTTCGACGGTGGCGTCGAAACGAAGGTGCTCGCGCAAGAAGCCGCCGAACGCGCGTACCAACGGCATGTTGCCGATCACGTCGGTCATCTCGCCGTCCACCACGGCCGCCTTGCTGGCGAAGTCGTGATGCAGCGACCGGCCGCCGGCAGCGAGACGGAACATAACGGCCACCATAATTCCGGCGACCACCGTTAGTCCGGCGGCCATCGCCCAGCTCACCGTGTAGACCAGAGCGACAGCGGCTATTGTCGCAACACAAGGCGGCAGCACGTTCCAGATGAACATGTTCTCGCCGATGAATACTGCATTGGAGGTGGCGGTGATCCGGCTGGTCAGCGTGCCCGGCATGCGGGCGGCGAAATAGCCCGGAGAATGTCCGGTTAAATGGCGGAACAGATCGTGCCGGAGGTCGCCGGTGACGCCAACGAACGCGTAATTGGCGATCCAGCTTGCCACCCGCCACAGCAGGTTATCGGCCGCGATCAGCGAGCCAAGCACGATAAAGGCGGTCCATACCGCGGCGGTGACGCCGTGCGATAGGGTATCGACCAGAAATTTCACGCCGTATTGGGTGCCGACGGAGCAGGCAACGGCCGCCAGGACCGCGATCAGAATGACGGCATGCGCGATCGGACGCTGTCTGACGTACCGAAAGATGAAAGGCAGGGGACGTCCGGCATAATCAACGAGGTCAGCCATACGCCTTTGACCTCCACCACTACGCCCCCGATACCGACTCCGCTATCGGCAAATCTATCCGAATCCCCGGCATGATCTTTGCGACCGACCCGCGAGACCCGATTCCGTGTGGTTACGTTGACGTTTCGGCGGCCGAAAAGTTCCGGTCCGGCCGCAAAATAAGTTCCCGCGCGATTTGAAACCTTTGCGCCGTCGGTCGCTTGGGTTCTGTGCTCGGGAACTCTCGCGGGGGATGCGGGGACATCCGCGTCAAAAAAGGTCAAATTCAATGCACATTGCCCAGATCGCGCCGTTGACGGAGGCGATCCCACCCAAGCTTTATGGCGGCACCGAACGCGTCGTCTCGTGGCTGACGGAAGAACTGATCGCGCTCGGCCACGAGGTCACATTATTTGCCAGCGGCGATTCTGTGACCTCGGCGGAGCTTGAAGCGGTATGGCCGCGCGCGTTGCGGCTCGACGGTTCAGTACGCGATCCGAATGCGCTGCACATGCTGATGCTGGAGCGCGTCTACAGGCGCGCCGCCGATTTCGATTTTTTGCATTTTCATCTTGATTACTATCCGTTCTCGCTGTTTTCCCGGCAGGCGACACCTTTCGTCACGACCTTGCATGGGCGGCTCGATCTGCCCGAACACCAGCCGGTGTTTGCCGCGTTCCCGGAGGTGCCGGTCGTCTCGATCTCCGCCGCGCAGCAGCGGCCGCTGCCGCGGGCGAATTGGGTGCGCACCGTCCACCACGGCCTGCCGGAAAAATTGCTCACGCCCAAGCCAATCAAGCCGTCGTATTTCGCGTTCCTTGGCCGCATCGCGCCGGAGAAAGGCATCGACCGTGCAATCCAGATTGCGCAGCATTGCGGGGTAAAGCTCAAGGTCGCGGCCAAAATCGACAATGCCGACCGCGAATATTTCGAAGAGCGGATCGGACCGATGATGCGATCTGCCAACGTTGAATATATCGGCGAGATCAACGACAACGATAAATCCGAATTCCTGAGCGGAGCCTTGGCATTGCTCGTGCCGATCGACTGGCCGGAGCCGTTCGGCCTGGTCATGATTGAAGCGATGGCTTGCGGCACGCCGGTGATTGCGTTCAATCGCGGATCGGTTCCAGAAGTGATCGACGATGGTCTGAGCGGTTTCATCGTCGAGGACATCAACGGCGCGATCGGCGCCGTTGATCGGCTCGGTAGTCTGCGGCGGGAGCTAATTCGGCGTCGGTTCGAAGAGCGATTCACGGCGCGTCGGATGGCGCAGGATTACCTTTCGGTCTATCGCAGCTTGGCCGACGCTGTGGCGCCGCGTTTGCGGCTCGTCACCGAGGATGCCCCGGCTTTTTAGCTACCGGCCGCTTCCGGGGTATCGCGGGTTTCCGGCATCAGCAGCCAGACTGCCGCGAGCCCGACCAGAGCGATCACCGCCAGTCCGGCAAAGGCCGCGGGGCTGCCGAGTTGGTCGCTCATGACGCCGGCGATGGTCGCGCTGAGCGACGCGCCGATACCGACGAATGTGCCGACTATTCCCTGTCCGAGATTGAATCGGCCGGTGCCGCGCGTGAGGTCGGCGACGACGAGCGGTACCATGACGCTGAAAACCGCAGCCGTGATGCCGTCGAGCAGTTGAACGACGACCAGCAGCTCGGGATTTTTCACCAACGCAAACAGCAAACCGCGAATCGGAAGCGCGGCGAAGCCGATTAGCAGCAATGGCCGCCGGCCCCAGATTTGTGCCCGCCGGCCGACCCATGGCGAAAGCGCGGCGACCAGAAGCTGCGGCACGACGATGCACGCGGCGATCAGCAAGGTCGCCCAGTGGGCCGAATGCATGGTGACGACGCTGCCCATCAGCGGCAGCATCGCGGCGTTGGCGAGATGAAACAGCAAAAGGCAGCCGGCGAAAATCAGCAGCGGCCGTTTGTGCAACAGTTCACCCGGCTTGATGGGCGACTTGACGGTCTTTCGGCGTGGGGTTGCGCCGTGGGCGCGCTCGGGATCGATCTCCGCGGGTCTGATTGCCCGCAATGCCAGCAGCGCTGGCACCAGCAGGAGGACGGTCACGATAAACACAGCGCGGGCGGAAAACAGATACCCGCAAGCGCCCATGGCGCCTGCGGCGAGGCCGTTGCCGACCGCGGCGAAACGGGCGTTGCGGCCAAATCGTTCGCCGATCGCGGCGTGGCCGACGAGGCCGAGGCTGATCGCGGCGATTGCCGGGCCAAGTATGCAACTCGCCAGTGAATGGAGTATCGCCGCCGACAACACCATGGGAAAGACCGGCAACGCCGCGTAACCGAGCGCGCTGATGCAGATTGCGACGATGGCGAAACCGGCGACGCGGCGCTCGGAGCGGGCGGCATCGACCAGCGCGCCGCCAGGCATTTGTCCGATCAGTGAAACGAAACCGGCGGCGGAGAGCACGAGGCCGATATCGATCTGCGTCCATTTCTGTGTGGTCAGAAAGACCGAGACGAACGGACCGAAGCCGGTTTGCACGTCGGCAACGAAGAAGATGAACCAATCGAGCCCGCGCAGACTGTGTCCCGACGGGGCAAGCGGCGGCTCGCTACCATCGAGACGTTCGGCCGTCAGCGGAGAATTATCAGGAATCTCATCGCTCCGATGTCGATTGTCGCCAAAACGGCGTGACGTGTCCGCGGACAGGAAACATCTGCCGCGCTGGAGTTATTCGGGCAGCGGCTCGAGCTTGCCTGACGCGCCGAGAACGACGACGGGTTTGCCCTCTTGGTATTGCGGCGCGGATTTAACCTGGTCACGCGTCAATTCGAGGACGATTTTTTCGCCTGACTTGCCCGGTTGGGGGAAATGCAGGGCGTTCCAATCGACCGCAATCTTGCGGCTGCCGACGCCGAGAAAGCCGCCAAAATCAATGATTGCTGCGCGCACTTGACCGGCACGGTCGACCAGCACGTCGACGATCCGGCCCATATTCTCGTCGGATGTGCTGCGCACCTCGCGGCCGAGAATACCCTCGACCTCATGCTTGTTCAGGATCGTGATTTCCGGAGTGGCTGGAGGAGGCGGCTGGTTGGCTGGGGCCGATGGCGGTTTGGGAGTGTCCGCATCGCCGCCCGCAAACGCCGTGGCCATTGCCACGGTCAGCGCTAAAAGCGCGGCAATTGCGATTGCCGGTCGATTTTTCCCGCGCATTTCGCCTCCGCAGCAATGTGGGCGTACCACTTAACGGGTCGAAGCGGGGTCGGGTTCCGTCGCGGATGGCGTATTCGGCCGCGGCTTTAGGAGGAAAAAACGATCGAAACCCGGATACCACCGCTGATCCGCGGCGTATCTAGTGACACCGTGTCCTTGTGGCGGCGGACACGCAGGTCGATTTGGGAGCCTCCGAGCTGCAAGTTGCGGAGCGTCACTTCATCGAGAAAAGCCGGCAGCAAAGGGTTGCACAAACGGATTTCATTGGCGAACGGATCAAATTCGAGGCCGAGCGAAGCCTCCAGGAGTGCGAACGGGGTAGCACTCGCCCAGGCCTGCGGCGCACACGCCACTGGATAGAGTGTCGGGCCGTGCCCGTGTTGCTGGCGGAAGCCGCAGAACAGTTCAGGCAGCCGCCGGTGCTCCATGTAGGTGCCGGCTCCAAACAACCCCTCGAACACCGCCTCCACCTGTCGCTTTAGCCCGTAGCGTGCGAAGCCCAGCGCGATCAGCGCATTGTCATGCGGCCACACCGAACCGTCGTGGTACGACATTGGATTGTAGCGCGCCTCGCCCAGCGCGACCGTCCGAATGCCCCAACCGGAAAAGAACGCGGGACGCAGCAGTCCTTTCGCGACGAGCGCGGCGCGTTTTGGATCGGCGATACCACTGAACAAGACTTGCCCGGCATTCGACGTGCGCACCGCGCACGGCTTCTTGTCGCCGTCGAGCGCAATCGCATAAGTCTCAAGCTCCGGACACCAGAACGTCGCCTCGAATTTCGCGGCGAGTTCGTCTGCCTGTGCGTCCAGCTTGCGAGCCGCGGCATCGTGTCGAAGCCGGCGCGCGCAGCGCGCCGCCATCCGCTTGGCCGCATAGACATAGCCCTGCACCTCGGCCAGCGCGATCGCGCCCTCGGCCAACCGGCCGTCGGCATGGAAGATCGCGTCTTCCGAATCTTTCCAGCCCTGATTGGCCAAGCCTTGTTTGGTCGCCCGTTGATACTCGACAAAGCCGTCGCCGTCGGCGTCGCCGGGACCGTCGATCCAACCCAATGCGGCCTCGATCGATGGCCACAGTTCGGCGATCGTTCGAATGTCGCCGGTGCGTTCCAGATAAAGTCCGGCTAGTAAAACGAAGAGCGGTGTCGAATCGACGCTGCCGTAATAGAGGCCGAACGGCACTTCATGCAACGCGGCCATTTCTCCACCGCGCATCTCATGCAGGATCTTTCCGGGCTCGGCGTCGGCGGCCGGTTCGGTGGTCTTGGCTTGGTAAGCGGCGAGCCGCCGCAGCACGCCGCGGGCCACACCCGGGCTCCACCACAACATTTGCAGTGCGGTGATCAGGCCGTCGCGGCCGAATGTGGTTGAGAACCACGGGATACCGGCGTAAGGGTAACGCCCCTCCGGCGTGTCGGTCATCAGCATTTCCAGATCGGCGGCGGAGCGGCAAAGCATCTCGTTGAACAAGCTGTTCGATGTCTCGACGCTGGCGTTATCGCGCGTTGCATGTCGCAGGGCGCGACGGGAAGCGATAAGCGCGGGTAAAAAGGACGCCGGCCGCGGCACCGTCTCGTTGCAGCCGGCGGTAACGAAGATCGGTTTCATTTCGCCGGGCGTCATGCGCAGCTGGTAGACGGCTTCATTCGTCGCCAGCCGGTCCGGAGGCGGATCGAACGTCAGCGTCGTCCGCCGCAGCTTGCCGTCCAGGCCGTGATAATTCAGCAGCACTTGAGCGCCGCCGCGCAGCTGCGTGGTTGCGGTTCCGCGGCGCTGGCGATGTGTGCCGCGCACCTCGAACAGATCGGCGAAATCGTTGGCAAATAGGATCGACAATCGCAGTTCGATTGTCTGCGCGCCGTAATTACGTACGCCGAGCCGCTGGTAAGCCGTATCCTGCCATAAGAAAATCGTGCGCAGGAAATGCACGGTATCCTTTGGCAGCACAATCTGCTGATCAGCGAAGACGTCCGGGTTGGTCAGGTCGACGGCGAGTGCCGCATTGTCATCGCGCAGGTTCGAGCCAAGGAGCAGCGGCGCACCGTCATTGACCAGCAGTTGCAGGCGCGAGAGGTATCGTGTGTCGCGGAAAAACAGCCCGTCGGCACCTCCCGGCGCCGCGCCGAAATCGCCGTGGCCGTCGAACACCGCGAAGGTATCGTTGTGCTTGAGCACACGCCGCAGCCGCGTCGCTGATTGCGCCGCGGTAATGTAGAACGGCGCCTCGGTGTGTTTCGGGACCGAGGCTGTCTGGGCTGCGGTTTTCGGTGACATCGTCTTTGCTTGGATTGTCCTTCAATTTTGGTGCGGATCAAGCCGTTTTTCCAGGCAGTGATCGTCGCAGGCGCCCGCGAAGGAGATCGCGGGATGAATGATGAATAATGGAAATCCCCGACTCTGTTGCCATCGGGGCAAATATTCACCCGTCGAAGGGTTCCAAAAAACGCTTTCGTTTGCGAGGCGATCCCACAGCTCGGTGTTCGGTGGGCCGGCCACTCCGTACCGGCGTCAATTGCTGCAGTTAGCGTGCCTAAACGGGCTTGTGCCGGCGGGTTTATTCATAGCGGCTTCACGCCGCAGGACTACCCGGCTCCGTAATCATAACTTGCGCCGTTGCCGGTTGCACAGCTAAATGACCGCAATAACGGCTTTCGATAAAGCCGACTAAAAAGGGGCCCTGCCAGGCTGCGTTGCAGCGGACCTCAACAACGATTTCGGGGACGGAAACTGTGACGGTCCAATCGCGGACTATTGAATCGGAAGTGGCGCGGCCGCCGACGCAGCGCTGGGGCCAGCTGATCACCGGCGTGTTCTGCATGGTGATGATCGCCAACCTGCAATATGGCTGGACGCTTTTCGTCAATCCGATCAACCAGAAATATCACTGGGGGACCGCGGCCATTCAGTTGGCCTTCAGCATCTTCATCGCTACCGAAACATGGCTGGTGCCGATCGAGGGCTGGTTCGTCGACCGCTTCGGTCCGCGTATCGTGGTCGCGTTGGGTGGCGTCTTTGTCGCGGCCGCCTGGACATTAAATTCGTTCGCCAGCTCGCTTTGGGAATTGTATGTCGCCGCCGCGCTCTCCGGCATCGGTGCGGGGGCGGTGTATGGCACCTGCGTTGGCAACGCGCTCAAGTGGTTTCCCGATCTGCGCGGTCTCGCGGCCGGCCTGACCGCTGCCGGATTCGGCGCCGGCACGGCCGCGACCGTTGTCCCCATTCGGGAAGTGATCCTGGCGCATGGTTACGAATCCGCGTTCCTCTGGTTTGGGCTGGGGCAGGGACTCGTTGTCGTGGTCCTGTCGCGGCTGCTGCGCGCGCCGCAACCTGGCGATACGCCGAAACCGACGGCGCGGCTGACGCATTCGCTGCGCGACTACGCGCCGCTCGAGATGTTGCGCTCGCCGGTCTTCTGGCTGCTCTATCTGATGTTCGTCATGGTCGCGGCGTCAGGCTTGATGGCGACCGCGCAGGTTGCTCCCATCGCCAGGGATTTTGGGCTTGCCGATAAATCGGTGAACGTCTTTTTTGTCACCGCCACCACGCTCAGCGCGGCGCTGGTGATCGACAATATCCTCAACGGTCTGGCGCGACCATTCTTCGGCTGGGTTTCCGATGTCATCGGCCGCGAGAACACCATGGCGATTGTGTTCACGCTCGGGGCATTCGCTTACTGGGGCCTCAGCACCTTCGGACATACGCCCTACATGTTCATACTGTTGGCCGGGATGATCTTCTTCACCTGGGGCGAAATCTTCAGCCTGTTTCCCGCGATTGCGACCGACACCTACGGCTCGAAATTTGCCACTGCCAATGCCGGGCTGCTCTACACTGCCAAGGGCATGGCGGTGTGGGTCGTTCCGGTGGCGAGCTTGATCAAAAATTACACCGGCACCTGGCACTGGGTATTCGTGATCTCCAGCATCATGAATCTGACGGTCGCATTGCTGGCTCTGTTCGTGCTCAAGCCGATGCGGCGCCAGATCATCAAACTGGGCTGAGGCTGGTCAAACCCCAACGATAACGGGGCTTTCGGTAGGTCTAAAAATCTGGAATAATGTATGCCACCGATGACTTCGAGTAATTCGATATCGCGCGCGGATGCGCCGGGGACTTCGGCGGACACGCTGGGCCGCCGGCCGGCCCTCGACCCGTTGGCCAGTCCGCAAAATTTCAAGCACCAGGCTTACGTCGCGCTTAAAAACGCGATTGCCGCCATGGATATCTATCGCAGCCGCGCCGAAATCAGGCTCGACGAACGGCGTTTGGCGCAGGAATTCGGCGTCAGCCGCACGCCGGTGCGTGAGGCGATGGCGCAGCTTGAGCGCGAAGGCTTCGTGCGCTCGGTGCCGCGCCGCGGCGTCTACGTGGTGCGCAAGACGCGGCAGGAAGTCATCGAGTTGATTACCGCTTGGGCGGCGCTGGAGAGTATGGCGGCGCGCTTGATCACGCGAGAAGCAAGCGACGGCGACATCGCCGGCTTGCGGCGCATGTTTGCGACTTTCGAAGACGGCCGGGTGCGCGCGCATCTCGACGAATATTCAGAGATCAATATCGAATTCCATCAGGCGATCGTCCGCATGAGCGGCAACACCGTGCTCGTCGACCTCGCCGAGAATCTGTTCACCCACATGCGCATGATTCGGCGCAAGACGATCGGCGAGATGGATCGCGCCGATCGTTCGATCCGCGATCATATGCAAATTATCGAATCGCTGGAATCGCGTGACACGATGCGCGCCGAGGCGCTGGTGCGCGATCACGCGCTGGGGCTTGCCGAGCACGTGGCGAAATACGCAGATTATCTAGACTGAAATGAGGGGCTTCCATGGCTGAAGCAGCATTAAATACGGCGCCAGATGCAGAACTGGAGTTGACCGACGGCTTTCACCTCGTCGTCGACGCACTCAAGCTCAACGGCATCAATACGATTTACGGCGTTCCGGGCATTCCGATCACGGATTTCGGTCGCATGGCGCAGGCCGCAGGCATCCGCGTGCTGTCGTTTCGGCACGAGCAGAACGCGGGTTATGCGGCCGCGATAGCGGGTTACCTGACCAAGAAGCCGGGGGTTTGCCTCACCGTGTCGGCGCCGGGCTTCCTCAATGGGCTGACCGCGCTTGCCCATGCCACCACGAATTGCTTCCCGATGATCCTGATATCCGGATCCTCCGAGCGCGAAATCGTCGACCTTCAGCAAGGCGACTACGAGGAGATGGACCAGCTCGCGATCGCCAAACCGCTGTGCAAGGCGGCGTTCCGTGTGTTGCACGCCGAGAGCATCGGCATTGCTCTGGACCGCGCGATCCGCGCCGCTGTCTCGGGGCGCCCAGGCGGCGTTTATCTCGATATGCCGGCCAAGCTGTTTGGCCAGGTGATTGGTGCGGAGCGCGGCCAACGATCGCTGGTCAAGGTGATCGACGGGGCGCCAGCTCAGATTCCGGCTCCCGACGCCGTCAAGCGTGCGCTCGATGTGCTCAAAAGCGCCAGGCGTCCGCTGATTATCCTCGGCAAGGGCGCCGCCTACGCCCAGGCCGATGGCGCAATCTGCGCTCTGATTGAAAAGAGTGGTGCACCTTTCCTGCCGATGAGCATGGCAAAGGGCCTTTTACCCGACACGCATCCGCAGTGCGCCGGTGCGGCGCGCTCGACGGTCCTCAAGGATTCCGATGTCGTGATGCTGATCGGCGCGCGCCTCAACTGGCTCCTCTCGCACGGCAAAGGCAAAGCCTGGGGTGACGCGCCGAAGAAATTCATTCAGATCGACATTGAGCCGAAGGAGATGGATTCGAATGTCGAGATCACAGCACCTGTGGTCGGCGATATCGGCTCGGCGGTTGCTGCCATGCTCGAAGGCATGAGTGGCAGCTGGCCTGCACCGCCTGCGGACTGGGTCAATGGTGTTAATGCGAAGCGCGACGAGAATATCGCCAAGATGGCGCCACGGCTGATGAACAACAACTCGCCGATGGACTATTACGCGGCGCTCGGCGTCCTGCGCACCATCGTCAAGGAACGGCCCGAAGCCATCCTCGTCAATGAGGGCGCCAATACGCTCGATCTCGCCCGTGGCGTGATCGACATGTACCGGCCGCGCAAGCGGCTCGACGTCGGCACCTGGGGTGTCATGGGTATCGGCATGGGTTATGCCGTCGGCGCTGCGGTCGAAACCGGCAAGCCGGTGCTCGCGGTTGAGGGTGACTCGGCCTTCGGTTTCTCCGGCATGGAGATCGAGACGATCTGCCGATACAAGCTGCCGGTATGTGTCGTCGTATTCAACAACGACGGCATCTACCGCGGCACCGACGTCAACAATGCTGGTTCTGATCCGGCGACGACCGTTTTCGTCAAGGGCGCGCGCTACGACAAGATGATCGAGGCATTTGGCGGCGTCGGCGTCAATGCTGTCTCGCCCGACGAGCTCAGACGCGCCGTCAACGCGGCGATGGATTCCGGCAAGCCCACGTTGATTAACGCGGTGATCGATCCGGCCGCCGGTAGCGAAAGCGGCCGCATCGGCAACCTCAATCCGCAAAGCACGCTACGCAAGTCATAGGAGCCGGGGATGGCAAAGCGCAAAAAAGCGAAATCCAAGAAATCGAAATTCAGAGCGGCGGCAAAGAAGCCCGCCCGCAGGACGGTGAAACTCAACGCAAAAAAGTCGGTGCAAGCCGCCGGCAATTCGCCGCGGCCGTCTTCGAAGCCGTGGGGAGGGGCGGGCAGGGCGCTCGATGGCGTTCGCGTGCTCGACTTCACGCACGTGCAATCGGGGCCAACCTGCACCCAGCTTCTCGCCTTCATGGGCGCGGACGTGATCAAGATCGAGCGGCCTGGAATCGGCGACGTCACCCGCGGCCAGTTGCGCGACGTGAAGGGCGCCGACAGCCTCTACTTCACCATGCTCAACGGCAGCAAACGCTCGATCACCATCGATTCCAAAAACCCCAAGGGCAAGCAGGTGCTCGACCAGTTGGTGAAGAAATGCGACGTGCTCGTTGAGAATTTCGCACCCGGCGCGCTCGACCGCATGGGTCTGACGTTCGAGCATATTCATAAGCTCAACCCCCGCATGATAGTGGCATCCGTGAAAGGCTTTGGTCCGGGCCCTTACGAGGACTGCAAAGTGTACGAGAACGTCGCCCAATGCGCGGGCGGCTCGGCATCGACCACCGGCTTCCGGGATGGGCCACCGCTCGTCACCGGCGCCCAGATCGGCGATTCCGGCACCGGACTGCATCTGGCGCTCGGCATTGTGACGGCGCTCTTCCAGCGAATCCGCACCGGCCGCGGCCAGAAGGTGCTCTGCGCCATGCAGGACGGTGTGCTTAATCTTGCCCGCGTGAAGTTGCGCGATCAGCAGCGCCTCCAGCACGGGCCACTCTCCGAATACAGCCAATACGGCGAAGGCGTTCCGTTCGGGTCGGCGACGCCGCGCGCCGGTAACGATTCGGGCGGCGGTCAACCGGGCTGGATCCTCAAATGCAAAGGCTGGGAAAGCGACCCGAACGCCTACGTTTATTTCATTACCCAGGCGCCGGTGTGGGGCTCGATCTGCGATCTCATCGGCAAATCGGAATGGAAGACCGATCCCGATTATGCGACGCCGCCGGCGCGGCTGCCGCGTTTGCGCAAGATCTTCGATACCATCGAGCAATGGACCATGACCAAAACCAAGTTCGAGGTCATGGAGACATGCAACAAGCACGACATTCCGGTCGGACCAATCCTGTCGATGAAAGAGATCGCCGACGAGCCGGCGTTGCGCGCCACCGGCACTGTCGTCGAGGTCGAACATCCCACGCGTGGGACCTATTTGACGGTGGGCAATCCGGTCAAGCTCTCGGACTCGCCGCCCGACGTGCGGCGCTCGCCGCTTCTTGGCGAGCATACCGACGAAATCTTGCGCGAGGTGCTCGGATGTTCTGCTAAGGAGATGGCCGGGATCAAAGCCGCGGGCGCGTTGAGCGCGCCGGAGAAGAAGGCCGAAGCGGCATAGCCCTTCATTCGAAACGGAGCGAGACGTAGCGATGCGTATTGTCGTGCACGGACAGCAAGCGTTTGGCAAAGCGGTGCTTGAGGCGCTGACCAAGCGCGGCGAGAACGTCGTCGCTGTTTACGTCGCGCTGGAGAAAGACGGCGCGAAAGCTGATCCGCTGAAGGAAGCAGCGGTCGCCGCCAACCTGCCGGTGCATCAGCCGGCGTCATACCGCAAGCCCGAGGTGTGGGATGAATTCCGCGCGCTCAAGCCGGACTTGCAGGTGATGGCGTTTGTCACGCTGTTCGTCCCGGAGGAATTCCTCAACATTCCGACGTACGGCTCGATCCAGTATCACCCGTCGTTGCTCCCCGCTTATCGCGGCGCGAGCGCGATCAACTGGCCGATCATCAAAGGCGAAGCAGAAACCGGACTGTCGATCTTTTGGCCCGACAACGGTCTCGATACCGGCGATGTGCTGATCCAGAAAAAGACCCCGATCTCGGCGACCGACACGCTCGGCTCGGTCTACTTCGATCGGTTGTTTCCGATGGGCGTCGAAGCGATGCTGGAAGCAATCGATCTGGTGAAAGCGGGCAAAGCGCCGCGCATTAAGCAGGACGAATCGAAAGCGACTTATGAAGGCCGCTGCCGCCCCGACAATGCGCACATTGATTGGGGCAGGCCATGGCAGGAGATCGACCGGCTCATCCGCGGCTGTAATCCGGCGCCGGGTGCCTGGTCGAAGCTCGATGGAAAAATCGTGAAGGTCTTCGATGCCAAACCACTGCCGGCCAAGGACCCAAAGGGCATCGCCGGCAAAATGGGCGAGATTGCCGCGATCGAAAGCGACGGTTTCGCCGTCGTCTGTGCCGACGGCCGTTTCAAGGTCACGCGCGTCCAGGCCGACGGTCCGAAAATCGCGGCGAGCGAATTCACCGCCGCTGCCAAACTCACCCCCGGAATGAGGTTTTCATGAACCCGCCTACCGCTGCTGCGGCGAAAGCCGCGCCCGCCGTTTCTTCGCAACACGCCAATCCGAAATCCGACATTGAAATTTCGCAGGCGGCGAAAAAACGGCTGATCGTCGATGTCGCGCGTGAGCGCCTCGGCATCGAGGCGGAGAATCTTGAGCCCTACGGCCGCTACAAGGCCAAGGTGTCGATGGATTTCATCAAGTCGATCCAGGGCAGGCCGAACGGAAAGCTCATCCTGGTCACCGCCATCAACCCGACGCCGGCGGGCGAAGGCAAGACCACGACCACCGTCGGCCTCACCGACGCGCTCAACCACATCGGCAAGAAAGCGATGTTGTGCATCCGCGAGCCTTCGCTCGGGCCCTCGTTCGGTATGAAAGGCGGTGCCGCTGGCGGCGGCTATGCCCAGGTCGTGCCGATGGAGGACATCAATCTGCATTTTACCGGCGATTTCCATGCCATCACTTCGGCCAACAACCTGCTCGCCGCTCTGCTCGACAACCATATTTATTGGGGCAACGCTCTTGGCATCGATGAACGCCGCGTGACGTGGCGACGCGTGCTCGATATGAACGACCGGGCGTTGCGATCGATCGTGTCTTCACTCGGTGGTGTCAGCAACGGCTTCCCGCGCGAGGATGGCTTCGACATTACCGTCGCCTCGGAGGTAATGGCGATCTTCTGTCTCGCTCGCGATGTTGACGATCTCAAGAAGCGGCTCGGTAATATCGTCGTGGCTTACACGCGCGATCGCAAGGCGGTGCGCGCGTCGGATCTCAAGGCGCACGGAGCCATGGCCGTGCTGCTGAAGGAGGCATTGGCGCCTAATCTGGTGCAGACGCTGGAAGGCACGCCTGCATTCATCCACGGCGGGCCGTTTGCCAACATCGCACACGGTTGTAATTCGGTGTTGGCGACCACGACTGCGCTCAAGCTCGCCGATTATGTCGTGACCGAAGCCGGCTTCGGCGCCGACCTCGGCGCGGAAAAGTTCCTCGACATCAAATGCCGCAAGACCGGCATCGCGCCGGACTGCGTGGTTTTGGTCGCGACCATCCGCGCGCTCAAGATGCATGGCGGCGTCAAAAAAGAAGACCTCAAGGATGAGAACCTCAAGGCGCTCGAAGCCGGCATGGCCAATCTGCAACGGCATGTCGAGAATATGCGGAAATTCGGCGTTGAGCCAGTGATCTCGATCAACCGCTTCTCAGCCGACACCGGCGCCGAGATCAAGCTGGTCGAAGACAAATGCCGGGTGCTCGGCGTCGAAGCCTTGATGGCCGATCACTGGGCCGAGGGCGGCAAGGGTGCCGCCGAGGTCGCGCGCACGGTGGTCAAGATCGCCGAAAGCGGCAAGAGCAAGCTCAAATACCTTTATCCTGACGACATGCCGCTGGCGGAGAAAGTTCGTACCATCTGCCGCGAAATCTATCGCGCCAAAGACATCTCGATGGACAAGTCTGTGCGCGATCAGCTCGCTGCGTTCGAGGCCATGGGCTGCGGCAAGTTCCCGATCTGCATGGCCAAGACGCAATACAGCTTTACCACCAACCCGGATGCCAAAGGCGCGCCGAGCGACCATGTCATCCCGGTGCGCGAAGTGCGGCTTTCGGCCGGCGCGGAGTTCGTGGTGGTGATCTGCGGCGAGCTTCTGACCATGCCCGGCTTGCCAAGAGTGCCGGCCGCGGACTCGATCGACATCGGAGCGGACGGCAGGATCGTAGGCTTGTTCTAACGGTCGTTGCGAGGCGCCAACGGGTGCGGCGTGGCCGGTCCGATGACAATACCGCGACGAAGCAACACGTCTTTCCCTTTAACACACTGGATCGTTTCGCCACCCTCGCAATGACGAAATAAATAAACGGAGCAGACAATGCTGAAATTCTATTACAACGGCGCGCCAAATCCCGCCAAGGTCGCGCTCTTTCTGGAGGAAGCCGGTCTCCCCTACGAGCCTGTTCCGATCGACACCCGCAACGGCGACCAGCACACGCCGGAATTCCTCGCCATCAATCCGAATGCCAAGGTGCCGGCGATCGTTGACGGCGACGTCGTCATGTTCGATTCCAACGCGATCCTGCTTTACCTCGCCGAGAAGACCGGCAAGTTCCTGCCGCCAAAAGGCGACAAGGCGCGCGGCGAATTGTTGTCCTGGATGATGTTCGTCGCCTCGGGCGTCGGGCCGTATTCCGGGCAATCGGTGCATTTCCGGCTATATGCTCCCGAAAAGAACGAATACGCGCAGAACCGCTACGCCTTCGAGGCGCAGCGCCATTTCGGCATCCTCGATGCGCGATTGGCCAAGCACAAATATGTACTCGGCGACACGTACACGATCGTCGACATGGCGACGTGGGGCTGGGCGCGCCTGATACCGACGGTGCTCGGTGACGCCGCCTGGGCGAAGTTTCCGAATCTCAAGCGTCTGGTCGACGAGATCAGCGCGCGTCCGGCGGCGCAACGCGCGGTAGCGTTGCGCGACAAGTTCAAGTTCAAAGCCGAGATGGACGACTTGGCGCGGCAGTCGTTGTATCGGCACCAGTCGGAGAAGGTCATCTGACCTTTTGAGCCTCGTTCAAAACATCCCCATCCGTTCGCTCGCCATATAGCCGGTGAGGAGCAGCACGCCGAACGCCATCACCACGACCGCGGCGCCGACTTCGATGCCGCGCAGAATAAGGGTGCCATAGCCGGCGCGGGTCGATGCGACGCGCTTGGCGGCGGTTCTGGCGCCGACGGCAATGGTGGCGATGGTGGCAACCGTGATGGCGGTGCCAAGCCCCATGACGAACGTCGAGGCGACGCCGGCCCAATACAGGCCCTGCGCCAGCGCAAACACCAGCACGATGATCGCGCCCGAGCAGGGCCGCAGCCCGACGGCGACGATGGCGGAGAAGCCGCGACGCCAGCCGCCCGGTCCCGCCAATTCCTCCGGCTCGGGCCCATGCGCGTGCCCCCATGGCAAGACGCCGTCCTCTTCGTCGTGATCGTGGCCGTGATCGTGTGCGTGTCGGTGGCTGTGTTCGTGGTGATCGTGATGCGCGTGGCCGGCGTGCTCTTGGTGGACCGCACGCAGCGCACGGAAGAAGCCGCGGCCTTTCACCCATAACAGCCTGGCGCCCAACAGAACGATCAGCGAATAGCTGACGATTTCGATGACACGTACGGTATCGCCCATCATTTTCGCCGTGGCGCCGATCAGGCCGGCGGCAACGCTGACAATGACAATGGCGGTTACGGCTTGCAGCAAAGCCGACGCAAATGACAGCGCGATGCCGCGCCGCCAGGTTTCTTCGTTGGCGACCAAATATGACGAGATTACCGCCTTGCCGTGTCCGGGGCCGGCGGCGTGAAAAATGCCGTAGATGAAAGAGATGCCGATCAGGCTCCAATAGGCCGAGCCGTCGGTCTTGGCCGCGCGGATTAGTCCCGACAGCGCGCGGTAGAACATCGCCTGCTCGGCGAGGACCCAGCCGACGATTCCGGTGGCTGGCGGTTGGCGCATGGCAACAAGCGGACTGACCTGCGCGTAAGCTTCGGTGAGCGCGCTCGCCACCAAGAGCGACAGAAGTCCGGCCGCCGCTAATGCACCAAAGCGGCGCAAGCATACGCAGGCAGAGCGGTAGAGGAGGTCGCTTGCTGCTTTCATAACCTTATTCCGTCGAAGTGAAAACGATCATCAGTGCCACAATCGCGGAAAGAGCAATGGCGGCGCCAATAGATGCCGGCGTCGGGTCTGTCATAATCGTAACTGCCCACAAGGCAATTGTGAGGAGTACGCAAACTATGCCGACGAGCCTTGATGCTAATCGCATGCGATGCGATAGGTGCGAACGAACATGATGATCCGCCATTTGGTTCAAACAAAAATGGGACGGTGCGGATTCGTGGTCGTGCCGTCGCAGCATGGAAATGTTGCACCAAACCTTGCGAACATCGCCCGCGCGCGTGCGGCGATGACCAGGATCGGCTACGACCGAAAATCAGGCTGATGGAGGCGCGCGCGACTGAAAGGGCGTTCGTCGTTCGGCGACAAAGACGATCGCGGCGTAATCGGAATAGTCGACCGCCTGCGACGCCGAAAACGTAGGTAACTGCGGCGGTTGCGGCACGAACGAATTGCCAGCGAGATAGATGGTGGCACAGATGGCGCAGTATTTATCGCCGTCATTGCCAGGCTGGGCGCTGTTGGTCGGCTGCGCTTTGGCAGTGAATTTAGCGATGCCCGCAGCCGGGTAGAGGGAGTGGATTCCGTCGAGGTGTACATGGCCGAACGACGCGCCAAACTGGAGCGCTAACGCGAAAAGCGCAAGGAAACTTGCAAATCGCCGAATTCGCGTCACGAATGGGGCTCCCTCGCCGCCGAACACACGCTAGTGGAGCGGATTTAACATTCGCTACCCACCTAGCAGGCTGTTGAAGAAATAGCTCGTCTGTCAGGTTGGCTCGTGATTCAATCTCCTTTTTTGGGAGGCTGATTTGCGCGGGACTGACGAGAGAACGGGATCGCTGTTCAGCTACGTGGATCTCGAGGCCCGGGTGCGGAA
>DATKRE010000232.1:0-2454 GCA_035532335.1 Xanthobacteraceae bacterium | reverse complement strand
CTCGGTGGTTGGATTCATGGGCGATGAGGCGGCGAGCGAGCGCGATCCCGAAGCCGCGGCCCTGGTCATGCGCAGCAACTACGTCGGTCCCGCGACCATCCTGGGCGAGGCGGCGAACCGCATGGTCACGCGCGGTTCGGGTGTCGTCATCGGCATCTCGTCGGTCGCCGGCGAGCGCGGCCGCGCGCGCAACTACGTGTATGGCTCAGCCAAAGCCGGGTTCACTGCCTATTTATCCGGCCTGCGCAACCGCCTCAACGGCACCGGCGTGCAAGTTATCACCATCCTGCCGGGCTATGTGGCGACGCGCATGACCGAAGGCATGGCTACGCCCAAGCCGCTGACGGCGGAGCCGGCCGAAGTGGCGGACGCCATCCTTGCCGCCGAGACGCGTGGCCGCGATGTGGTCTATGTCCGGCCGATCTGGCGGCTGGTGATGGCCGTTATCCGCGCCACTCCTGAACCTATCTTCAAGAAAATGCGTATCTAGGGCTCGGAAGCCCCAATATCTTGAGGGATGGTGTCGACGGGTATTTAATCGATATTAGCGTTAATTTTTTAGAAAGGTTCTCCGGCTAGGCTTCGTCGATCGAATTTTCGGCGGAGAACCGCAATGCGGCATCCTATCGGCGTCCGTTTCATCGAGATCATGATCGGCTTGGCGGCTTCCCTGGTTGGTGTCGCCATACACGGGTGGGTGTGGCGGTAACGTCTGCCAACTGCGTGCTTCTCATGCGTCGCCGGGGCGGCGGCATCGCGCAGCGCGAATATCGATAAAGATTTAGCGGCTTTGGACCGGCCGCGACTGCAATTTCTCTGACCCAGTTCTGTTAGAATTTTAACCGACTTGGCCCACTCTGGTTGGAGTTTTCGAGCGTCAGAACGAGCTGCTAAGGGATATCGCACATGTCGCCACGGCGGCAGGTGTTTGCCAATCGAATTAAACAAATCCGCGCGATCTCATTTGCGCGACGCATCGTTCTGCTCACGGTCTTGTTCCTGGCGATCGTTTACGCCGGCGATGCACTCATTCTCACGCACTATTACACCTCGGTCGACGGGCGGGAGCGCGACGCGCGCAACGCCAAGGCCGAGTTGCTTGCCGAACATGCCGGCCGGGCGATCGCCGCGATCGATCTGTCGCTGGACACGATCGCCTCAACACTAAGGGCAAACCTGCCGATCAAGCAGCCGACGGTGTTCAACCAACTGCTGCTCGACAAATATCACAAGCGACTACCCCAGGTGCGGACGCTTGGCGTAATCGGGCAGGACGGCCGCATCGTCAATACGACGAAAGCCTTTCCGCCGCCATCGGTCAGCCTTGCCGATCGACCGTATTTTTCGGAGCAAAAGAAGTGGCGCGGTGTCGGGCTTTATATCGGACGCACCGAGGTGTCGCGCGTCGATCATCGGCCGTTTTTCGGCCTGAGCCGTCCGATCCTGGACCAATACGGGAACTTCGAGGGCATCGTCCTGGCTGTGACAGATCCCCAGTACTTTGCAAACTACTACGGCACGAGCACGCGGGACGCCTACGACGGGGGCACGGACGATATTGCGTTGCTCGAGCGGGCCGATGGGAACGTTTTGGCCGAAGCCGGCGCGTCCGCAGCGGCCCTCAAAGAACTCCGTCGCCACCAAAACAACGTGTCGGAGCGCGAAGTCCACGGCTTCCCGATCAAGATCATCGTGGTCGGAAAGCCAGCGATCATCTCGCCGCAGTTCTTGAGCTTCTGTGCGATGGATGCCAGCTTGCTTCTGGTCATGACATTCATCGCCTGGTGGCTCGCGACCGCCGCCGCGCGAGAGGCCGCTGTGGTCGACCGCGAGGCGGGCGCGCGTCGCACCGCCGAGGCGCGGTTGCTGCGCGCGATCGAGAGCGCGCCAGCCGCGTTCGCGCTCTATGACCATGACGATCGTCTCGTGCTGTCGAACGACATCTACCGTTCGTTCTTCGCGCCGATCAAGGACCTCATCGTTCCCGGCAAGACCTACCAGGAACTCACCGAGGCCGCGGTGACCAACCACACCTTCGCCGACACACACCCCGACGAGGGGGAATTCCTACGCTGGCGATTGGATCAGCACCGCCTGGGCATCGGCGAGCCGGTCCTCCAGCTCCGTGACGGTCGCTGGATCCTGATGCGCGAGCGGCGCACCAAGGAAGGCGATACGGTTCGGTTCTACTCGGACATCACGCCGATGAAGGAGCACGAAGCGCAACTCGGCTTGGCGCGGCAGCTCGCCGAGCAAGCCAACCATGCCAAGACCGCTTTCCTCGCCAATATGAGCCACGAGCTGCGGACGCCGCTCAACGCCATCATCGGCTTTTCCGAGATGATCGAGCGCAAGGTTCTCGGGCCGATCTCCGAGAACTACCGCCAGTATGGCGAGATCGTGCGCACCAGCGGCCAGCACCTGCTTTCGATCATCAACGACATCCTGGACATC
>DATKRE010000231.1:0-3243 GCA_035532335.1 Xanthobacteraceae bacterium | reverse complement strand
GATGTCCAGGATGTCGTTGATGATCGAAAGCAGGTGCTGGCCGCTGGTGCGCACGATCTCGCCATACTGGCGGTAGTTCTCGGAGATCGGCCCGAGAACCTTGCGCTCGATCATCTCGGAAAAGCCGATGATGGCGTTGAGTGGCGTCCGCAGCTCGTGGCTCATATTGGCAAGAAACGCGGTCTTCGCGTGGTTGGCTTGCTCGGCGAGCTGTCGCGCCAAGCCGAGTTGCGCCTCGTGCTCCTTCATCGGCGTGATGTCCGAGTAGAACAGCACCGTATCGCCTTCCTTGGTGCGCCGCTCGCGCATCAGGATCCAGCGACCGTCACGGAGCTGGAGGACCGGCTCGCCGATGCCCAAGCGGTGCTGATCCATCCGCCAGCGCAGGAATTCCGCCTCGTCGGGGTGTGTGTCGGCGAAGGCGTGGTTGGCCACCGCCGCGTCGGTAAGTTCCTGGTAGGTCTTGCCGGGAACGATAAGGTCCTTGATCGGGGCGAAGAACGAACGGTAGATGTCGTTCGACAGCACGAGACGATCGTCATGGTCATAGAGCGCGAACGCGGCCGGCGCGCTCTCGATCGCGCGCAGCAACCGCGCCTCAGCGGTGCGACGGGCGCCCGCCTCGCGGTCGACCACAGCGGCCTCTCGCGCAGCGGCGGTCGCGAGCCACCAGGCGATGAGCGTCATGACAAGCAGTAGCCCAAGATCCATCGCGCAGAAGCTCAAGAACTGCGGCGAGATGATCGCCGGCTTGCCGACTACGATGATCTTGATCGGGAAGCCGTGGACTTCGCGCTCCGACGCGTTATTTTGGTGGCGACGGAGTTCTTTGAGGGCCGCCGCGGACGCGCCGGCTTCGGCCAAAACGTTCCCATCGGCCCGCTCAAGCAACGCAATATCGTCCGTGTCCCCGTCGTAGGCATCCCGCGTGCTCGTGCCGTAGTAGTTTGCAAAGTACTGGGGATCGGTCACGGCCAGGACGATGCCCTCGAAGTTCCCGTATTGGTCCAGGATTGGACGGCTCAGGCCGAAAAACGGCCGATGATCGACGCGCGACACCTCGGTGCGTCCAATATAAAGCCCGACGCCGCGCCACTTCTTTTGCTCCGAAAAATACGGTCGATCGGCAAGGCTGACCGACGGCGGCGGAAAGGCTTTCGTCGTGTTGACGATGTGGCCGTCCCGCCCGATTACGCCAAGCGTCCGCACCTGGGGCAGTCGCTTGTGATATTTGTCGAGTAGCAGTTGGGTGAACACCGTCGGCTGCTTGATCGGCAGGTTTGCCCTTAGTGTCGAGGCGATCGTGTCCAGCGACAGATCGATCGCGGCGATCGCCCGGCCGGCATGTTCGGCAAGCAACTCGGCCTTGGCGTTGCGCGCGTCGCGCTCCCGTCCGTCGACCGAGGTGTAATAGTGCGTGAGAATGAGTGCATCGCCGGCGTAAACGATCGCCAGGAACAAGACCGTGAGCAGAACGATGCGTCGCGCAAATGGGATCGCGCGGATTTGTTTAATTCGATTGGCGAACACCTGCCGCCGTGGCGACATGTGCGATATCCCTTAGCAGCTCGTTCTGACGCTCGAACACTCCAACCAGAGTGGGCCAAGTCGGTTAAAATTCTAACAGAACTGGGTCAGAAAAATTGCAGTCGCGGCCGGTGCAAAGCCGGTAAATCTTTAGCGATTTTCGACCCGCACGATGCCGCCCCGGCGATCCACGAAAAGCGCACACGTCGGCAGGCGTTATCGCCAAACCCAACCGTGTATGGCAACGCCGACCAAGGACGCCGCCAAGCCGATCATGATCTCGATGAAACGCACGCCGATAGGATGCCGCATTGCGGTTCTCCGCCGAAAATTCGATCCGCGAAGCCTAGCCGGAGAACCTTTCGAAAAAATTAACGCTAATATCTATTAAATATCTATCGACACCGTCGCTCAAGCTATTGGGCCTTCCGAGGCCTAGATACGCAATTTCTTGAAGACGGGTTCAGGAATGGCGCGGAGGACGGCCATCACCAGCCGCCAGATCGGCCGGACATAGACCACATCGCGGCCACGCGTCTCGGCAGCAACGATGGCGTCCGCCACTTCGGCTGGCTCCGCCGTCAGCGGCTTGGGCGTGGCAATGCCTTCGGTCATGCGCGTCGCCACATAGCCCGGCAGGACGGTGATGACCTGCACGCCGGTGCCGTGGAGCCGGTTGCGCAGGCCGGATAAATAGGCAGTGAACCCGGCTTTGGCTGAGCCATACACGTAGTTGCGCGCGCGGCCGCGCTCGCCAGCGACCGACGAGATGCCGATGACGACACCCGAACCGCGCGTGACCATGCGGTTCGCCGCCTCGCCCAGGACGGTCGCGGGACCGACGTAGTTGCTGCGCATGACCAGGGCCGCGGCTTCGGCATCGCGCTCGCTCGCCGCCTCATCGCCCATGAATCCAACCACCGAGACGACGGTGTCCGGCAGGCCGCCAAGCGCGTCGAGGAAGCGCGCGTGGCCAGCGAGGTCGAGAACATCGAATTCGACGGCGCGTGCCTCGACGCCGTAGCGCAGCTTGAGATCGGCGACGTCTGCGGCCAAGCGGTCATGGCGACGCACCGCCAGGATGACGCCGCGGCCGGCCTTCGCGTAAGCGCGCGCGATCGCCCGCGCGATATCGGAGGTCGCTCCCAGGATCAGCACCGTACTCACAGGTCGAGCCTCTGTGATTGGAGCGACGAAAACTTGCGCTCCGGATCGACTTTTGCCCGCACCGCCGCGAATTCGCCAAGCATGGCATAGCCGCGTCGGAAATCGTCGGCGGCGATGCGCGCGTCCTTCGCGAGATAGACGCGTCCGCCATGTGCCGTCACGATGGCATCGAGCTCGCCGAGCAGCGCCAAGTTCGGCGGGTCGGCGCGGAAGTCGAGCGCCAGGGTGTAACCCTCCATCGGGAACGACAGCATGCCGCGACCGGGTCCCAAGAGTTTGAGGACCGAAAGGAACGAGCCGGCACCGGCGGCGGCGATCCGACTCAAGAGCGCAGTCAATCCGGCATGCGACGTGGCCTTTGGCAGCACGCACTGATACTGGACGAGGCCGCCGCGGCCGTACATGCGATTCCATTCGAGGATGGCATCGAGCGGATAAAAGAAGCGGTCGTAGTCGATGATAGCGGTGCCTGGCTTGGCGTGCCGGTAGTAGAGCCGATTGAAGGCGCCGACGCTCCAGCGGTTGAGGACAACGGCCGGAAGATCGAAG
>DATKRE010000230.1:0-7774 GCA_035532335.1 Xanthobacteraceae bacterium | reverse complement strand
CTGCAATAAAACCATGGTTCGGCGCTTTCCCCATTTTTCGCCGATGCGCGGCATTCTGCCGGTCTCCACAAATCCCATGGCGCGGTGGAGGACTAACGATGCTTCATTTTCAGAATCCACCGCCGCCACCATAACTTTTTTCCCCTGGCTCCGGGCGGCGTCGATCAAAGCAGCAAGCAACGCACGGCCTACTCCCTTTCGCCGAGCCGTCAAAGCAACGTAAACCGAGTGCTCCACGGTCGGCCGAAACCCTTCGTAGAGACGGAACGGTCCGTACGAGCCGAAACCGAGCACCTGCCCGTCAGCTTCGGCTACCAACACCGGCAGTCCGTCGGTTCGGCGCGCTGCCAGCCAGTCCTTACGCTCGACAAGCGTAACGGGCGTTTCGATCCATAACGGCGCCGAGTGCTCAACCTCGTGATTGAATATCGAATTGATCTCAGCGGCGTCCGCGTCCCGCGCGGGGCGAATCTTCATCGGCGCAATCCCAGTGGGCCGCTCGAGTTGGTCGCATCTTTCATAGCATCGCGAGGGCCGGCGTCACTATTGGCGCCGGTTGGCTTATGGGCGGACGTTAAACCGGATAATGGATCGGCGGCCTAATTTTGCGCCGGAGGCTTGCGTCCGTACCAGCCCTGGGCATGCGGCCGCTCGAACACGGGGCCGGCCAGCCGATACAGCGCCGAGCGGAAGAACGGCACCGGATCGTCCCACGACAAGCTCGATTTCGCTTCGCAATCGCGAACCCAGCGCAGCCACGTCGTCAGCGGCACACCGGCTGAGCGCGCGGCGGGAAAATCCTTCCACAACCGGCACCAGTGAATGCCGGCTTTCGCCTGCGCGGCCGGCGGCCGTTTCAGTCCGGCAAGATCGGCATAGACCAGCGCCGGAATGTTGACCCCGGCGATGGCGCCAGGATGATGCCAAAGATTGAAACGCGGATTGATCTCCAGCAGCCGCAGTTCGCCTTGCGGATCGCGTTTGAAGTCGAGCTTGGCGACGCCGGTCAGCGCCAGTTGCTCGACGATGGCGCGACCGCGTTCGCGGACGTCGCCGGCGTCGGTGGTCTCAAGCGCCGTGGTGTGGCCGTAGGAGACCGGCTGGGTGCGGATCTTCCGGCCGGTGAACTCCCCGGCGATGCCGCCGCGCTGATCGACGTAGCAGTGATAGCTTTCGATCCTGGATTCGGCGCCGGTGATGAACTCTTGCGCCAACAGCTCAAGCCCGACGGCGCACAGCCGCGGCCACAATGCTTGCAGGTCTTCGAGATTTTCGGCGCACAGCGCTTTGCGCAACCCCCAGGACTCGTTCCAGCGATCGAGACGCGTCAGCGGCTTGATGATGATCGGGAACGGCAGGCCAAGCCCGTCCGGTTCGATTGCGGCAGGATTGAATTGCCGCGCGGCCGGTACCGGCAATCCGTGCCGTTCGGCGAGCGCCTGAAAACGCGCTTTGTCGAGCATATCTTCGATCAAGGTGGCGTCGGCGACCACGAACCGGAACGCTTGCGCCAGACGCTCGCGGAAGCGCGAAACCAGCAAAACCTGAGCGTCCTCCTCGTAAAACAATACCGGCGGCTCGGCTTGCGATTTGCCGAAGCTGACCAGCGTATCGACCAGAGCCTCGGCGTTCTTTGCATAGTCGCTCCACGCCAGGCGCGATTGCGCGTAGCGCGAATAGAGTGAGGGAACGCCGGGCCGGCTGACCACGGCGCACGGAATGCCGGCCAACGCCAACGGCCGCAGCAAATCCATATCGCCCATGACGCAGGCGACGGCCGTGGGGGACGGATCGCGGGCGGCCGACTGCGCCGTCCGGCGGTGCCGCAGCGAGCCGATCGCCGCGCGAGCGTCCGAAACCAGATGCCACAGCACCGGCGTCTGTTTGATGAAGCGTTTGATCCGCCGCTTGATCTGCGAGGCCCACGCGACCGGCAAGCCGCGCCAGCTTGCGGTCTCCGCGTAATCGTACAATTTCAGGTCGGTGTCGGACCATTCAAGCTTGTACGGCTCATCGCCGATCGTGAAGTCGAAACGTTTAAGGCCGAGCTTGATCGCGTGTGCCATCAATTCGCGCAAATGCAGCGCGCCTGGACCGTAATGCGACGCCGGTGTTTCGCCGAAACTCGCCAGCACATGGTAATAGCAATCGCCGAACACGATGCCGAGATTTGCCGCCGCGCAGTCGGCGCCGATCTCGACGCGACTGATATGCACGAGGTGCCGGGTCTTCGGGTTGGTGACAAGATCGAGAAAAAATTCCCGGTGGCCGGCCGGAGCGAAGATGTTGGCAATGCCGCGCCGCGCCAGCGCGTCGGCTTTCTGCGCGATCAGAAGTTCAAGCGTGCGCCGTGCGTCGTCGGCATCCGCCGCGGTGATGAAACGGATTTCGCCGAATTCCGTCATGTGCCGGCGCTTGGCGCGATCGCGACGTCGCGTCGCCGACGAGCGTTTGGCGACGTAGAATTTTTCCCAATCGTCGCCGAGTTGCGTCAAATGCACGCCGCTCGCATTGATGGTCACCGGCAGACGGCAGAACGGATTTTCCTGCGCGCCGATGGTTTGCGGCATCTTGGCAAACTCGATCCAGTCGAAGTGGAGTTCGGCACTGCGCTGGATGTCGGCGAGCACGTCGCGCCATGCCGCCAGAAAACGCTCCGCTCCGATCCGCTCGGGGAAATCCGGCGCCAGGAGCGGCGCGTTGTAGTCGCATGAATCCTGGCCGAGCCAGCAGAGTTTGTCGGCAAAGCGCTCGGGCACCACCGACAGCGGCAACAGGAACGCAAGCTCGCCGTCGCCGGTGCGGCCGGTGACGATCGCCGGACGCACGCCGTGCAGCGCTCCGACATGCTTCTGCCAGGTCGACAGCCAATCGAAGGTTTGAAAGGCGGTGCAATCGGCGGTGCGCTCAAAGCGCCGCCACTCGGCCTCGATCTCGTTGAGGTCTTGATGGATGGCGAGACTAAGCTGCGGCGGGATTTCGCGCAGGTGCCGGCCCCGCTGCACGGCGGCCGCGGGCCGGGCCTCGTCGGACGAGTCCGTCGTTCGAAATTCCGTCAATGTGGTGGTGGCGCGTATCACAGCATCACAGCAAGGAAAGAAGCCGCATGTGGCTGTGTCATAAGCGAGAAATAGCTAAGGGCGCCTCGCCATACCGGCGCGCTGTGGCGTTAAGGTAAAGCCGGCGTAAACGCCGATGTTCGTTCCCGCATGCTCGTCCGCGTCCGATCGCGCGCGTTTATGTCCGTCGGTCGTATTGGTACAGCTGGGTGGATTTGAACCACCGACCTCCTGATCCACAGTCAGGCGCTCTAACCAACTGAGCTACAGCTGCACGTCCCCGCAGTCGGCAGGCGCGCGGAAACTAGCGCATGATCGCCAAAAGGAAAAGCCACGCCGCGGCGGCCGGCGAGCGCGCGGTCGCTTTCAAGTCTGCACGCCCGATTCGTCCCCACGCCAGCGGAGGGCCGGAATACTTGCGGAAATAGCCGGATTCCCGCTTTCGCGGGAATGCGCGGCAGCGGGTTGAACCGGGCAGGATCTCACGGCAAGCAAAAAGCCCGGGCGAGGAGCCCGGGCTTTGCACTGAACGCTTGTTGACGCGACGCGTACGCTACGAACGCTTAGTTGACCTTGCTGAATGCCTTGGTGACGCCGTTCTTGAGCGGCTCGGTGGCGTCGGTCGCAACCTTCTGCGCCAGCGTCCCGAGTTCCTTGCCCTGCGCGGTGAGCGCTTCGAACTGCTTGCGGGCGTGTGCGCTGGAAAGCTCGACAACTTCGGACAGTGTCTTCGCCGCCATCACCTGGCCGGCGAAATCGAATACAGCGTTGGTGTTGGTGCGCGCCACTTCGATCACCTTGAGGCCGTAATCGGAAGCGCCCCGGGTGGCGGTGGAATAGGTGGTTTCGAGAACGTCGGTCGCCTCTTCCGCGGCGGCCTTCATCTTCTCGTAGGTGTCCTTGGCCTGGGCTACGCCACGCTCGGCCATCTCGCGGAAAGCGGCGGGCATCTCGACCTTGGGCATGTCGAATTTGGGCATTTCGAATTTCGGCATTTCAAACGCGGCCGAAGCCGGCTTGCTCGTCTTCATTTTCGGGGCAGTCGTCGTCGTAGTCTCCACCATGACACTCGTCCTTAGCTCTCTCGTGGTTCTGGGCTGTTTCGACCTTCGAATTTCGATCGGCCTCGCCGCCCGTTACGCAAGGCTTTACAAGTCGTTGACCCCGCAGCCGAACGCATAACACACTCAAAGCTCGGTTTAATCTAACCCACATAGCAGATATTTTGGTGCAATGCAATAGAACTTATTGCATTGCACCATTATCGGTAGTTATTTGACTTCGCTTAGTTATTTGGCCGCTTCGGAGCGGCAATCCGGGATCAGGATTTAGGCTTGGCAGCATCCATCACTATTTTGGCAGCACTTTGTCCAAGTGCCTGCGCCTGGGTCGAAAGCGTCCGCATTTGCTGATTGAGAAACTCCGATTGCAGCTTGAGCACCTCGGTCGGATCCTTCGCATTCATAAGCTTTTGCGCGAAATCGAACGTCGCTTCCATGTTCTGCTCGGCATACGCCATCGATTTGTGGGCGATTTCGCTGGCGCCGGCGCGGGCCGCCTCGGCTTGGCCGTGCCACTGTGCCACAGCCCGGTTCGCCGCCTGCACGATGCCGTCAAACGCGGTTCGGGCTTGCGACACGCTCTGTTCGACAAACGCGCCCACCTCGTTGGGTAATGCGAATTGCTCGAATGGTTCCTTGGACATCGACAACTCCTCGTACCCCTGACGGGACGCATCCTAGCGCGAATTTACGCCCGGTGCGCACCATGATCGGGGCTCCGCAGGCAAGCCATTGGCGCGGTTAACGTTATTCCGTCTTGCCGCGCGCCGATCGGCGTCGCGGCGTAGACGGCGGGAACGGTGCGCCTTATTAAGAATTTGTTAGCCAAACAGAGTTCTGTCGCATGTCGATCGTGTCATTTGAGCCCGCTGTTGCGCGCGACCCTCGACTGGCGGCCGAGCTCGCCGATCGTGCGACCAGCCAGGCGCCGGCGTGGTTGTGGAGCGCGGACGGCTTACGGATTTTATGGACCAACGTGGTTGGCGCGGCGATCTTTGATGCCGGCAATGCCGGCGAAGCCGCCGCGCGCCGTTTCGACGCAGCGCATCCGGCTCATATTGAGATCACGCGGCAGGCAGCAACGTTGCCGCCGCCCGGGCAGGCGCGGCTTGAGCGTCTGCGCGGCTTCGGCGCAAGCTTTGGCCGCGCGCTCGCCTGTGTCTGCTCGCGCGTGGTCGTGGGCGATGACGCCGCCATTCTGATCGCGGCCAACGAACCGGCCGGTCCGGCTTTGTCACTGCGCGAACGGGTCAGCCGCCTGTTCGCCGGGCACGAACAGCCACTCGCGGTGTTCGCGCCCGATGGCACCTTTCTGTATGCGACGAAAGCGGTGACTTCGCGGCTCGGCGCGGCGCCGACCTGGTCGACGCTCGGCATTGCCGATCTGATGACGCAGGCGCTTGCCGCCGGCAGCGCCAGCGGTGCAACACATTATGGTCCAGCGACTGCCGAGCGCGTCGGCGCCGGTGACGCAACGGTTCTCGTCGTCGCGTTTCCCGCAAACTTTGCCGCTGTGCAAGCGGGCGAGACGGCCGCCAATCACACGCTGGCCTCGTGGCAAATGCCGCACGCCGCCGCTGGCGAGATCGCAGCCGAACGCCGGCACCCGTTGCGTTTCGTTTGGCAGATGGATGCCGACGGCCGCTTCATGGTCGGTTCGGACGAATTCGTCGAACTCATGGGACCGCGAACCATGGCGGCGTTCGGCCGCTTGTGGAGTGAGGTTGCCGCCGCGCTGAAGATCGATCCGCAAAACGAGGTTGCGCGTGCCGTCGCCACGCACGAAACCTGGAGCGGCATCACGGTGTCCTGGCCGATGGCGACGGAGGACGAACGCCTGCCGGTCGAACTATCCGGGCTGCCGGTGTTCGATCGCTACCGGAATTTTCGTGGCTATCGCGGTTTCGGCGTCTGCCGCGACATCGCGCGTATCAATCAGCTGGCGCGGGCAAGACAAGCCCGGCCGATCGGATTCATGCCGCCGCCGGAGCGGCCGACCGATGCAGTCCTTGAAGTCGCTGCAGCGCCGGTCGCCGAAGTTGCTACGCCGGCGGCCGCCGAAGTCGCTACACCGCCGGTCGCTGAAGAGGTTGCGAAAGCGCCGGCGCGCAGCGACGAATTCGAAACGTCCGGCGCCTCCGCGCCGGCCGCGAATGTCGTGCCATTCCGCGTCACCGCGCCCGAGCCGAAGGCACCGAGCCTGAGCCCGGTCGAGCGCAATGCGTTTCGCGAGCTGGCCCAGGAACTGACGGCGCGCCTGCAAGGTGGCCGCCAAGCCGGGACGCCCGAAAATGACCGGCCGGCGATCGCCCCGGCTGAACCCGAAACGCCGGCGTCCGAGCCGCCGGCGCCGCCCGCGTTCGAATCCGTCCTGCTCGAGCGGATTCCGCTGGGTGTGCTGATTTACCGGCAGGACACGTTGCTTTACGCCAATCGCTATTTTCTCGAACTCAGCGGCTATCGGAATCTCGACGCGCTGACCGCCGCTGGCGGGCTGCATGCGCTGTTCGCCGAGCCGGAGCCCGGCACGCTCGCCCAAAGCGGCGGCACCGAATCGTTATCGGTGATGACCTGTGACGGCGAACGCCGCCCAGTCGAGGGCCGATTGTTCTCCATCCCGTTTGGCGAGGCATCCGCGCTCGCGCTCATTCTTTCCAACGGCGTGGCCGAAGAGCGCCGCCGCGCCAGTGCGCTTTCGCTGGCGACCGCCGAGGGCGAAATTCGCGAACTCAGAATCCGGCTCGAATCGCAGCAACGCGGCGAAGACGAGCTGCGGGACGCCACCCGCGAGGCGCAGAAAGCGGCGGCGGCCAAGGCCGAGTTTGTCAGCAAAGTCAGCCACGAAATCCGCACGCCGCTTAACGCGATCACCGGTTTTGCCGAGGTGATCGCGGCGGAGCGTTTCGGCCCGCTCGGCAACGAGCGTTATCGGGATTACGTCAAGGATATTTACGCCGCCGGCATGCATCTGGTGTCGTTGCTCAACGACCTGCTCGATTTGTCGAAGATCGAGACCGGCCAGCTTGACCTGACCTTCGCCAATGTCAGCCTCAACGAGTTGACGCAGCAATGCGTCGGTATCATGCAGCCGCAAGCGAGCCGTGCCCGCATCATCATCCGGACCTCGCTCACGCCCGGTCTGCCGCAGGTGGTCGCCGACGAGCGCTCGCTGCGCCAGATCGTCCTCAACCTGCTGTCCAATTCAATCCGCTTCACCGGACCCGGCGGCCAGGTCATTATTTCGACGGCGTATGCCGACAATGGCGAGGCGGTGTTGCGCGTCCGCGATACCGGCGTCGGGATGAGCGACAAGGATGTCGAGGCGGCGCTTGAACCGTTCCGGCAGACGGCGGTGTCGGGTAGCTGGGGATCCGGCGGCACCGGCCTTGGTCTGCCGTTGACCAAGGCTTTAGCCGAAGCCAATCGCGCGCATTTTTCCATCAAAAGCGCACCGAATGCCGGCACGCTGGTCGAGGTCGCGTTCCCGCCGGCGCGGGTCGTTGCCGGCTAAGCCACTAGGTTCTGTGGACAATTATCTGATCCATAGGATTGTAGCTGCGATTGTGACGATGGCGAGGAAGTTTCTGGCGGTTTTCTCGTATCGTGTGGCGACACGCCGGAACTGTTTGAGGCGGCTGAAGCAGCATTCGACGA
>DATKRE010000229.1:0-6069 GCA_035532335.1 Xanthobacteraceae bacterium | reverse complement strand
CGGCGCTGTCGTCGGCACTTGGGCGGCTCAAAGGGCCGCTGATGAAGGTCGCGCAATTGATGGCGACTATTCCCGATCTCCTGCCGCCGGAATATGCGGTCGAGCTGCAAAAACTTCAGAGCGAAGCGCCGCCCATGGGGTGGGCCTTCGTAAAACGGCGGATGACCGCCGAGCTCGGTCCCGACTGGCAAAGCAAGTTCGCAAGCTTCGAGCACCATCCGGCGGCGGCCGCTTCGCTTGGCCAAGTGCATCGCGCGCTCTCGCATGACGGCTCAAGGCTTGCCTGCAAGCTGCAATATCCCGACATGCAGTCGGCGGTCGAAGCCGATTTGCAGCAACTCGGATGGCTGCTTGCCATCCGCCGCCGTCTCGACGGCGCGCTCGATACCAGTGAGATCGGCAAGGAAATCGGCGACCGGGTACGCGAGGAACTCGATTACCGGCGGGAAGCCAAGCACGTCGCGCTCTATCGCACCATGCTCGACGGCGTCAATATTGTACGCGTGCCGCGCACGTGGCCCGAAGTCTCCACCGGCCGCCTGCTGACACTCGACTGGCTCGATGGCAGCCGCATGCTCGCGCACAAGAGCGATCCGCTTGCCGTGCGCAACGCTCTGGCGACCGCCATGTTCACCGCTTGGTGGCTGCCGTTCAGCCGCTTCGGCGTCATTCACGGCGATCCGCATCTCGGTAATTACACTGTGTTCGGCGCGGACGGCGCGCGGCAGCGCCAGACGTCGGCGCCGATTGGCATCAATTTGCTCGATTATGGCTGCGTCCGGATTTTTCCGCCGAAATTCGTCCGCGGCGTTGCTGATCTCTATCACGGGCTCCTGCACGACGATGAGGACCTCGTTGTGAGGGCTTATGAGACGTGGGGTTTTCGGCGGCTTTCGCGTGATCTGATCGATGCGCTCAACATCTGGGCGCGTTTCATTTACGGTCCGCTTCTGGACGACCGTGTGCGCACCATCGCCGATGGCGTGGCCCCGTCGGAATATGGCCGCCGCGAAGCGTTTCGCGTGCATCAGTTGCTCAAACAAAAAGGCCCGGTGACGGTGCCGCGCGAATTTGTCTTTATGGATCGCGCCGCCATCGGTCTCGGCGCCGTGTTTTTGCATCTTCGCGCCGAGCTCAATTTCTATCGGCTGTTCAACGAGGCGATCGAAGATTTTTCGATGGATCGCGTTGCCAAGCGGCAACAGGCGGCGCTGGCTGCAGCGGGCCTGGGCTGAAAAGAGCTTGCACTGAAACTTCGGCATCGCGCGCGTATTGACGCGCCGCCGAATTCGTAGAGGATCGCTACCATGTCGAGGCTCTGGGCGCGCAAGCCGCTGGCGGTATTGGAGGCGGAGGCCGAAGAGCCGGAAGTACAGGCGTTGACCGCCCACAATGGCGTTCCACTCAAACGGAGCCTGTCGGCGTTAAATCTTGTCGCGCTCGGTGTCGGCGCGATCATCGGCGCCGGCATTTTCGTGCTCACCGGACATGCCGCCGCCGCCAACGCCGGGCCGGCGATTACCTTGTCCTTCGTGCTCGGGGCGTTTGCGTGCGCGTTTGCCGGGCTGTGCTACGCGGAAATGGCCTCGACGGTACCGATCTCCGGCAGCGCCTATACCTACGCTTACGCCACCATGGGCGAACTGGTCGCGTGGATCATTGGCTGGGATTTAATCCTCGAATACGCCCTTGGCGCGACCACAGTGGCCATCGGCTGGTCGGGCTATGTCGTTTCCTTTCTCAAGGATATCGGAATCGCCGTTCCGCCGGCTTTCGGCGGCTCGCCGTTCACCTACGACGCCGCTGAGCACGTCTGGCATACGACCGGCGCGTTCTTGAACGTTCCGGCGATGCTGGTGATCGTCGGGATTTCCGCGCTGCTCGTTGTCGGCATCCGCGAATCGGCGAGAGTGAACAACGTCATCGTCGGCATTAAACTTGTCATCATCCTGGTATTCATTATCGCCGCCGCGCCATTTGTCAGCACCGCGCATTGGATAACCGCCGGTAATCCGCACGGCAGCTTTATTCCGCCGAATGCCGGTCCCGGAGAGTTCGGGATGAGCGGCGTCATCCGCGGGGCGGCCGTGGTGTTCTTTGCCTATATCGGTTTCGACGCTGTCTCGACCGCCGCCCAGGAAGCACGCAATCCCAAGCGTGATATGCCGATCGGGATTCTCGGTTCGCTGGCGATTTGCTCCATCCTCTATGTTGCGGTCGGTTTCGTGCTGACCGGTATCGTGTCCTATGACAAGCTTAACGTGCCCGACCCAATCGCGGTCGGCATCGACGCGATCGGACTGACGGCGCTTTCGCCGATCCTCAAACTTGGCATCATTCTCGGCCTGACGTCGGTCATCCTGGTGATGCTGCTCGCGCAGCCGCGGGTGTTCTACTCGATGGCGCGCGACGGCCTGTTGCCGCGCGTCGCGGCAAAGGTGCACAGCCGTTTTCGCACGCCCTATGTGACGACGCTGATCACCGGCTGCGTCGTCACGGTGCTCGCGGGTCTGCTGCCGATTGGATTGGTTGGCGAGCTGGTCAGCATCGGCACCCTGTTCGCTTTTGCCATCGTCTGTTTGGGGGTGCTGGTGCTGCGCATCAGAGAGCCGGACTTGCAGCGGCCGTTCAAAACTCCGGCGGTTTTTGTGATTGCCCCGCTGGGCACGATCGCCTCCGTGTTTTTGATGCTGGGCCTGCCGCTCGACACCTGGCTCCGCTTCGGCGCGTGGATGGTGATCGGGCTTTTAATATACGCATTCTACGGCGTCAGGCAGGACCGAGGCTTTACCCAGGGCAGCGCCTAGTGGTTCGACTCTAACATTTGCATCCGTGTTCGGCGTACTCTCATGCGAATGTTAGAATTAAAGGGACCACCAGCAAATATAAAGACCAGCGCGTCAGCTTTCCGGATTACCGGCAACGTGGTAGCCACGCAGAGCGATGGCTTCGACCTTCAGCGCAAACGGGACGGCGGCGGCGATCCCGATCTGGTTCGTCACCGCGGCGAACTACGCGGAGCTGCGCGAGCGGCTTGAGCCGGGTGCGCGCACCTACGCCGACGCCGCGGGCTTCGAACCAAAGCCGGGCCAGTGTCTTTTGTTGCCGGCGGCCGACGGATTGGGCGCTGTGCTGTTCGGACTTGAAGGCGCTGACGAGCCGAAAAACCTTTTTCTTCCTGGCCGTTTGCCGGAACGGTTGCCCGGCGGCGTCTACCGCTTTGCCAACGAACCCCACGATACGCGGCTGGCCGCGCTCGCTTTTGCTCTCGGCACCTATCGTTTCGCCCGTTACCGCAAAGCCGAGCGGCCGCAGGCACAGCTCGATTTGCCGCAAGGTGTCGATCGCGACGAGCTTGAGCACACCGTCGAAGCGGTGACGCTCGCACGCGATTTGATCAACACGCCGGCGAACGATATGGGCCCGGCTGAACTTGAGCAGGCGGTGCGAGCGCTGGGCAGCCGCCACGGCGCCGATGTCACCGCGATCGTCGGCGATGACTTGCTGGCCGAAAACTTTCCGCTCATTCACGCGGTCGGGCGCGCGGCGGTGCAGCCGCCGCGGCTGATCGATCTACAATGGGGTGAGGCAAACCGGCCGCGGATCACGCTGGTCGGCAAGGGCGTCTGCTTCGATACCGGCGGCCTCGACATCAAGCCGGACGCGGCCATGCTCAATATGAAAAAAGACATGGGCGGCGCGGCGACTGCGCTTGCACTCGCGCACATGATCATGGCGGGCGGTCTGAAGGTGCGTCTGCGCGTACTGATTCCAGCGGTCGAGAACGCAATCTCCGGCACAGCGTTTCGACCGCGCGACATTTATCCGTCGCGCAAAGGCATGACCGTCGAGATCGGCAACACCGACGCCGAGGGCCGGCTCGTTCTCGCCGATGCGCTCGCGCTCGCCGACGAGGAGGAACCGGCGCTGATCGCCGATTTCGCCACGCTGACCGGCGCCGCACGTGTCGCGCTCGGCCCCGAGGTGCCGCCCTTCTTCACCGATGATGACAAACTCGCGGATGAATTGACCCGGTGCGGTGCGTCGGAGAACGATCCGCTGTGGCGGCTGCCGCTATGGCGTCCCTACCAGGCCATGCTCGAATCCAAGGTCGCCGACATCAATAACGTCGGCAGCGGCGGCCAAGCCGGCGCCATTACCGCCGCCTTATTCATGCGCAGGTTCGTCACAGCGCCGTCCTGGGTGCATTTCGATATTTTCGCCTGGACGCCGAGCGCCAAGCCGGGCCGGCCGGAAGGCGGCGAGCTGCAAGCCGCGCGCGCTCTCTATGCGCTCCTTGCCGACCGTTACGGCTGAGCGGGACGGATGGCCGCATTCGATCCCCGCCTGACGCCGGCCCGCGCCGATCTCGCGGCGAAGACGCTCGAGGGCAAAGTGAGCGCGGCGCGTTATGTCGACGGCCACGCCCGCGAGGTGATCGAGCCGCAGGCGCCGCTCCGCCTCGAGCCATCGCCGGAAGCGCCGCTTGCGACTGAAGCCCTCAAAGGCGAGCGCGTCACCATCTATGAAACCAATGATGAAGGTTGGGCTTGGGGCCAACTGGCGGCAGACGGCTATGTCGGTTGGCTGCCGGCGAACGCGCTGACGGCGCCGGGCGCAACACCAACTCACAAAGTCGTTTCGCTGCGGACCTTTGTTTTCCCTGCGCCGTCGATCAAGTCGCCGCCGCTCGAAGCGCTGCCGTTCGGCGCCTGCCTTGCGGTGACTCGCTCCGAAGGCGGCTTTGCTGCGACGGCGTCGGGTGGTTTTGTGCCGGCGGTGCATCTCGCTCCGGTTGACGCGCACGAAACCGACTTCGTGGCGGTGGCGGAGCGGTTCGTCGGCGCGCCATATCTGTGGGGCGGCAAGACCATGCTCGGCCTCGATTGCTCCGGACTCGTGCAAGTCGCGCTGGCCGCCTGCGGCATTGCCTGTCCGCGCGACAGCGATATGCAGGAGCGGGCCCTCGGCATGGCCGCGGACGCCGGCGATCCGCGACGCGGCGATCTTTTTTTCTGGCAAGGCCACGTCGGCATCGCTCGCGATCGGACAAGCCTGCTGCACGCCAACGCATTTCATATGGCGGTGGCGATCGAGCCGATAGCGGAAGCCATTGCCCGCATCCGTGTTTCGGGCGCCGAGGTATCAAGCGTCCGGCGATTGCGCCGCCGCTAGTGGCGCAGAGCGCCTTTGTGACCTACCTTTAGGGTTGGAGGCAGCGATGAACAGCACCGAGCCGAGCCCCGCCGAGCCCTTAAGCGTTCCGCACGTGCCGCCGCCGCACCGATCGCCGCATGTGGGCTTTTGGATCAGGGAGCTTCCGTTCAGCATTTTGCTGCTCCTGACCATCGGCGGGGTCGCCTATACCAGCTTCTCCAAGCATCCGATCCTCATCTATTGGGAAATCCTGGCGCCGGTCATCGGCCTTGTTTGCGTCTGGTACGGGTGGCCGAGTGCGCCGGACATGAAAGGCAAGCTGCGGCTGATCGGCACCCAAGCGGCGCACTGGTTTGCATTCCTGCTGGTCATGAACATCATATTTTTGAGCAGCGTCCAGCGGCTGTTCACCGCCCAATCGACCGGCGTCGCCATCTTCACGCTGCTTGCGCTCGGCACTTTTACGTCCGGGGTGCACATTTTCTCCTGGCAGATTTGCCTGCTTGGTCTGATCATGGCTTTCGGCATACCGGCGATCGCCTGGATCGAGAATTCGGCGCTCCTGCTGATTTTGCTGGCCGCTGTAGCGGTCGGGATCGGGATCATGATCTGGCGGCATTTCCGCGAACGGCGTCTGCATGCGGGCTGACACCCAGAACCTTCATTTGGAGTAAGCGAATTCCGCCGGACATTCGCAAAAGTTGGGCTGCGGCCTCAATTGCCGGCGCTTGCTCTTCGAACCGCTAGTGGTCCGATTCTAACATTCGCATCCGTGTTCCGGCATCCTCTCGTGCGAATGTTAGAATCAAAAGGACCACTAGCAAATATAAGGCTTAGTGGAGCTTCGGATTTGACATTCGCTTCATGCGTTCGCCGCCGAGTGGGTAGCGAATGTCAAATCCGCTCCACTAG
>DATKRE010000228.1:0-5671 GCA_035532335.1 Xanthobacteraceae bacterium | reverse complement strand
GGCTGGCGTCGTCGGCTTTCTGGGCTATGGCGTGAGCCTGAGCCTCTTCGTCGTCGCCCTGCGCGAACTCGGCGCGGCGCGCACCATGGCCTATTTCTCGATTGCGCCCTTTGTGGGTGCCTTGCTTGCGATCGTCGGCTTCGGCGAGCCGGTGACGGTCGCGTTTCTCGTCGCCGCGGCGCTCATGGCAGCGGGCGTCGTCATCCACCTGACCGAGCAGCACCAACACGAGCACGTCCACGAGCCGCTGGGGCACGAGCACTGGCACTGGCACGACGCGCATCACCAGCACCCGCACGCGCCGGACGATCCGCTGGGCGAGCCGCACAGCCATCGTCACGCCCATGCGCGGCTGGTTCACAGCCACGCGCATTATCCCGACATCCATCACCGGCACTCGCACGGATGAGGGCGACGGCGGAACATATTTGGGCTGACGCGCTGGACCGCGCCGCCGTGCAACTCGGCGGTGCGGCTTCGCCGTTCGATCTTGCTGTCGAGGCCCTCTTGCAGGGCGCCGCAGCGATGTCGCTCGCCGCTTATTCGTTCATCGGCGAAGCGGGCGTGCTGCTGGCGCGCGCGGGACGGCTTGAGCGCGCGCTGACGATCGCCGCGCAGGATTTGAGGGATACGCCGGCGCAATGGGACGCGGCGCCGGTTTACGCGGCGGTGATCGCGCATCGGATGCAAGAGCGGAACGAGCGGGCGGCGCACGACGTTCTCTGTAGTGCCGAGCGCGTGGCGGAGGCGGCGCACATCTACGAACGAACCGGTCCGGTTCCCGCGCTCTACGACCTGATGGACGCGCTCGCTTGGGAGGGGCTTGCCGTGTTCTTTCCATTGGTCGCTGAAACCGCGTCGGCGACCGGCCGGTCGGTCATCGACGCCTGGCGCGGCGACAATCCCGCGCCGCGCGGCGGTCCGATCGGCCCGCCCGACATCGTCGGCGACGCGGACTCGGTGCCCGCGACGCTGGCCGAGCAGCGCGACTTCGAGCGCGCGCTCGCAGCCGCCGGCGCCGGCGAGAATGGCTATATCGTCGTGGCGAATTTGGTTGCCGTCGCGGCGGGTGCGAGTGCCCGCGGCCGGGCGGAGATTGCCGAGCGCGCCCTGATCCAGGCGCTGGCGGCACAATCAGGATCGTTCGGCGAGGAGGCGCGCCGGCACCTCATCTACCACGAGGAATTCAGGTTCAAGGCGGCGCATGCTCTGGGCATCGCGGCCCGTGCCGGTCTCGGCGGCACGCGGCGAGATGCCTTTGCGGAATCGTGCCTGATGCAAGCGCGGGCGGCCGACGACGTCTTCGCCGGCGGCGGCCTGCTGGTTGTCGCCGGCGAGGCGGCGATGCCTTAGAGCAGCCGGAGCGCGAGTCTGCCTTTCACGGCGCCACGCCGGCTCGGCGACAGGATGGTCCGAACCGGAATAATTTGGTAAACAGACAAAGACGGCTCGCCGACGGCGCGAAAGCTTGGCGGCCAAGTGTCCTCGAAACGCATGGTGTTGGTTTGCCGGTTGGTTCTCGAAGCCAAAGGAGGCGCCTGATGCGGTTTCGTCCCTCACTCATATTGATCGCCGGCTTTGCCGTTGCGGCCGTGACGGGCAATGTTTGGCTCACGCGCCACACGGCCGCTCCGGCGCACATCGTGTCGCCGATCGCGGCGGCATTCGCGGCTCCGGCCGTGCCGCCGCGAGACGATTCGATCGCCCGCTTGCTGGCATCGCTCGAGTCGAAGGCGCCGCCGCGCGTTTCACACCGGGTCGACGGCGTGCAACTCGCTGGCCGCTGTGGCGCCACCCAATATTACTGCAACAACCCGACGCCCTATTGTTGCTGGAGCCAGAGCCAGGGCTATTACTGCGCGACCGACGTCAATCACTGCTGAGGAACGCCGCGCGGGACCAAGCGCGGCGGTCATTGTTCGCTCGGGGTCCAGGTCATTCCGGCGTCCGGAATGTCGGAGTCCGGCTTCGCGTTTGCGCCGCCGTCTTCCGCCAATGGAACCGGTCATGCATTACGCCTTGAAGGTCGGCCTTTTCTTCGTTTGCGCCCTCGCTATCGAGCCGGCCGCGGCCTCCGCGGACGATGGAGCGCTGGCCGGCGCTTATCAGAAGCTCGTCGCCCAGGCCGAGGCCGGCCGACCGGTGGACTTCCGCGCCTTGCGCGAGGCCTATGCCTCGAGTCCGAACTACGATCCCTACGGATTAAAGACGACCGGGCTTCGTGGCGCGATGCTGCAAGCATTCGCCGAGCACGACTGCGGCGAAGCCGTCGCGCGGGCTAAGGCCGTCATCGATCTGGATTTCGTCCAGATCGACGCGCATCTCGTGTCGGCGCTTTGTTACGGAAATAGCGGAAATGCTGTCGCCGAACGCCGCGAGCGGACGATCGCGGAAGGCCTTGTGGTTTCGATTTTGGATTCCCGCGATGGCCGGAGTCCGCAAACGGCCTTCGACGTCGTGGCGATCGATGAGGAATATGCCATCCTCAACGTGCTCCAACTCGATCGCAAAATGCAGACGCTGATCGACCAGGACGGCCATTCCTATGACCGCTTTGACGCCATCGTGAAGAAAACCGGCGAGAAGGAGACCGTCTTCTTCAACATTGATCGTCTGGTTCATTACTTTGGCCGTGAACGGCGATCTGGAGAAAAATGATTCTGGCGAGACCATCCGCACGCCGCAGTGTCAGGGCGCCTGCGCTTCATCACCGGGCGAGCGACGTCTTGGCTACGACTGTCGTTTTCAATTCGTTTCGCCCCCGACCGATTGCGGCCTGGCGCGGCGGTTACTGTTACTGTTCGCTCAAGGTCCAGGTCATGCCGGCATCCGGAATGTCATCGGCTTCTTCCACGGCCGTGCCGTTGTCGCTCCTGACCGCCCGCAGCTTGTGACGGCCGGTCGATACGGGAATGGTGCAGGTGGTGTGGTCGGCGGTGTTGCAGCCGTAGTTGCCGTCGACCGATACCGTGACGTAGGAGCTGGTTTTGTTGACGACGGTGAGTGTCGCCGCGCTCGCGGCCGATGCGGCGAAGATGAAGTTGGCGGCGAACGCGAACACGATCCATCGACGGATGTGCATTGGTCCCCGTCCGCGCGTTCGCTGTGCCTTAGAACCGCTGCTTGAGCGGCGCGCAGGTGCCTGGCGCACCGGTGGCCCAGGTGACTTGTCCGGTCATGCGATCAATTATGATACCGCCGAGATCGAATGTTCGATCGGTGATTTTCGCGGGCGCGGGGGTGGAGCAATGCTGCTCACAAAATATTCGGTATGTGTGATTGGTCAGATCAATCGAGATATGCATGGGCGGATCGGGAGGCGGCATCGTGCATGACAATTCCAAAGTTTCCGCCCGTGCGGGCGCGGCGAGCGCGACAAGCGCCAGCGCGGCGGCGAGCGCCGGTAAAGTCCATCGGCTCGCCGTCATTTGCTCAAGCCCGATGTTTCCTCGCATTCCGTGACCGTGCGCCAGCGATCGGTCGTCGCTTCGAAGCTGCGATAGCGTTCGCATTCCCTCTGGGTATTGTAGGGGCCGTGAACAGTGCGGTTGCCCTTGGCGTCCACCGTCACGAATCCCCAGGCCGCCAGCGCCGGCGTCGCGGTGGCGATCAGAATGACGATCGCCGCAAACCAAGAACGCAGCCGTTTCCGGTTCATTTCGCCCTCCAGGCTACTGATGTCCCTGTCACCGCTGCAAATCCAACGCGGTTGGGCAGGGGATGTCGATTAGCTGCATATCCGCCTGTCCGACGGAAATGTCGAAATACGAGTAGGTGTCGAGACTACAGCGATCAGGATTGAAGCCAAAAATAAGAACGCAGCGCCGTTCGCCCACAATCGCGTTCGAACACTTCAGCGTGATTTGAGCTTTTGGATTACCAATGCCGATCTGGAGGGGCTTGCCGAAAAGCTCCGTCAGATCCGCAACTAAAGGCGTCTCCGAATCGAAATGCACCGTCCAGGCGCCGAACTTCATTGGGCTATTGGCATCCAGTCGGCCAGAATTCCAGATCACGGCGAGGACCCGCGCGGGATAATTTACCGGATTCCGCCAATCCTGCACCATGTCGGCCCTGGCGAATGCCGCAAAGCCGACAACAACGAGCGCAATGCAGATCAAGCCGCCGACGAACGCGCCGTATCGCATTAGCAGGCTGCTGAAGAACTCGGCGATGGGCTGATTTGATCCCGTCGCCGGCCCATGCGACGGCGGCGCTCGTCGCGGCCACCGCCAGCACGCTGACGGCCAGGGCCTTTCGCCAAGGCTTGCGGATAAGGCAAAGTAATGAAAACGCATCGGCCACCCCCCGCGGCAACGATGAGTTAAGCGAAAAGTCTGCGCCCTTTGCATTTCGCTGGCAAGGCGGCGCGTGGACCGACAGCGTCGGGCGACCGGAGCCGTTGTCAGCCATCGCGAATCGGGGCTAAATCGCGCGGATGAGCGACATCCCCGCCGCAGGCAGGGTCTACACCGCCTGCGTCCTGATCATCGGCAACGAGATTCTGTCGGGCCGCACGCAGGACACCAATCTCGCCTATATCGCGCAGGGTCTCGCGCAAGTCGGCGTCGTGCTCAAGGAGGCGCGCGTCATTCCGGACGTCTGCGAGACCATCGCGGCGACGGTGAACGAGCTGCGCGCGAACTACGATTATGTGTTCACGACCGGCGGTATCGGTCCGACGCACGACGACATCACGGCCGAGTGCGTCGCCAAGGCCTTCGGCGTCAAAAACGTGCTCAATCCCGAGGCGCACCGCATTCTTCAATCCGTCATCAAGCCGGAAGATTTGAACGAGGCACGGCTCAGGATGGCGCACACGCCGGAAGGCGCGACGCTGATCGTCAACGTCGTGTCGCGCGTGCCGGGGTTCAAAATGGAGAACGTGTATGTCATGGCCGGCATCCCGCGGGTGATGCAGGCGATGTTCGACAGCGTGAAGCCGACGCTCAAGGGCGGTCCGCCGGTGCTGTCGCGCACCGTGAGCTGCGACCTGCCGGAGGGCACGCTGGCCAAGGGCCTGGGCGAGGTGCAGGCGCGCTATCCCGACGTCGACATCGGCTCCTATCCCGCCTTCCGCCGTGGCGGCGGCTTCCATGTGAGCCTTGTCTTGCGCGGCCGCGATGCCGCGTTACTCGATCGGGCGGCGCACGACGTGGCGGTGATGGTCAAGGGCTTAGGCGGCAATCCCACCCTCGAATAGCTCCGATTCGGGCTGATAGGATGCCCTTGCCGTGAAACGTGCCCGCGTGGCGGAATGGTAGACGCAACGGACTTAAAATCCGTGCCGGGAAACCGGAGTGCTGGTTCAAATCCAGCCGCGGGCACCACGCCGGATACCGGCGCCATCGCGGCGTCGAGCTCTTAGTCTGTGTTAGGAACAGTCTATAATGCATTGATATTATAGTTTATTATTCAAGATGACGCTGCCGAGTCGCGGCCGCGCCGAGACAGCTATGGAAATAGCGCGGCGGGTCAGCTACTTATAGTGAAACACGTCCGGGCCAATCACGGCATCGGAGGAACCGTCCGGGCGGCCGGCGAAATGCCGGAAACTCCAGATTGCATAAGTATTTAGCGGGTTTCTCTGGCTCGACCCACAGGGTATTGCAAGGATTTCGCGGGCTCGGTGCCCGCTTTCGGAGGGCATAAATGACCACACGCAGCAAAG
>DATKRE010000227.1:0-5549 GCA_035532335.1 Xanthobacteraceae bacterium | reverse complement strand
TACGGGCTCGAGCATTCGCCGGGCTATTTCATGATGGATGCGTTGAGTTATTTCACGTCGCCGTATTTGTATAACCCGCTCAATTACAATCCGCTCAGAGTCGTTCTCGAAGAGGTCGTCGAGTTTGAACGGTTGCGACGCGAAGGCACCATCAAGCTGTTTCTTTGCGCGACCGATGTACGCAGCGGCAAGGTCAAAGTGTTCAAAGCCGATGAAATCGGCGCCGACCACGTTCTCGCCTCGACGTGCCTGCCGTTGTTGATGCAAGCCGTGAAAATCGACGATGAACTCTATTGGGATGGCGGGTTCTCCGGAAATCCCGTGGTCTTTCCGCTGGTCTATGAATGCAAGACACGCGACATCGTGATGGTGCATCTGACACCCGCCGAGCGGCCGGAGATTCCCTTCACTTCGCACGCGATCATGAATCGGATGCAGGAAATCGGCTTCAATGCCGCCCTCATTCGCGAAATGCGTGCTGTCGCCTTCATCAACAAGCGGCTTGAAGAGGGTAAGCTGGCGGAAGGCAAGCAGATGCTCATTCACGTCATCGAAGCCGAGGATATCATCCGGGAGTTTCCGGGCTCCAGCCGGCTCAACAACGGGTGGGATTTCCTCTGCCATTTGTTCGACGTCGGACGTGAACGGGCCGGCGAATGGATCGACGCCAATTTCGACCGTCTCGGGATCGAGTCGACGGTCGACCTGGAAGAGAAATATTTTTAGCCTCGCGGCGCGGAATGCTCGTAGCCGCGCCGAAACTTTGATTTACTGAACCGATGACGTCGGTCGATTCCCCCGCCGCGGCCACCGATGCCGCGACCGCCAAGATTCCCGTCCGCAAAGTGGTGAACCTCGCGCTGCAAGGCGGTGGCAGCCACGGCGCTTTCACCTGGGGCGTGCTCGACCGTCTGCTCGAAGACGAGCGTGTGTCTTTCGAGGGCATCAGTGGAACGAGCGCCGGCGCCATCAATGCCGTCGCGCTCGCGGATGGACTGGCGGCCGGCGGCCGCGAAGAAGCGCGCGAGACGCTGCGGCGTTATTGGCGGAAGATATCCGACGCCGCGTCGCGCGGCATTTTCAGCCCGTCGGCGCTGGACAGGGCGAATCCCGATTACGGGCTGGAGCATTCGCCCGGTTACCTGATGATGGAGTCGCTGAGTTACTTCGCGTCGCCCTATCAGATGAATCCCTTGAACTACAATCCGTTCAAAGAACTTTTGGAGGAGGTCATCGATTTCGAACGGGTACGGCGGCAACAGGTCGTCAAACTGTTCATTTCCGCGACCAATGTCGAAACCGCGAAACTGAAAATTTTCGAGGGTAAGGACATCGCCGCCGAGCATGTGCTCGCGTCGGCCTGTCTCCCGCTGATGATGCACGCCGTCAAGATCGACGGCCACTATTACTGGGACGGCAGCTTTACCAGCAACCCGGCGATCTTCCCGCTGCTGTTCAATTGCGACTCGCCGGACGTCGTCATGATCCACATTACGCCGGCCGATCGCCCCGGAGTTCCCACTACGTCGCCTGCGATCATGAATCGGATGCAGGAGATCAGCTTCAATGCCTCGCTGATTCGCGAAATGCGGACGATCGCCTATCTGACGACGCTGATCGACGCCGGCAAAGCCGACGGCGCCAAGCGCGCTTTCATGCATTTGATCGAAGCGGAAGATTTGATCAGGACGTTGTCGTGGTCGAGCCGGCTAAACGGCGACTGGGCGTTTCTGACCTACCTTCACAAGTTGGGTCGCGAGCGTGCCGAACAGTGGTTGAACGCCAATCTGGATCAAGTCGGTGTCAAGTCGACGGTCGATCTCTACGCCAAATATTTTTGAAAACCGCGTTTTGCCGGAGTTTCGCAACGGCATCCACCGATCCGCCGCGGGTCATTCCACGATCCCGATCAGCTTGGCGAGCCGCTCGGCATCGGCGCGCAGCGGCTCGGATTCGCCGTCATAGACGATGCGGCCCTTGTCGAGAATGACTGTCCGCGGCGAGAAGTTCAGCGCCACGCGGCTGTTCTGTTCGACGAGGATGATCGACAGCGCGCTTTCCGCGCGCAACTTAGCGAGCACGGCGGTCAGCGTCTCGACCAGCACCGGCGCGAGGCCCTCGGTCGGTTCGTCCATCAGGAGGACCGCGGGATTGGTCAACAGTGCGCGCGCGATCGCGAGCATCTGCTGCTCGCCGCCGGACAGCTGATTGCCCATATTGCCGAGCCGCTCCTGGAGCCTCGGAAACAGCGCGAAAACGCGCGCCTCGGTCCAGTCTCCCGGTCGCGCGCCTACGTCGAGGTTCTCGCGCACCGTCAGGGAGGGAAAAATCTCGCGTTCCTGAGGCACGAAGCCGACGCCGGCGAGCGCGCGGCGATAGCGCGCAATCCCGTCGAGGCGCTGGCCGTTGAGCATGATGCGGCCGGTGTGCAGCGTGGTGCGGCCCATCACCGTCGCCAGCAGCGTGGTCTTGCCGACCCCGTTGCGGCCGATGATGCTGACGCATTCGCCGGGCGCCAACGTCAGATCGATGTCTTCGAGCACGACGGTCTCGCCGTAGCCCGCCGAAACCTGGCGCAGTTCCAGCGCGTTAGGCATGGTCGCGCGCTCTTGCTCCGGCTTGGCCGAGGTAAACCGCGCGCACCTCGGGATTAGCCTCGATCTCCTTCGGCGTTCCCTCGGCGAAGATGGCGCCGCTCACCATCACGGTCACGCGCTTGGCGAAGCGAAACACCACGTCCATGTCGTGCTCGATGATCAGCACGGCGATGTCTTCGGGCAACCGTTCGATGGCGTCGAGGATGATGTGGCTCTCCGCGCTCGGCACGCCGGCGGCGGGCTCGTCGAGCAACAGCACTCCCGGCCGCAGCCCGATAGCTATCGCCAGTTCCACCAGGCGCTGCCGGCCATAGGCCAATTCGGATACGCGGTGCCGCGCGACGTCGGCAAGCCTGAGCACCTCCAGCAAATGCATCGCCTCGTCGATGACGTCGGTGCGCTTGCCGGCCGGATAAAACATCGACGGCGCCGCTCCCATGCGCTCGGCGACCGGGATGTAGACATTTTCCAGCACGGAGAGCCCGCGAAACAGCCGGTTGATCTGGAAGGTGCGTGCAATGCCGAGCTTGACGCGCTCGGCTTGCGCCTTGGCGGTGATGTCCTTGCCGCCGAGCAGCACGCTTCCACGCGACGCCGGCAGCACCCCGGTTAGAAGATTGATGAAGGTGGTCTTGCCGGCACCGTTCGGTCCGATCAGCGCATGACGCGCGCCGGCGGCAAGCTTGAAGTCAATGCCGGTCACGGCAACAAGCGCGCCGAAGTGGCGGCTCAAGCCTCGCGTCTCCAGCCGCGTTTCGCTCATGATGTCGCCGACGGCTTTCGTCTGCCGCCGTAGCGCCGCCACAGCGACTCACCGAGGCCCAGAATCCCGTTGCGTGCGAACATCGCGATGAATACCAGCAACACGCCAAGTCCGAGTTGCCACGCGGTCGGGTAGATGCGCGCAAGAAAATGCTCGAGCGCCAGATAGGCAACGGCGCCGACGAACGCGCCGTAGAGCCGTCCGTAGCCGCCGAGAATCAGCACAATCAGCACGGTCGCGGCCCGGTCGAGATCGAGCGAACTCAGATTGACGTACGCATTGACCTGCGCCCACAGGCCGCCGGCGATGCCGGCGACCGCCGCCGACAGGGTGTAGCAGATAATGAGCCGGCGCCGTACCGGCGAGCCGACCGCATGCATGCGCAACAGATTTTCCCGGATGCCGGTCAGACTCTGACCGAACGGCGAGTAGACCAGCGTGCGCATGAAGACAAAGCAGACTAACAGCACCGCCAGCGCATAGAGGTACTGCGTGTCGTTGTAGAGCGGGTTGAATTTGAACACCCCGAAGATTGGCTTGATCGGCAGGTTGGGAAGACCGTCGAACCCGCCGGTATAGTCGTGCGCCATGTTTGCGGCCTGTTCGAGCAGCGCCATGGTGCAGATCGTCAGCATCAGGAGCGTGAGACCGCGGGTGCGTAACAGCACGAGACCGGAGAGAAAGCCGACGATCGCCGCCACCAACGCGGCGAGCATGAGGCCGGTGATCGGCTCGCTCCAGAAACCGTGGTCGGCCAGTATGCCGACCGTGTAAGCGCCGGCGCCGAAGAAGGCGGCGTGGCCGAGCGTGATGATGCCCGCATAGCCGAGCGCAAGATCGAGCGAGAGCGCGAACAGGATGGCGACCAATAGCTCGGTGCCGAATCCCAGATATCCGGGAAAGACGAAGTAGCCGCCGATCGCGGCTATCCAGGGCAACGCTTCCCACCAGCGCAGGCGATGACGCTCGATCAGCGCGCGCGCCGCCGGGTGATTGATGCGCGCGGCGAACGACGCGCTGTCGGCGGAAGACGCGGACGCGCTCACGTCTCTTTCCTTCCCAATAAGCCCTGCGGCCGCCACAGCAGCAGCAGGATGGTCAGCGCGTAGATGAAAATGGTGCCGCCCTTGGGCAGATAGAGCTTGAGCGCGAAGTCGAGCACGCCGATCAGCAGCGCGGCGTAATAGACGCCAAGCACGCTGCCTAAACCGCCGACCGAAACGGCGATCAGAAAATAGACCAGATACTTGAGCGCATATTGCGGATCGAGACCGAGGAATTCAGCGCCAAGGCCGCCGCCGAGCCCGGCCATGCCGCTGCCGAAGGCAAACGTGACGGTGAACAGGCGATCGACGTTGATGCCGAGCGATTCCGCCATGCGGCGGTTATCGACGGTGGCGCGGATCTGCGCGCCGATGCGCGTGCGCTCGAACATCTGCCTGATGCCGAACGCGATCAAAAACCCGACCACGATGAGGAAAATGCTGTAGGTGCGATAATGGGTGAAGCCGAGATTGAGCTGACCGCCCAAAGCGGGCGGCAGTTCGAGCGTCTGACTTTCCGGACCGACCACGATGGTGACGCCGGCGATGAAGATGAAGATCAGGCCGATGGTGAACAGCACCTGGTCGAGTTCGCCGGCGCGATAGAGTCGCCGGTAGAACAGCCGCTCGAGCACCACGCTGAGCGCGGCGGTGGCGACGACACCGAGCGCCAGCGCCGGTAAGAAACCGATATTCGCGCGGTTCATCGCCAGAACGATGACGTAGCCGCCGAACATGGCGAAAGCGCCGTGGGCGAGGTTGACGAACCCCATCAAGCCCATGGTGACGGAAAGGCCGACCGAAACCACGAACAGCACGGTGCCGGCGGAAAGCCCGCCCAGAACGATACCGGCAAGATCAGTGGCAAAATCCACTAGTCACCCCGCAAGCCCCCGCGCCAAAAGCGGATGCATGGTGAATAACGAAAGGCGAACGGGAGGAACAGCCCATTCGCACCGTCTTTAACTTGGCTAATGGCGCTGCCGCCTTGCGGCGGCACGCGATGCTAGTGGTCCGATTCTAACATTCGCATCCGCATTCGGCAGCTTCTCATGCGAATGTTAGAATCAAAAGGACCACTAGCAAATATGAGTCTTAGTGGAGCTTTGGATTTGACATTCGCTTCACGAGGCTGCCGCTAGGTGG
>DATKRE010000226.1:0-15033 GCA_035532335.1 Xanthobacteraceae bacterium | reverse complement strand
GGCGCGGATGCCCATCCGACCAGACAGGCCACGAATCCGGCGAACGCGGCCGCACGGATCGTTGTCCCTGGTCCCATTCTCATCCCCTCCGTCCGCTCAATGGATCGCCGATTGCGTGCTCACGCCGTAACGAACCGTATTGACCGGTTTGCTCTTGTCGTCGCTGTCGCCGCCTTCCGGGGTCGGCGATTGCGAGTCGAGCAGACTGCGCAAAGTCAGCGACAGCGTTCCGAGCTGACGCGACAGCGCCAGCGTCTCCGCCTGGTGCGGATCGAGTTCAACGGTTGCAGTCTTGCCGATCACGACCTTCTGGCCTTCTTTGTCCTCGACGTTCTGATCGATGGCGAGTACCCGGACGTTTCGCAGTACCGTTTCGCTGATGAATCTCTCGACACCGGTCACCTTCTCGGCCGCCTTGTCGCGGCGCGTCAGCACGATGTCGACGTGGTCGTTGGGCAGGATGAAGCCGGCGACGCCGGTGTCCGGCGAGACGTCGATCGCGACCGCGCGCATACCGTGCGGCAGAATGGCTGCCATGAAGCCGCCGCCCTTGCCGGCGACGACTTTGGAATCGCGGATCGGTTCACCGGCCATAACCGGCGTGCGCACGATGGCGCCGACGAAATCCTTGATCGCGTCCGGCCGGTCGGGCTTGCGGATGAAGCTCGATCCGGCCGAAGCAGCCGGCCAAGTCTGCCAGCCGACATCGGTCGCGCCGACGATTTGACCGGTATCGAGATTCGATTTTGCCACCAGCACCTCGACGGTCGCGAGTGGCGGCGGCGGTGGCGGCCCCTTGGGCGCTTCCGGCTGATGGCTGCCGCTCGCCAGGTAGGCGGCAACGCCGCCGGCGGCGAGAGCAACACCCAGGACGATGAGGCGCGCGGGTTTCATGACCCTTTAAACTTCCCAAAACGGCGCAAGCGGCGGGAGCAGCCGCTGCCTCGCGATTTCATCAGCTAAACGTCAAGGCATGGTTAATGAGGCGTATCCAAATCGCGTTAATTACGCGTTACGCCGGGGCTTTTTGCGACCCCACCCACGCCAGCGTGGTGCCGTCGCACGGGGTTAGCCGCCATTCGTTAACGAGTTATCGCCGCCATCCACTCGGTGTGCGGATAGACGAGCAGCGCCGCCGCCGCGAGCGCGATGCCGTAGGGAACGCCGGCATCGAGGCGATGCAGCCGCTCGGCCCATTCGCGGCCGACGAAAGGCCTGGGCAGCGGCATGGTCCGAAATTGGATGATCGCGAGCGTGAGCGCTCCGCCAAACAGCGACGCATACACCAGATAATCGGCCAGGTGGGCAAAGCCGAGCCACAGCACCGTAGCGGCCGCGAGCTTGGCGTCGCCGCCGCCGATCCAGCCACGCGTGAACATCGCAAATACAATAGCCAGCACGACCGCAGCCGCACCGGCATGCGAGATCATCTCGGCCGTGCTCATGCCGACCAGCAGCGCGAGCAGCCCAAAGCCGGCGACCAGGATGAGCGAAACGCGATTGGCGATCGTCATCGTGAACAGGTCGCTCGAGGCGGCGAACGCCATCATCGCCGGAAACAGCGTCAGTTCGATTGCGTCGATCACGAGCGTCATGGCTAGTGGTCCGATTCTAACATTCGCATCCGTGTTCGGCCCCCTCTCATGCGAATGTTAGAATCAAAAGGACCACTAGCAAGTATGTGTCTTAGTGGAGCTTTGGATTTGACATTCGCTTCACGAGTCCGCCGCGAGGTGGGTAGCGAATGTTAAATCCGCTCCACTAGCGGTTTAGCCGATGTGGGTTGAAAGCCGGTTAGCGGCCGTCGACAAAGCAAAAGGGCTCCGGCCGCCGGCCAGAGCCCTCTCGTAACATTCCAAGTGGGAGGCTTACTTGAGCTGGCTGGAGATCGAGCTGAACGTCGAATTCAGCTTGCTGCCAAGGCCGTTCACGACGGCGATAATGGCAACGGAGATGCCGGCAGCGATGAGGCCATATTCGATGGCGGTAGCGCCCGACTCATCCTTCACAAAACGCGAAACAAGGGTCTTCATAAGTTGGCTCCTTAGGTCCACACGTGGCTGTCTGAGCTCGACCCAAAGCCCGTTTTGCCGGATCGTTTGGATCAGCCCGAAACCTAGCCACGAGAACTTGCGATGCGGTTAAATCGACCGCGGAAACCCTGCACCATCAGGCCGTTCGGTATCGTAGTTAACGGCATGTTTCGGCTGTGTGTGAATTTGGCGCGTCATTGCGCGAACAGTCGCTTGAATCCTCGGATCGCCACACCGAACAACAATAGCCGAAGACTATTTCGGCGATGTAAGCCGGCAACATCAAATTGTTACGATTGGCGCAGTCCAGCAGCGCGCACGCCGCCCGGCTCGCGCAACTCGCCATTCATTGCCCATTAAGGCGCTTCCTCGATACCGTTGTGATCAAACACGGCGCCGCCATTTGCGGCGCGCGCACCGGGCGAACCGGTCAACAGCGGCTCATCAGATGAACCAGGAATTGCTCGCCTTCATCGTCAGCGTCGGCGAAACCGTTATGAAAAACATCCCGATCTCGCTTGGGCTCGCCGCCGCCTTCACGGTGCTGACCTACTTCTCGGCCTGCAATCCGGGCAAGCACTGGTGGCAAAAACCCGATCTGGTCACCGACCTCTGCTACTGGTTTTTTATCCCGGTCGTCACGCGATATCTGCGCATCGGCATGCTGGTTGCCGGCGCTGCGGTGTTGTTCGGCATAACCACCGCTTCCGGCCTGATCGCCTTCTATCAGAACGGCCATGGCCCGCTGGCGACACTGCCGTTAGCGGCGCAAATGATCGTCTTCATGATCGGCGAGGACTTCATCCTGTATTGGACGCACCGCCTCTTCCACCGCGACCGGCTGTGGAAATACCACGCCGTGCATCATTCATCCGAAGAGCTGGAATGGATCTCGGCGGCACGCTTCCACCCGGTCAATCTGTTTTTCGGCGCGGTGATCGCCGACGTCGTCATGCTGATCATCGGCATCTCGCCGGAAATCTTCATCGTGCTGGGACCGATCACCATCGCTCATTCGGCGTTCGTGCACGCCAATCTCGACTGGACGTTAGGTCCGTTCAAATATGTGATTGCAAGCCCGGTCTTTCACCGCTGGCATCACACTGCCGCCGAACGTGGCGGCGAGAAGAACTTCGCCGCGACTTTTCCGGTCCTCGACCTGATCTTCGGCACCTTCTACATGCCGGCGGGCGAGTTGCCCGACCACTACGGTATCGCCGACCGGCAGTTTCCGACGACCTTCGGCGCGCAGCTGGTGCACCCGTTCACCAAGTAGTGGACCACCCTCCGCAAGCGGGGGTCCGCGCGCCTGAGCCGGCGGCAAATTTGCATTTCTTTCATCAATTTGGCGTCAAGTAGAAGCGTGCGTTTGTAAGAGTTCCGCGTAGCGTATCGGAGTGTAGCGATGGCCGCGTTGTGCACGCGAGGCTGGGCCAAGGCAGGCCCGCTCTGCTGGGTGTTTGCCGCCCTGCTGCCGATCGCCCTGACCGCGCCGGGTGCCGCGGCCGCGCCTCCGCCGCCCGAACCAATCGTCGTTCACCTCGATCAAGCCCGGATACTGCACTTGCCCGACCGGGCCGCGACCGTCGTGGTCGGCAACCCGCTCATCGCCGACCTTTCGATTCAGCCGGGCGGCCTTGCCGTGATCACCGGCAAAGCCTACGGCGCGACCAATTTCATCGTCATGGACAAGTCGGGCGACGTCCTGACCGAGAAAACCATCGAGGTGGCGGGGCCGAGCGATAATATCGTGGTGGTCTATACCGGTCAGACCCGGCAAACCTATAGCTGCACGCCGGACTGCTCGCCGCGGATCACGCTGGGCGACACCGGCATCAAAGACTTCGACAAAGACACCCAACTTTACAACGACTTCTTCACCGGCGCGATGACTCAGGCCGTCACGCGCAACTTGCAAGCCTCCGGCGCCGGCGCCCTTAGCTCGGGTCACTGACGATTGAAGCTTAAGCCGGAATCGGCAGTGCCGTCGTCGACTTGATCTTTTCCATCGCAAATCGCGAGGTGACATTCTTGAGTGGCACCGTCGCGATCAGCCGTTTGTAGAAGGCGTCGTAACCGGCCATGTCTGGCACCACGACGCGCAGCATGTAATCGACGTCGCCGGCCATCCGATAAAACTCCATCACTTCCGGCATGGCGCCGACGGTTTTGGCGAAGCGTTCCAGCCATTCCTGCGAGTGGTCGCCGGTTTCCACCGAGACGAACACGCTGATGCCAAGCCCGATGCGATCTTGATCGACCAGCGCGACGCGTCTGAGGATTACGCCGTCGGCTTCCAGACGCTGGATACGTTTCCAGCATGGCGTGGAGGATAGCCCGACCTTGTTGCCGATGTCGGCAACCGAGAGGGAGGCGTCGTTCTGCAACACCCCGAGGATTTTGCGGTCGATAGCATCCATGGAATATTATTCCAATAATCCGCCAATGGATGGGTTTACATAGAAAAAAATACCAACGCAAGCCCTATTTCGGGCGCTTCAGCGCGCCGGGGCGGGGTGTTCCGCCACAAACGCCTCGAGTTCAGCCCGCGTCGGCGTGCCGGTGGAACCGCCCATGCGACTACACTTGATGCCGGCGACAGCCGCGCCAAAGCGCAATGCATCCGGTTCGGAACGCCCTTCAGCAAGCGCCAACGCAAATCCTCCGTGCAGCGAATCGCCGGCGCCGAGCGTATCGATCGCCCGCACGGCAAAAACCGGCACGCGCTGCAGCGCACGGCCTTCGAGATAGAGAATATCGTTCGGTCCATTGCTCACCGCCAGGAAGGCCTGGGTATGCCCGGCCATCTTTTGCAGCCCTGCAGCCAGATCGCTGCACCCGGTCGTGGCGATGAGGCACTCGGACGAAAACACCACATGCGTCGCGGCGCCAAACAGTGGATCGTCCGCGGTCGTCGGCTTGTCGGCGTCGACCACGACACGCAGACCGCGCCGCCGTGCCGCCTCGCAAATCGGCTGCACGAACGGCGGATAGCGATTGTCGGCAAGAACGAGATCGGCGAACTCCACCACCGCGCGCGGATCGCGCGGCGTCACCGTCGCAATGCGCTGGTCGCGGTAGGTCACGATCGTTCGGTCGCCGTGCGCATCGATGAAAATCGCCGAAAGGGCGGTGGCTAGTCCATCGACCCGCTGACAATCGCCGGTATCCACCTGTTCGCGCGCCAGCGCCGCGAGCACGCGGTCGCCGTTATCGTCTTTCCCGGCCGGGCCGCCGAGCGGACCCACGAGTTTGGCTTTGCCGCCGAGGCGCGCGATGGCAACAGCCGCGTTCGCGGCACAGCCGCCGTTGACGATAAAAAAGTCCGTCGCTTCGGCTTTGGTGTCGGGCAACGGCAGCGTCTCGACGCGAAACACTTCGTCGAGCACGATGATACCGGTGCAGAGGATGCGCGGCGGCGCCGGCGGTTGCGCCATCACGCCACCAACACGTCGGCGCCGCGCTCGATAAAATCGCGGATGATGTGATGGGCGATCGCGACCGGCGGAGGCGTTGCCAAGCCGTCGGGATGCTTGCACTCAAGCATCAGCCGAAGTTCGCCGCGATCGAACCAGCGCGCCTCTTCGATCTCGCTTTTGTCGATGACGATCGCTTCCGTCAGCGCCTCGGCGTGACAGCCGATCATCAGTGAGGAGGGAAACGGCCAAGGCTGCGATGCAAAATAGGTCACGCGCCCGCAGCCGACGCCGACCTCCTCGCGGATTTCACGCCGCGCCGCCTCCTCGATCGATTCGCCCGGCTCGGCAAAGCCCGCCAGACACGACCACATCGTTGCCGGAAAACGCGGCGAGCGGCCGAGCACGCAGCGGTCACCGGCAATCGCCAGCATGATCACCACTGGATCGGTGCGCGGAAAATGCTCGGCCTTGCAGGACGGGCAATCGCGCCGCCAGCCGCCCTGGGCGGGATCGGTGGCCGCGCTGCAATTCGGGCAGAACCGATGGCGGGCATGCCAGCCGAGGATCGCCTTGGCCTCCGCCAACGGCGGCAGATGATCGGCAGCGACAATGCCTTGCACCGCGATCGAGCGAAGATCGATCAGCTTGAGGTCGCCGCGCGCTTTCAGCGGCTCGACCGAAGCCGTATCGAGCGCGGCGCCAAAACGCGGCGCCTCCTCGAGCAAACCGAGAAATACGGTTTCACGCGGGTTGCCGCATGCCCGCGCCTCAGCCGATGAAAACAATGGGTCGAAACCCTCACCATTTTTCTTCAGGACCACCTGATCCCCCGCAATCAGGTAGAACCCGGCACTCCCGTTTTTCGCCATGGCCGCGAGCGCGGCGGCGTCGCCGCGCTGGACGGCGGCGCGCTCAAGACGGCTTCCGGCATAGGCCTGTGGTGGAGGGGTAAGCGCGGAGTCTCGGGGCACGACCGCGATAGAAGCCGCGCGGTCGATCCAGGTCAAGCGGTCGATCCCGATCACGGTGCAGCGCACAACGGCGGGCGCGGAACTTTTGTCGGCGCCGCCGACTTACGGTGTGACGGCTTGCCCGTCCAGGAGATTTTCTATGCAATCCGATCCGCTCGCCGCCGCAGCAGTCGATACCCACTCCGGCGTGTCGTGGGCGGCAATCGCCGCGGGCGCGGTCGGCGCGGCAGCGCTTTCGCTGCTTTTGATTGCTTTCGGAGCCGGGATCGGTTTTTCGGCGATATCGCCTTGGAGCGACTCCGGCGTATCGGCCGCGAGCTTTCAGATCGGCACCGGAATATACCTCGTCATTGTCAGCGTGATGTCGTCAGCGATCGGCGGCTACCTCGCCGGACGCTTGCGGACCAAGGCAGTCGGACTGCACACCAACGAGGTCTTCTTCCGCGACACCGCCCATGGATTTTTAGCCTGGGCGTTTGCCACCCTGATCGGCGCGACGGTGCTGACCTCGACGATCGGCTATCTCGCGAATGGCGCAACCGCCGGCGTCGGCGGAGCCGCGCAATCAGCACGTGACGTCAATCCATCGGACATTTACGTCGACAGGTTGCTACGGACCGCTCCCTCTCCGCAGGGAACCGCTAGCGCCACGGCGCCGACGCCTGCGGCGGCTAACGAAAGCGCGACGCCGGCCAATCCAAATCAACCGGCGACCAGCGCCGCTGCGGGCTTGCCGAATGCGGGACGAACGCGCGCCGAAGTGCTGCGTTTGTGGACTGCCGATTTTCACAGCGATCGGGATTTAACTGCGTCCGATCGGGCCTACGTTACGCAGATCGTCGCTGCGCACACTGGGTTGAGCCAGGCCGATGCCGAGAAACGGGTTAACACGGTGGTAGCGGAGGCGAAAACCGCCGCCGATGAGGCGCGCAAAGCCGCCGCGCATCTTTCGTTCTGGCTGACCGCAGCGATGCTGTTCGGCGCATTTGCCGCGAGCCTCACCGCGGCGGAAGGCGGTGCATTACGCGACGGCACCTGGAACGATCGCGTCCTTACCCCCCGCACAATATAAGGAGGCGAATATGGGCAGAGGAATTTTACTTTGGCTTCTGGGCGTCCCGTTACCCATCATCATTCTGCTGGCGATTTTCTGGCATTAATTTTTCCGCAAAGCCGCACCGCACAGCAGCAGGGCGGCTTAAGGATCGGCAGGAAAACAGTGGCGGCGCTAGTGCAAAGCGAGCGATGAAATAGCGACGTTCACCGCGCCCTTGGCGTCGGCAATGATGCGCAAGGTCTTGTTGTCGTAGGCGATGCCTGTCAGCCGCAAATCGTCGATCGCGACGGTGGCGGAAATCGCCGCGCTTTGTCCGGTGAAATCGGCAACCGCGGCGCCGATGCGCTTCTTCGCGTCGGCGGCAAATGGCTTCAAGTCGATGATCGCCTGCTCGGCCAGCGCTTTCTGCAAATAGGGCACCGCGGCCTGTGCCGCCTCGCCGACAAGCCCGAACGCCGCCTTCGACTTCACGTCGATCGCGATATCGGTAAAGCGCAGGATCTGTCGCTCCTGATCGAGCACCGGGCGGCCCCAGACATGCACCGTCGCATCGGCACCGACGGCGAAGAAACCGCGCTTCTTGACGTTGACCAGGAGCGAAATCAGCAAACGGTCGCCGGACGGCGCGATCGCGGTCTGTTTGATCGTCGTCGCGAACGAACCGGAGCCGTCCTCCGGGAAGGTTTTGCCGTTGAACTGCGCCTCGACCAGGCGACCGACCTCGGTGAACGGCACATCGATCGGCACCGCGATGTCGAGCGTGCCTTCGTTGGCCTGCGGCACCAGTTCAAGTTGGCCCGGAAACGGGCAAACTGGCTTGGTCTCGTTCGGCACGATGCGGGTTTCCGCCTGCACGCCGATCAGGAGCGTCACCGCTTTGGCGTCGATCTTCGGTTGGGCGGCGATCGCTTTGATCGGGCGGATTTCGAGCCACAGCTTCGGCATGCCGGCCGCTGCCGCGCCGAGCGAAATCGCGCGGCAGAGCTTGCTCCATTCGCTGCGCGCCGCCAGCTCGATGAACGGGTCGTTGCGTAATCGCGTTTCCAGCGCGTTGGTCTGCTCGCGCACCACATTGTCGAGCACCGGCTTCACCTCGTTGGAAACGCTGAGCTTGATGCCGGCAATTGGAAGAACGACATCGACGACGTTAGCCTGCGCGGTCAAATTCGGCGAAAGCCGCCAGTTCGGCTCGATGGTCGGCCGGGAAATCGCCGTCACGGTGCCGCGGATGTCGGCATGCTGATTGAACGCCTTGCCGGCGAGCGACTCGACCTGTTGGCCGACGTTGCCGCCGATGATGTTGCCGAGCGCACCGCCGAGCGCGTTGGTCGCGCTGCCAAGCCCGCCGGTGACGGTGCCAAGCGCCTCGAATGTGCCGGAGAGCGGCGTGTTGATGACCAGTGCGTCCGGTCTTCCGGTCACACTCAGCGGCCCGCGCGTGATGTTGAAATTGAGCTGCGCGTTGGAAAGGATTTTTGAAACCGGATTGGCCGGCTTGCCCGAGAGATTGCGCGGCGCCTGCGCCTCGAGCGCATCGCCGATCGCCGTGATGGCGATCGCCGCCGGTGCGAGCACCGTCGACGTGCCGGCAAGCGGCTGCAAGGGTGGCATCGACACCAAAGCCGGACGGTCCTGTTGCAGCGAAGCCGGCGCCACCGGCCAGAGCACGTTCATCAGCAGCGTCGCGCCGACGAAAGCGATGACCACAATAATCAGGCCGAGGATAATCGTGCGAACGTTCATGTTGGCGTGCTTGACCGAGGAAGCTGCAATCTACCCTTCCGCTGTCCCTTGCGGGAAGGGGGTCGCCAAACCTTGCTTTCTCCCCCCTCGCGGCCGATATAGGAGCCGGGAGGTTGGCGGTGGACGAGCCACTCGCCAATCGGGTCAGGTCCGGAAGGAAGCAGCCCTAACGAGCGCGATTCGGGTCGCTCGTCAGCCTCCCACCCTTTCATATGAATGTAGCCCGCGTTGAGCGACGCGAAATGCGGGGACAATCGGCCCGCATATACGCTAAGGCGGATTTCGCCTCGCTCAATCCGGGCTACGCTGTTTTGAAAGCCAAAGGCTCAAGGCTGCGATGAACGATGTTACCAACCAGGCCGGCACCTACCGCGTGTTGGCGCGTAAATACCGGCCGGCAACCTTCGCCGACTTGATCGGCCAGGATGCGATGGTGCGCACGGTTTCGAATGCATTCGAAGCCGGCCGTATTCCGCAAGCATGGATCCTCACTGGCGTGCGTGGCGTCGGCAAGACGACGACCGCGCGGATTCTCGCACGCGCCCTCAATTACGAACTGCCGGATGGCTCGATCACCGCGCCGACCATCGCCATGCCGGCGCTCGGTGTCCATTGCCAGGCGATCATGGAAAGCCGGCATCTCGACGTGATCGAGATGGACGCCGCTTCCCACAACGGCGTCGAGGACGTGCGCGCCATCAATGACGCCATCCGCTATGCGCCGGTGTCGGCCCGCTACAAGGTCTACATCCTCGACGAAGTGCACATGCTGTCCGGCGCCGCCTTCAACGCGCTACTCAAGACACTGGAAGAGCCGCCGCCGCACGCCAAATTCGTGTTCGCCACCACCGAAATCCGCAAGGTGCCGATCACCGTGCTGTCGCGCTGCCAGCGCTTCGATTTGCGGCGGGTCGATGCCGGCCTGTTGGTCAAGCATCTGCAAGGCATCGCCGGCAAGGAGGCGATCACCACCGAGCCGGAAGCGCTGGCGTTGATCGCGCGTGCCGCCGAAGGCTCGGTGCGCGATGCGCTTTCGCTGTTCGACCAGGCGATCGCGCATTCCGGTGCTTCAGGCGCCGGCAATTCAACGACAATTTCGGCCGGACCGGTTCGTGCCGAGGACGTGCGGCAGATGCTTGGCCTTGCCGATCGCGGCAAGATCATCGACCTGTTCGAGGCGCTGATGCGCGCCGATCTGCCGCGAGCGCTTGCCGAAGTGCGCGATCAGTATGACGCCGGCGCCGATCCAGCCATGGTGCTCGGCGACCTCGCCGAGTTCACGCATTTCGTCACTCGGATCAAAGTGGTTCCATCGCTCGCGGACGATCTGTCGCTGACGGAAGCCGAGCGCACGCGCGGACGCGCCTTCGCCGCCAAACTGTCGATGCGCGTGCTCGCCCGCGCCTGGCAGATGCTGCTCAAGGGCATCGAAGAAGTGACATCCTCCGGCCGGCCGCTCGCCGCCGCCGAGATGGTCCTTGTCCGTATCGCTTACGCCGCCGATCTGCCGACCCCGGACGAAGTTGTCCGCTCGCTTGGCGAAAGCGCGCGCGGCAACGGCGGTGCGCCGTCGCCGTCCAGTCAGTCGTCGCCGCGGTCGGAACCGCCGGCTCGCGCCGATACCCAGCGCGGTGACGTTCCGCGTGGCGGTACGCGCGCCGCATTGGCCGCCGCGCCGGCGGGAATGCCCGTCAATGCGCCAGTCGCGCGCGTCGATCCGACCGCGGTGACCGCAGCCGTCGTGCGGAATTTCGAGGAACTGGTGTCGCTCGCCGCCGAGAAACGCGACCTCGCGCTCAAGAGCGCGCTGGAGCGCGACGTGCGGCTTGTCCGCTTCGAAGACGGCCGGCTGGAAATCGCGCTCGAGGCGAGCGCGCCGAGGACGCTGACTGGTGAATTGTCGAAAAAACTTTCCGAGTGGACCGGCCGGCGATGGATGGTGATTGTCTCGGCGGAGACCGGGGCCCCGAGCCTTCACGCCCAGGCGCAGACCCGCGAAGCCGAGCTGAAGGACGATGTCCGCGGCGATCCGCTGGTACAGGCAGTGCTGGCGCGTTTTCCGGGCGCCGAGATCGTGAACGTGCGCTTGCCGGACGATTCGCCCGCCGCACCCAATGAAATCGAGCACGATACGGCCGATCTTGGCCGCTCCGACAATGAATAATGCACGAGTGACGGGATGGTAGATTTTCTCGGCCTGATGAAACAGGCCACCGAACTCAAATCCAAAATGGAGGCGATGCAGGCCGAGCTCGAACGGATCGAGGTCGAAGGCAGCGCCGGCGGCGGTCTGCTGACGATCACGATGTCCGGCAAAGGCGAGTTGCGAGCGACCCGCATCGACGACTCGCTGGTCAAACCTGACCAGAAGGGAATCCTCGAGGATCTGTTTGTCGCCGCCCACGCCGATGCCCGCCGCAAACTCGAAACCGTGTTGCAGGAGCGGATGCAGGCGCTCACCGGCGGCTTGCCGCTGCCGCCCGGAATGAAGTTGTTTTGATGACGATCGCGATGAATAACGAATCGGGCCGCTGCGTTCTCTCTCCCCTTGTGGGAGAGGGGTTGCCTGCAAGGCCTACAAATCCAACTCCCCTCCCCACCCCTCCCCCGCAAGGGGGGAGGGAGCACGCATCAGCAAGCCGCGCGGTACAATAATTGCGATGCCCGCCGTTGTCGCCGGTCCCGAGATCGAACGCCTGATCCAGCTGCTCGCCCGCTTGCCGGGGCTGGGGCCGCGTTCGGCGCGGCGCGCGGCGCTGTTCCTCATCAAGAAACGCGAACTTGTAATGGCGCCGCTCGCCACCGCGTTGCAAACCGCGATCGAGAAGATCGAGGTGTGCGGGATTTGCGGCAACATCGACACCCAGAATCCGTGCGCGGTCTGTACCGATCCGCGCCGCGAAGCATCCGCCCTTGTCGTCGTGGCCGACGTGGCCGATTTGTGGGCGCTCGAGCGCGCGCATGCCATCAACGCGCGCTATCACGTCCTCGGCGGCACGCTATCGCCGCTCGACGGCGTCGGCCCGGATAATCTGACCATCGATGCGCTGGTCAAGCGCGCGCACGATGCTTCCGTGCACGAGATCATTCTTGCCCTCAACGCGACGGTCGACGGCCAGAGCACCGCCCACTACATCACCGACCTCCTGCATGACGCTAACGTCAAGGTCACGCGGCTGGCACATGGCGTGCCGGTCGGCGGCGAACTCGATTACCTCGACGAGGGGACGCTGGCGGCTGCGATGCGCAGCCGAACGCCGTTTTAGCCATGATGCGACTTGCTGCCCGCAAAACAGTCACCCTCCGCCTACGCAGCGACCAGACTCCGCGTAAACGGCGCGAACCGCGCAGGAATCAATGCCGTATCGATGGGCTTGGATTTTGGCCCGTGGTTTGCATAGACGTTGATGCGATCTCGATCTCCCAACTTGTGTTGAATGAGATTGCTTGGAGCCCCGGCGATCCCGGCACCGGGGCTCCATCATTTTTAAAATCAAGCACTTAGAATAATCATTGGCGACACTGGCGGCAGGCATTGGCGACAGTTCTTTGACTGTTTTCAGCGGGATTCCGGTACGCACTGGATGCCACACGGCAATCGTCGAGCCCGTCTCAATGCCTATTAGACCAACGCATGGCGCCGACCAGCACGACTCGCGATTGTCTTTTGGGCGCGCCCTACCCGGACAATGGATCCCGCCAAACTACGAATCTGGGGGTCAGGAGTTCGAATCTCTTCGGGCGCGCCAAAAGCTCAATAAACATTGGAACAAAATCAACTGACGGTAAACTGCCATGCAGGATGAAAAAATCTGCATGGTATCTGCATGGCAAACGTGGACGACCGGTTTAACATTCGAGGTGTCCGTCATCAGATAATTTGAGACAGATGGCGGTATGAACTACAGGATCGACCGGCTCATCTGATTTTAGTTTTAGGCGACTTTCTTTTGATGCTGCAAGCGTCGATTTTTGATTGTGTTTCGTTTGATCCTTTCTCTTTCCAGCAGGATTGTGTGACCGTGCCCGAAGTACACGTCGGCCGGTGTTAGATCGTTCAGGCTCTCGTGATAGCGCCGGTGGTTGTAATGATCAACGAACCTGCCGATACTGGCTATCTCCTGGCAGGTAGTAACGACCGAAGCCATGAATTTAGGCGAACCGCTGCGCGACAACCTTGAAACGCTGCATGCGGAAGAAGAGCGGCTTCGCGATACCAGCATCAAACTCATTGGCACACGCGAGGATTTGAGGGATCACCTCGCGGTCGTACACGAAGCGATGAATGCGGTCTTTGCCTTCACGCAAGAGCATGTTCACGGCAGCGACGACGAACTGACGCTACAATTGCTCGGGATCAGGCTGTTCAACGATGCGCCGCGTCGAGAAAACTGGCGCTCTCCGGCCATTATTAGAAGGCGTTCGTGCATGTGCGCGACATCGTCGAGACCTATTTCCTCGTCGATTATCTGCGCTCCAATCCGGACAAAATCGCGGTGTGGAAGAGCGCAACCAAGAAGCAACGCCTCGGCGACTTTGGACCCAGCCTCATCCGCGACGCGCTCGACAAGCGCGATGGCTATACCGCTGGGATGCGCAAAGCCACCTACGATCTCATCTCGGAGCATGCATCGCACGCCACCTATCGCGGCTTCCAGATGGCTTCGCAGGACGGCCTCGGAAGGCTGGGACCGCTCATGGATAAGCCCAAGCTACAGGCTTGGCTGGAAGAAATGGCCAAGCGCTTCGGCCACGCCGCCGTCGTGCTGCTGTCGGATTTCGAGGGCCTCGATCCGAGGCTGGATGCAACGCGGGCGCACTACCTCGCCGCCGTGAACGCGTGGGGCGAAAAATACTATGGGCGGTCTTTTCCCAAAGGCCCGGGAGCGGCCGGCTGACTAAATGGAGCGACCGCACAAACATCATTACATCCCGGTGTTCTACCTTCAGCAGCGGGCGGACGAGGACGGGCGCCTGCTTAAATTCTCGCGGCCTTATGGGCCGGCCGTGAAACACGAGCCAACCTCCCCACGCAAGACCGGCTATCAGCGCGGGCTTTTCAGCGGACGGCGCCAGCGCGAGATCGACGCGCTTTTAAGTCCCGTCAATGGCATAACGTTGCGGAATTTTGCGATCGCCGATGACAATCAGAAGCGAAGTGATTAGCACGCGGGAAGAACAAGGCAGCTCCGCCCTTGCCGCCGCGCGCGATCTTTGCATTACGCTCTCTGATGTTGTGAAGAGCTAGAAATCAGTAGCTCGTCTTCGACTAGTCTTACACGTTCGCCGTGTCACACGCAGCAGACTGGCATCATGCGCACCGGGAATCTCAAGCGCCGATCCCAGCGAACATCGCTTCGTACTCATCAAGGAAGAGGCCAGAAGGCGTGGATGCCTGCCGCGCTTGTCACCCCGGCTGCGGTCTCGAACTCGTCGATGGAAATGACTGTGAATCGGCCACGAACTTTGACCCCACCCCGATTGCGCTCTAGATGCCTGCCGCAGCGCCGCCCAGGCGGCTCGAGCAGGTCAGTCTCGCGCGCGCGTATGGGCAACAATTAGGGTAGACGCTGCTCCCTCTGTCAGTGCTGCAGATTTTCCGATCTGTTGTCGATGACCCCCTACCTCGCTGCGCTCGCCCGCCGGCGTAGAAGATTTTGGCAGCCGCTGTGTCAGTCGTGGTCAGCTCGTACCAGACGAAACTACCATGAGAGTCCGGCACCTTAAGTTCTCCGTTTCGCCGCGTGACACGGCAAATGTCGCGGGGCGCGATACATGATCGAGAGCCGCCCTGGCAACATGTCGGTGAC
>DATKRE010000225.1:0-13763 GCA_035532335.1 Xanthobacteraceae bacterium | reverse complement strand
ATCAAAACAAAAAATACCGCTGCGCCATCGGCAGCGTTTCCGCCGGCGCACAGGTCAGGAGTTCGCCGTCGGCGCGCACTTCGTAAGTCTCCGGATCGACTTCGATCACCGGCGTGGCGTCGTTGTGGATCATGCTCTTCTTCGAGATTTTGCCACGGGTGTTTGCCACCGCGTAGAGCGCCTTCTGGATGCCGAGCTTCTTGCCGAGGCCGGCCTTGACCGCGGCCTTCGAGGTAAAAACCACCGAGGACGTGGTGCGCGCGCGGCCGAAAGCGCCGAACATCGGCCGGAAGTGGACCGGCTGCGGGGTGGGGATCGAGGCGTTCGGATCGCCCATCAGGGCGGCGACAATCGAGCCGCCCTTGATGATGCAATCGGGTTTGACGCCGAAAAAGGCCGGCGACCAGATCACAAGATCGGCGAGCTTGCCCTTCTCGACCGAGCCGATCAGTTTCGACACGCCGTGTGCGATGGCCGGATTGATGGTGTATTTGGCGACGTAGCGTTTGACCCGGACGTTATCGTTGTCGCCTTTTTCCTGCGGCAGCCGGCCGCGCTGCTTCTTCATTTTGTCGGCGGTCTGCCAGGTGCGGATGATGACCTCGCCGAGACGGCCCATGGCTTGGGAATCCGACGACATCATCGACAGCGCGCCGAGGTCGTGAAGAATATCCTCCGCCGCGATGGTCTCTTTGCGGATGCGGCTTTCGGCGAAAGCGAGGTCTTCGGCGATCGATGGGTCGAGGTGGTGACACACCATCAGCATGTCGAGATGCTCGTCGATGGTGTTCTTTGTATAAGGCCGGGTCGGATTGGTCGACGACGGCAGCACGTTTTTCAGTCCTGCTACCTTGATGATGTCCGGCGCGTGGCCGCCGCCGGCGCCTTCAGTGTGGAAGGCATGGATGGTGCGGCCCTTGAACGCCTTGATGGTGTCCTCAACGAAGCCAGATTCGTTGAGCGTGTCGGTATGGATCATCACCTGAATGTCGTAATCGTCGGCGACCGAGAGACAGCAATCGATTGCCGCCGGCGTGGTGCCCCAGTCCTCGTGCAGCTTGAGCGCACAGGCGCCGGCTTTGATCATTTCCTCAAGCGCCGCCGGCCGCGAAGCATTGCCCTTGCCGGCAAAGCCGAGATTGACCGGAAAATCGTCGGCCGCCTGGATCATGCGCGCGATGTGGAACGGGCCGGGCGTGCAGGTGGTCGCGAAAGTGCCGTGCGCTGGTCCGGTGCCGCCGCCGAGCATCGAGGTGACGCCCGACATCAGCGCTTCATCGACCTGCTGCGGGCAGATGAAATGAATGTGGGTGTCGAAACCGCCGGCGGTGAGAATTTTGCCTTCGCCCGCGATGACTTCGGTGCCTGGGCCGATAACGATGGTGACGCCCGGCTGGATGTCCGGGTTGCCGGCTTTGCCGATGGCGAAGATGTGCCCGTCCTTGAGGCCGACGTCGGCTTTGACGATGCCCCAATGATCGAGAATGAGCGCGTTGGTGATGACGGTGTCGACCGCGCCTTGTTTGTTGGTGATCTGACTCTGGCCCATGCCGTCGCGGATCACTTTGCCGCCGCCGAACTTCACTTCCTCGCCGTAGATGCAAAAATCTTTTTCGACCTCGATGATGAGATCGGTATCGGCAAGCCGCACGCGATCCCCGGTCGTCGGACCAAACATATCGGCGTAGATTGAACGGCTTAGTTGCACGGCCATCGTTGTCTCCAGTTTCTAAAAATCCCCAGTGTTATCCCCACCGCAGCGCGTCACCACGGAATTTCACGCTTTTGCTTGCGTCTGCGCAGGTCTGCGGTATCCTCACTTTCAGATCACTAGCGTGTGGTTCGCCAGACGAGAGAGATCGCCAAGGTCAGATCGGTGTGGCGCTGAAGCCGCTACCTGGCGTCGTGCCAAGAGCCGATAGGATCATGGTCCCAGCCGCGGTAGCAGCGCTGAGAACGTGACGGGTGGGCCTGCGCAGGCCTGCCCGCCATGATTCCAGGATCCTCGTTCTCATAGCTTCCCCATCACATCCTGACGGAATCCGTACACCACGCGCTTGCCGGCGAGCGCCACCAGTTTGACCTCGCGCGTCTGGCCGGGCTCGAACCGGACCGCCGTGCCGGCGGGAATATCCAGCCGCATGCCGCGCGCTTTCTTGCGGTCGAATTTCAGCGCCGGGTTGGTCTCGAAGAAATGATAGTGCGAGCCGACCTGGATCGGCCGGTCGCCGCTGTTGGCGACCGAAAGGGTCACGCTCTTGCGGCCCTTGTTGAGTTCGATCGTGCCGTCCTTGATGAACATTTCGCCGGGGATCATGGGTAAAGCCTTTCACAGAAAAGCATCTATCGTATCGGCTCATGCACGGTGACGAGCTTGGTGCCGTCCGGAAACGTCGCCTCGACCTGGATTTCCGGAATCATCTCGGCGATGCCGTCCATCACCTGCGCGCGCGAGACGACGTGCGCGCCTTTTTCCATCAGTTCGGCGACCGAGCAGCCGTCGCGGGCGCCTTCCAGAATGAAATCGGAAATCAGCGCGACCACCTCCGGATGATTGAGCTTGACCCCGCGTTCGAGGCGTCGCCGCGCCACGATGGCCGCCATGGCGATCAACAGCTTGTCCTTTTCGCGTGGCGTGAGATTCATCGTCGTCCTCTAGTTGAGCCACAGCCGCGGCAGCGGCGCGCCGAGTGCGGTGAGCACGCCGATCAGATCGCGATGCAGCGCGGCGCCGTCGGGCGCAACCAGGCGCGCGAGCATAACGCCGTTCCAGGCCGACACGCCGACCTCACCGGCAAAAGTTTGCGCAAGCGCGCGCACGGCGGCGACTTTACCTTCGTCGGCCGGATATTTGAGCACACTGGCAATGGCGACGCTGCCGCCGGTGACAGCGCGCTGCGCAAGTTTCGCGGCGACGGCGCCGTCGAGGCGCAGACTTTCCGCAAATACGAGCGTCTCGCCGACGCGCACACGCCAACGGTCGAAGATATTTCCGCGCCGCACGGTTTCGCCCATGGCGGACCGGCCGAATACAATCGCTTCCGCGAGGGTGAGGTCGGCGTCGCGCGCCAGCTCCACCGCGATGCTCCGCCGCAACCGTAACCGATCGAACAGGATGGTTTCCTGCGGCAGCCAGGCGAGCGCCGCGCCCGGGCCGACACCGAGCGTGACGTCGATGCCGGTATCGGGCCCCAGCGAGCGATAGATTTTTTCCGCTGCCGCCGTGGTCACCATCAGCCGCGCGTCGGGGCCGACATCGATGTCGATGGCGAAGCGATCGCCGCCGGTCATGCCGCCGGCGGTGTTGAGAATTACGGCGTCCAGCGTGTTCGAGGTTGGGCCGTTGGGGAAGCGGACCCGCAACGCGCCCTGTTCGTGGACGCGCAGCCGCCGGCTGTGGCCGGCCGCGGCCCGCACCGAAAGCGCGATCCGGCCGATGGCCCGATTGCCGGCGAAGATTTCGCTGTGGACCGGCGCCGTCGCAAGCACGTTCACCCCCCGACGCACATCACGTCTTTCAAAATCAGATTGCCATTGCCTGCTTTAACGTGGCTTCGTCGAGATCGGCGCGGTTCGAGGCATAGACAACGGCGCCGCGTTCCATGACGGCGAAATAGTCACCGAGTTCACGGGCAAAGTCGAGATACTGCTCGACCAAGACGATCGCGATCTTGCCGAGCGAGCGCAGATAGGAAATAGCGCGGCCGATGTCCTTGATGATCGAGGGCTGAATGCCCTCGGTCGGCTCGTCGAGCAACAATAGCCGCGGCCGCATCACCAGCGCGCGGCCGATGGCGAGCTGCTGTTGCTGGCCGCCCGAGAGGTCGCCGCCGCGCCGGCGCAGCATGTCGTTGAGCACCGGGAACAGGGAAAAGACGTCATCCGGGATGATGCGGTCGCTGCGCTTGAGCGGCGCAAATCCGGTGCGCAGATTTTCCTCGACCGTCAGCAGCGGGAAAATCTCGCGGCCCTGCGGCACATAGGAAATGCCACGCCGGGCGCGTTCGGGCGGCCGCAGTTTGGTGATGTCCTCGCCTTCCCAGGTGATGGTCCCGCGGGTCACGACGTGCTGGCCGGCGAGCGCATCGAGGAGGCTCGTCTTGCCGACGCCGTTGCGACCGAGCACGCAGGTGACTTTGCCGGGCTCGGCTTTGAGCGACACCGCGCGCAGCGTCTGGGCGGCGCCGTAATGCAAATCGATGGCGTTGACATCAAGCATCAGCATATCCTTGACGCATGATCTTTTCCGAAGACCGGCATCCACTTTTCGGGATCATGCGTTATCGCCCCAAATAAACTTCGACGACGCGTTTGTTCGACGAAACCTGATCGATGCTGCCTTCGGCAAGCACCGAGCCTTCGTGCAGACAGGTGACCTTGACGCCGAGCTCGCGGACGAAGGCCATATCGTGCTCGACCACCACGACGGTGCGGTCGCGGTTGATTTCCTTGAGCAGTTCCGCGGTTTGCTGGGTTTCCTTGTCGGTCATGCCGGCAACCGGTTCATCGACCAAAAGGAGTTTGGGATCCTGCGCCAGCAGCATGCCGATTTCGAGCCACTGCCGTTGCCCGTGCGACAGGCTGCCGGCCAGACGGTTGCGCACGGCGGTCAGACGAATGATTGTCAGCAATTCGTCGATGCGGCTGCGTTCGGCGGCGCTTTCCTGCCACCATAAGGTCGCGCGTGCGCGGCGGTCGGATTTAAGCGCCAGCTCCAGGTTGTCGGCGACGGTTTGGCTCTGGAACACGGTCGGCTTTTGAAACTTGCGGCCGATTCCCAGTTCGGCAATCTCGGCTTCGTCCAATCGGGTGAGATCGTAGGAGCCGTTGAACAGGACGTCACCGAGGTCAGGGCGGGTCTTGCCGGTGACCACGTCCATCATGGTGGTCTTGCCGGCGCCGTTCGGACCGATGATGGCGCGCATCTCGCCGGTTTCGATGGTGAAAGACAAATTATTGAGCGCCCTGAAGCCGTCGAACGAGACGGTCACCCCGTTGAGATAGAGGAGGGCGGTCGTCAGCGCTTCCATGCCCGTCCTCACTCCGCCGGCAACGGTTCGCGGACGCCGTCTTCGGCGGCGGCGGATGTTCGATCGCGGCGCAGCGCGTTCCAGTGCCGCAGCGTGCCGACCACACCGCGCGGCAACAATAGCGTCACCAGAATAAAAAGCGCGCCCAGCATGAACAGCCAGTAGGCCGCCAGGAATCCGGAGGTGAAATAGGTCTTGGCGTAATTGACCAGCACGGCGCCGATCACCGCGCCGGTGAGCGTGCCGCGCCCGCCGACCGCGACCCAAATCACCGCCTCGATGGAATTGCCGGGGGCGAACTCGCTCGGATTGATGATGCCGACCTGCGGCACGTACAGGGCGCCGGCGACTCCGGCCATGCAGGCCGACAGCGTGAACACGAACAGCTTGTAAGATTCGACCCGGTAACCGAGGAACCGCGTCCGCGCCTCGGCGTCGCGGATGGCGATCAGCACCTTGCCGAATTTCGAGGTGATAATTGCGCGGCAGAACAGAAAGCCGATCATGATCGCGACGCAGGAAATCGAAAACAACGCGTTGCGGGTGGTTTCAGCCTGAACGTTGAAGCCGAGAATATCCTTGAAGTCGGTCAGCCCGTTATTGCCGCCGAAGCCGAAATTATTGCGGAAAAAGCCGAGCATCAGCGCGAATGTGAGCGCCTGCGTGATGATCGAAAGATAGACGCCGGTCACGCGGCTGCGAAACGCGAACCACCCGAAGACGAAAGCCAGCGCGCCCGGCACCACGAGCACCATCAGCGCCGCGTAAGGGAAGAATTGGAAGCCGTACCAGTAGACCGGCAACTGCTTCCAGTTCAGGAACACCATAAAATCCGGCAGCGTCGGGTTGGCGTAGACCCCGCGCGTGCCGATCTGCCGCATCAGATACATGCCCATGGCGTAGCCGCCGAGCGCAAAGAAGGCGCCGTGCCCAAGCGAGAGAATGCCGCAATAACCCCAGATCAGGTCGATCGACAATGCGAGCAGCGCGTAGCAGGCGTATTTGCCGAATAGCGCGACCAGATAGGTTGGAACATACAACGCCGATGTCGCCGGCAAAGCGAGATTGAGAACCGGCACCAGAATCGCAATGCACGCGACGGTCACCAGGAACACAATCGCGCCGCGGTCCAGCGAACGGATCAGGATGTGCGGGGTCATGCCTCGATCGCCCTGCCCTTGAGCGCGAACATGCCGCGCGGCCGCTTCTGAATGAACAGGATGATGAGCACGAGAATCGCGATCTTGCCGAGGACCGCGCCGGCGTAAGGTTCGAGGAATTTATTGGCGATGCCGAGGACGAAAGAGCCGACCAAGGTGCCCCAGAGATTGCCGACGCCGCCAAATACCACGACCATGAAACTGTCGATGATGTAGCCCTGGCCGAGATTGGGGCTGACGTTGTCGATCTGCGACAACGCCACGCCGGCCATGCCGGCGATGCCGGAGCCGAGCCCGAAGGTGAGGGCGTCGACCCGGCTGGTACGGATGCCCATCGACGCGGCCATCGAACGATTTTGCGTCACCGCGCGCATCTCGAGGCCGAAGCGCGTGAAGCGCAGCAGCGCCAGCAGCGCGACGAACACCGCGATCGCGAAGCAAACGATCCACAGGCGGTTGTAGGTGACGGTGATGCCGCCGACGTCGAAGGCGCCGCTCATCCACGACGGATTGCCGACCTCGCGGTTGTTTGGGCCGAACGCCGTGCGTACCGCCTGTTGCAGGATCAACGACAAGCCCCAGGTCGCCAGCAGCGTCTCGAGCGGCCTGCCGTAAAGGAAGCGGATGATGCAGCGTTCGATCAGGATACCGATACCGCCGGCGACCACAAAAGAAGCCGGAATGGCGATGGCGAGTGAATAGTCGAACAAGGCCGGATCGTTGGCGCGAATGATGTCCTGCACGACAAAGGTCACATAGGCGCCGAGCATGACCATTTCGCCGTGCGCCATGTTGATCACACCCATCACGCCGAAGGTGATGGCAAGACCGATGGCGGCGAGCAGCAACACAGAGCCGAGCGAAATCCCGTACCAGGCGTTCTGAACCGCTTCCCATAACGCCAGACGATTCTTGATGGTACTAATGCCGGCGGTGACGTTCTTCATGACGGCCGGCGACGTATTCGTCGGCAGACTAGCGAGCAGTCCAAGCGAATCCTGGTCGCCGCGCTGGCGGATGATTTCGACCGCGGCCAGCTTGTCTTCGTCGCTGGCCGTTCCGCTCAGGATGATTGCCGCGCGCGCCTCCTGCATGGCGCGCTTGACGCTCGGGTCTGGTTCTTTGGCGATGGCTGCATCGAGCGTCGGCAAGGCGCTCGCCTGCCGCGACTTGAAGACGGCTTGCGCGGCGTCGTAACGCGTCGCCGGGCTTTTGGCGAGCAGCGTCAAGCCGCCAAGCGCGGCGTCGAGCGCTCCGCGTAGCCGATTATTGATACGAACAGTATCGGTGTCGGCCGGCGTCTCGCCGCCGATCGGCTCCCCGGTTGCGGCATCGGTCAGTTTGCCGGAACTGTCTTTGATGTAGACCGTCTTGCGCTGCGCGCTGAACTGAAGCTGGCCGTCCTGCAAGGCGCGAAGGATGGTTTCGGCGCGCGGATCGCCGCTGCCGGCGATCTCCTTGATGCCGGTCAGCGTCTCGCTGAAGTCGTCGGCGGTGAAAAGGGCAATCGCATCGGCAACGCTTGCCGCACGCGCGGTTCCCCAGCCGAGCGCGAAGCACGAGGCCAATATCAAGGCGACGAGGCAAACTCGGCTGAAACGCATCCCGAAGTTCCCGGAACCAAGCCTTATCTGCTCTCGCGAGCCAGGACCAGCTTCTGTTGTTAATTAAAGCATTGCGGGAAGGCGTATGCCGCCTTCCCGCTGCGTCGTCGTTATAGCGTCGTCCTAACGCTTACGCGCCGCCGCACTTCTTTGTCACCGTGTTGTAATTGCCGCACTTGAGCTTGACCCAATCGCCGACCAGATCTTTGGAGGTCGCGAGGTAGGGCGACCATGCGGCGCCGGGGACAAGATCCTTGGTCTTCCACACCACGTCGAACTGTCCGTCCGACCGGATCTCGCCGATGAACACCGGCTTGGTGATGTGGTGGTTCGGCAGCAACTCCGAGACGCCGCCGGTCAGGTTGGCCTGCTTCGTTCCGGGAAGGGCTTCGATCACCTTGTTCGGATCGGCAGTGCCGATCTTCTCTACTGCCTTCACCCACATGTTGAAGCCGATGTAATGGGCTTCCATCGGGTCGTTGGTGGTGCGCTTCGGGTTCTTGATGAACTCGTGCCACGCCTTGATGAAGGCTTCGTTCGCCGGCGTCTTGATCGATTCGAAGTAATTCCAGGCGGCGAGATGACCGACCAGCGGCTTGGTGTCGAGACCGGCGAGTTCCTCTTCGCCGACCGAGAACGCAACCACCGGAATGTCGGTTGCCTTGACGCCCTGGTTGCCGAGCTCCTTGTAGAACGGAACGTTGGCGTCGCCATTGACGGTCGACACCACCGCCGTCTTCTTGCCGGCCGAGCCGAACGCCTTGATCTTCGACACTTCGGTCTGCCAATCGGCGAAGCCGAACGGCGTGTAGTTGATCATGATATCCTCGGGAGCCACCTTGAGGACGTCTTTCAGGTAAGCTTCGAGGATCTTGTTGGTGGTGCGCGGATAAACGTAGTCGGTGCCTTCCAGCACCCAGCGCTTGACACCGCCGCCATCCGCGCTCGCCAGATAATTGACGGCGGGGATCGCCTGCTGGTTGGGCGCGGCGCCGGTATAGATGACGTTACGCTCGCTCTCCTCGCCCTCGTACTGCACCGGATAAAACAGGAGATTGTTGAGCTCCTTGAACACCGGCAGCACGGATTTGCGCGACACCGATGTCCAGCAGCCGAACACGACCGAGACGTGGTCTTTGCTGATTAATTCGCGGGCTTTTTCCGCGAACAGCGGCCAGTTGGAAGCAGGATCGACGACCACGGCCTCGAGCTTCTTGCCGAGCAAGCCGCCCTTCTTGTTCTGCTCGTCGATAAGCATCAGCACCACGTCCTTCAGCGTCGTTTCGCTGATGGCCATCGTGCCGGAGAGCGAATGGAGAATACCGACCTTGATCGTATCCTCGGCGTGGGCGGCGGACGCCGCGGTAACGCCAAAGGCAAGCCCGGCCGCGGCGGCGAGCCAGCGGCGGCTCCGCGGTCGCTGAGCGGCGACCACGCCAGTAGAGTTGAGCATCGTAATGTCCCCTGTTGACGCGCGCGAACAGCACGGTGCCATCACGCAACCATACAGATCGCAAGGAGTGTGCCAATCGCCGATCGGTGCTAACCCCTTGGGCTCGCGGCAGTATTACGATGAACCGGATTTGCGCCGCGCCGCGGGCCCATTTTGAATCCGATTCCGGTTACATCGCCGCCTAATTTTTAAGCCACTGCGCTAAAAACGGCTGGAAAATAACTGTTCACTTTTTAGGCAGATGGGTATCGGACAACCGGTTTGACCACGGCGGCGCGCTTCGATACGCCCGTTCGATCCTTGGGATGTGCATGCCAAACCTCGTCAGCCGCCGCCAATTCACCGTCGAATGGGCTCATTGCGACCCTGCGGGCATCGTGTTCAACAGCCGGTTCTTCGAATACTTCGATTGGGGCACCTGGATTCTTTTTGAAACCGCGCTGGGCGTGAAGCCGGAAAATCTGTCCGGCGCGCTTGGCATCATTCTTCCGCTGGTTGACGTCGGTGCCCGCTTCATCGCGCCGGCCCGGTTCGGCGACGTCGTCGAACTCAATTCAGAGATCAGCGAATTTCGCCGCTCGAGTTTCGACGTGGCGCATCGGCTGACGATCTCCGGCGAGCTCGCCGTTGAAGGCCGTGAGAGTCGCGTCTGGGCGAAACGCGACGCCGCCAGTCCCTCCGGCATCAAGGCGTTGCCGATCCCCGATGACATCATCTCGCGTTTTCAGACATAGCGATTTGAGTGCAATGACGGTTGCTGATAAAAGGACGGGATAAATAGAAAAAGCCGCTGAAAGCCAGTATGGCGCGCATTCTTCAGCTCACGCTCAACGGCCGCGCCCGCAGCGATGCGATCACCGAAAACGTTTTGTTGCTGGACTATTTGCGGGAAATCGTCGGCCTGACCGGCACGAAAACGGGCTGCGATGGCGGCGAATGCGGCGCCTGCACTGTGCTCGTCGACGATCAACCGCGGCTGTCATGTTTGATGCTTGCGGCGCTCGCTGACGGTCATCGCGTCGACACGGTTGAATCGCTGGTCAGCGATGGCCGGCTCTCGGCCGTGCAGCGCGGCTTCCACGAAAAACTTGGATCGCAATGCGGCTATTGCACGCCGGGATTCGTCATGGCGTCGGCCGGGCTGCTGCGGCGCAATCCGCGACCGAGCGAAGACGAAATCCGTGAAGCGCTCGGCAGCAACATCTGCCGCTGCACCGGCTACGTGAAAATCATCGAGGCGGTGCAATACGCGGCGCAGTTGCACGCGGCGGGGGACCCGCCGTGAACGAAGTCCTGCCTACGCATAACATCGGGGGCTACGTGCCGCTGGTCGACGGACCGGAGAAAGTTTCCGGCCGCGCCAAATACACCGCCGATCTGATCGTTCCTGGCATGTTGGCGGGCCGAATTTACCGCAGCCCCTATTCGCACGCGGAAATCCTGGACGTCGACGTATCCGAGGCGCTCAAGTTACCGGGCGTCAAAGCGATCGTCACCGGCGCCGATTGCGACAAGGGTTTCGGCGTGCTGCCGATCGCCCGCAGCGAACATCCGCTGGCGCGGGATCGCGTGCGTTATTGCGGCGAGCCGGTCGCCGCCGTCGCCGCGGTGGATGATGCGACCGCGAGCGAAGCGGTCCGGCGGATCAAAATGAAGGTGCGCGAATTGCCAGCGTATCATACCGCAAAAGCGGCGCTGGCGCCGGACGCCGTCGAGCTTCACGAGAAGCGCCCGAAAAATATCGAACGTGACGTATTCTTTGAGCTCGGCGACGCGCAGGCGGCGTTTGCCGCCTCCGATCTGGTGCGCGAGGCGACTTATAATTGCCCCGAAGTCTGTCAGAACCAGATGGAGATGCACGCCGCGGTCGCCGATTACGACGCCGAGCGGGATCGCATCACCGTGCACGCTTCGACGCAGGTGCCCTATTACGTGCACCTGATGCTGGCGCAAATCCTCGACATGGATATGTCACGTATTCGCGTGATCAAGCCGCATGTCGGCGGTGGCTTCGGTTGCCGCACCGAGACGCTTAATGTCGAACTGATCGCCGCGCTGCTTGCGCGCAAGGCCAAAGGTTGCGTGCGCATCGTGGTCACCCGCGAAGAAACCTTCATCACCCACCGCGGCCGGCCGGAAACCGATGTCCGGTTGAAAATCGGCATGCATAAGGATGGCCGCATCACCGGCGTCGAGTGCGAAGCCATCATGCGCGGCGGCGCGCATTCGGGCTATGGCATTGTCACCATCCTCTATGCCGGCTCGATGCTGTACGCGATCTACGACCTGCATAACGTCAAATACGTCGGCAAGCGGGTGTTGACGAATACGCCGCCTTGCGGCGCCTTCCGCGGACACGGCACCGTCGATGTGCGGTTTGCGTTCGAAAGCCTGCTCGACGACATGGCGCGCGCGCTCGATCTCGATCCATTCGCGGTGCGGCGCGCGAATCTCTTGCCGCCGCCGCCGACCTTCACCGACAACGATCTGATGGTGAATAGCTACGGCCTGCCAGAATGTATGGACTGGGTCGAGCGGGAGAGCGGCTGGAAAAACCGCAAGGACAAGCATCGCGGCAGCGGTCATATCAGTAAGGGCTTCGGCATGGCCTGCTCGCACTACATCAGCGGCGCATCGAAGCCGGTGAACTGGACCGGCGAGCCGCATGCGACTGTCAAGCTCAAGCTCGACTTCGACGGCTCGATCGTGCTCCTGACCGGGGCCGCCGAAATCGGCCAGGGGTCCTCGACCGTCCTGGTGCAGAGTGTCGCCGAGGTGCTTGGGCTCGACTTGTCCCGTGTCCGCATCGTCACCGGCGATAGTGATGTCGTGCCGAAGGACAACGGCTCGTATTCCTCGCGCGTGACGTTCCTGGTCGGCAACGCCGCGATCGACGCCGCCAATAACCTGAAAGCGGTGCTGATCGCCGCGGCCGCCCGCAGGCTCGACGCCAAGCCCGGCGAAATCGAGTGCCTCGGCGAACTCTATCGCGCCGGCGCGCAGGACAAGGGATTGACCTTCAACGAAGTCGTCATCGAGGCATTGAAGGATAGCGGCACCATCACCGTCACCGGCAATTATTCGACCATTCCCGAGTCGCACGGCGGCAAGAAGTATCGCGGCTCAGCCATCGGCGGCACCATGGGCTACAGCTATTCGGCGCAGGTCGTCGAAGTCAGCGTCGACGACGAGACCGGCGTCGTCACCGTCGACAAGGTCTGGGTGGCGCACGATTGCGGCAAGGCGCTCAACCGGCTGTCGGTCGAGGGCCAAGTGCAGGGCTCGGTGTGGATGGGCATGGGCCAGGCGATGAGCGAGGAAGTCGCCTATCACGACGGCCTCATGCTGACCGCCAACATGCTCGATTACCGGGTGCCGACCATCCAGGACTCGCCGCCGATCGAGGTCGGCATTGTCGAAAGCAACGATCCGCACGGGCCGTTCGGCGCCAAGGAGGCAGGCGAGGGCTCGCTGGCGGCGTTTCTGCCGGCGCTCACCAACGCAATTGCCGATGCGACGGGGCTGCGCTTCAACGATTTGCCGGTGACGCCCGACCGCGTTTTCGCCGCGCTTGAGAAGCGGGCGCGTGGCGCCGCGCGCAACAGCAACGGCGGCTAATGGAAGCGCTCCCGTCGTTCGACCTCATCCGTCCGCGCACGCTTGCGCAACTGATCGATGCGCGCGCAGCGCATCCGGCAAGCCGGCTTCTCGGCGGCGGCACCGACCTGATGGTCAATATCCGGCGCGGCATCGTCGCGCCGCCGGTCTTGATCGACATCAATGGCGTCGATGAACTGCGCGCCATCAAGGCGGACGCGCATGCGCTCGAGATCGGCGCCGCCGCGACGCTGTCCGAAGTTGCCGCCCATCCCGGCATCGTGCAGCATTATCCGGCTGTGGCACAGGCGGCCGGTCACATCGCCGGCCCGACGCATCGCAACATGGGCACGGTTGGCGGCAATGTCGCCCTCGATACCCGCTGCATTTTCTACAATCAGAGCGAATGGTGGCGGCAGGCCAATCATCATTGCCTGAAAACCACCGGCGAATTATGCCATGTCGCGCCGAAAAGCCGTGGCGTGTGCTTTGCCACCTTCAGCGGCGATCTCGCGCCGGCGCTGCTGACGCTTGATGCCGAGATCGATATCGCGGGCGCGTCCGGCAAGCGCACCATTCCACTTGCCGATCTTTATATCGGTTATGCGCGGCAGGATGAGCCGGTGACGCAAACGCGCGGCGACGGCAAATTCTTTCTGTCGCTGCGGCCCGGCGAGTTCATCACCGCGGCACGGGCGCACTGCACCACCGGCTTGCGCTCGGCCTATGACAAGATTCGCATCCGCCGCTCGATCGAATATCCGGTCACCGGTGTCGCCGTGGCGTTGCGGCGCGACGGCGACACGCTTGCCGATCTGCGGGTCGCCTTCACCGGCACTAATCCGCGGCCGGTGCGTCTTGCGGGAACCGACAAACTGTGCGGCGGTCCGCTCGATGCGCCGGTATTTGCCGGCCTCGA
>DATKRE010000224.1:0-13835 GCA_035532335.1 Xanthobacteraceae bacterium | reverse complement strand
CTTGACTCTAGAACAATAAGAGAACTATGTTCCCTATACGTTCTAGGGGAGTTCACATGGTTCGCGCGGTTGCGGAAGAGGCCATAGCGCTGACGTCGATCAGCCTATTTCTGGCGATGGTTGCGGTCTGGGCGCAGGTTTTTGGCGTCATCTGAGAGGTGAGCGCCGTCGCGTCCGCGGGCCGGTTAACTGGCCTGTGTGCGGCTGTGCGCAACCGCGCGCGCTGATGGACAGGCTCAGGCGCCATCCCGCATGCTCTGCCCTCGCAGAATCGCCGATTGCGAGTATCTAGCCCCATGCCCGCCGCGAAGACCTCACCCGATTTCGTCCATCTGCACGTCCATTCGTCTTATTCGCTGCTGGAAGGCGCGCTGACGATTGCCCGGCTGGCTGAACTCGCCAAAAAGGATCGTCAGCCGGCGCTGGCATTGACCGATACCGACAACATGTTCGGCGCGCTCGAATTCTCGGAGAAGCTCGCCGCCGCCGGCATCCAGCCGATCGTCGGTTGCGCGCTGGCCGTCGATTTCGGCGACCAAGACGGCCGTAGCACGGCGCTGGCCGACAATTTCCCACGCATTGTGTTTCTTGCCACCCGCGACGAGGGTTATCGCAGCCTGATGCGGCTGTGCTCGCGCGCTTATCTCGATACCGCGCAGACCGAACGTCCGCACATCAAGGCGGATTGGCTCAACGACGAAACCGGCGGACTGATTGCGCTAAGCGGAGGGCCCGGCGGTCCGCTCAATACCGCGATCGTTGCCGGGCAGGGGACGCTTGCGGTTTCGCGCTGCGAGGAATTGCAGCGCCTGCTAGGCGATCGCTTGTACATCGAGCTGCAACGCCATGGCATGGAGGCGGAACGCGCGACCGAGCCGGCCTTGATCGAGCTTGCTTACTCACGTGGACTGCCGCTCATCGCCAGCAACGAACCGTTTTTCGCCACCCGCGAAGACTACGAGGCGCATGACGCGCTTTTGTGCATTGCCGAAGGCAGGTTTATCGCGGATGGGGAACGCCGCTCGCTCACGCCGGAGCATCGCTTCAAGACGCGCGCCGAAATGGTCTCCCTGTTCGCCGATTTGCCGGAGGCGCTGGCGGCGACCGTCGAAGTAGCCGAACGATGCGCGTTCCGGCCGCGCACGCTGGCGCCGATCCTGCCGCGGTTCTCCGCTCAGGAAGGAAACGAGGCCGACGAACTGCGCCGCGCAGCGCTCGCCGGACTGGAACGCCGACTGGCGCGTTACGGTATCGCGCAGGGCCATACCGGTCAGGATTATCACGAGCGGCTCGACTTCGAACTCGGCGTCATCGCGCGCATGAAATATGCCGGCTACTTCTTGATCGTCGCCGACTTTATCCAGTGGGCGAAGGCGCAAGGCATCCCGGTTGGACCGGGCCGCGGCTCCGGCGCCGGCTCGCTCGTCGCCTACGCGCTCACCATCACCGATCTCGATCCGATCCGCTTCGGGCTGTTGTTTGAACGCTTCCTCAATCCGGAACGCATCTCGATGCCGGATTTCGATATCGACTTTTGCCAACAGCGGCGCGACGAAGTGATCGATTATGTGCAGGGGAAGTATGGCCGCGACCGTGTCGCCCAGATTATCACCTTTGGCACCTTGCAGGCACGCGGCGTGCTGCGCGACGTCGGTCGCGTGCTGCAAATGCCGTACGGCCAGGTCGACAAGCTGTGCAAGCTGGTGCCGCAAAATCCGGCAAATCCGGTCACGCTCAAGCGCGCGATCGAGGACGAGCCGCGGCTTCAGGCCGAGCGCGACCGCGATCCTGTCACCCGGCGCGCTTTCGACATCGCGCAACGGCTCGAAGGCCTGCACCGCCACGCTTCTACGCATGCCGCCGGCATTGTTATCGGCGAGCGTTCATTGAACGAGTTGGTGCCGCTGTATCGCGATCCCAAATCCAACATGCCGGTGACTCAGTTCAATATGAAGTGGGTCGAGCCGGCGGGGCTGGTGAAGTTCGACTTTCTCGGCCTGACCACGCTCACCGTGCTCGACCTCGCGGTCAAACTGGTGAAAAGGCGCGGGATCGACATCGATCTTTCTAATCTGCCGCTCGACGACGCCAAGACCTTCGAATGCCTGGCGCGCGGCGAAACGGTCGGGGTGTTCCAGGTTGAAAGCCAGGGCATGCGGCGCGCGCTAGTCGATATGCGCCCGGACCGTTTCGAAGATCTGATCGTGCTGGTCGCGCTCTATCGGCCGGGGCCGATGGCAAATATCCCGACCTATTGCGCACGTAAGCTCGGCCACGAGCAAACCGACTACCTGCATCCCAAGCTGGAACCGATCCTGCGTGCGACCTACGGCATCATCACCTATCAAGAGCAGGTGCAGCAGATCGCCCGCGATCTCGCCGGCTACAGCCTCGGCAGGGCCGACATTCTGCGCCGCGCCATGGGCAAGAAAGATCGCAAGGAAATGGCGTCGCAGCGCGGCAGCTTTATTTCCGGCGCGGTCGAGCGCGGCATCGGCCACGACGATGCGGAGGCGATCTTCGACACCTGCGCCAAATTCGCCGAGTACGGTTTCAACAAATCGCACTCCGCCCCGTACGCGCTGTTGACCTATCAGACCGCCTATATGAAGGCGAATTATCCGGTCGAATTTCTCGCCGCGTCGATGACGCTCGCCATGGGTGACACCGACAAACTCGCGGAATTCCGCGCCGAGGCCGAGCGGCTCGCCATCAAAGTCGAGCCGCCGTCGATCAATCGCTCCGGCGCCGAATTCGACGTGGACGGCAACACCATCCATTACGCGCTGGCCGCTTTGCGGGGCGTCGGCCGCCAGGCCGTAGAAGCCCTCGTTGCCGCGCGCGAGCGGCCGTTTACCGGACTTGCCGACTTTGCCGCCCGCATCAATCCGCGCGCCGTCAACAAGCGGGTGCTGGAAAGCCTGGCTGCCGCCGGCGCTTTCGATGGAATAGAAGGCAACCGCGCGCGGGCCTTTGCCGCGGTCGATGCGATGCTGGCGACCGCGCAACGCTCGCACGAAGATGCGGCGATCGGTCAATCGGAACTCTTCGGCGGGGCGGCGGCACCCGCTCCGATCGTGCTTCCGGCGGTTGAACCGTGGCTATCGGCGGAGCGGCTGCAACGCGAATTCGAGGCAATCGGATTTTTCCTCTCCGGCCATCCGCTCGACGACTACGCCGAGGCTCTCAAGCGGCTGCGCGTCCAATCCTGGGCCGAATTTACCCGCGCGGTGAAGGCCGGTGCCGGCGCCGGCCGGGTGGCGGGCACGGTGGTGGCGCGCACCGAGCGGCGGACCAAGAACGGCAGCAAGATGGGCATCATCGGCCTCTCGGACCCGACTGGCCATTACGAGGCGGTATTGTTCGCCGAAGGACTGGCGCAATATCGCGACCTGCTCGAGCCGGGCACTGCGGTGCTCTTGTTCCTCTCCGCCGAAGTGCAAGGCGACGAAGTACGCGCGCGCATCCAGACTGCCGAGCCGCTCGATCAGGCCGCCGCGAAGACCCAGAAGGGCCTGCGCGTCTTCCTGCGCGACAATACGCCGATCGAAGGAGTGGCCAAACGGCTTGAGCCGATCCGGCTGCCGGCCAGCCGCAATGGCGGGGAGGCGGGCGACGGCGAAGTGAGCGTCGTCCTGATGCTCGGCAACGGCAACGAGGTCGAGGTCAAGCTGCCCGGGCGTTTTAAGGTATCGCCGCAGATCGCCGGCGCCATCAAGGCGGTGTCGGGCGTGGTGACTGTCGAGGCGCTTTAGCCAACTTCGCCGGCCTTATTGCGCCCGGCCGAGGCACCCTATATAAGCCCGGCAACTTCACACGCGGACCTTGGCCTCAACAGCCGTCCGGTGTCCCACCGCAAGGTGAGGGCTCATCGGTCCGCGGCGGATCAACCGGAGAACTATAATGGCGATGCCCGACTACAGCATGCGCCAGCTGTTAGAAGCTGGCGTTCACTTCGGCCATCAGGCCCACCGTTGGAATCCGAAGATGGCTGAGTACATCTTCGGCACCCGCAACAACATTCATATCGTCGACCTGACGCAAACCGTGCCGATGTTGCACCGCGCCTTGCAGGCGGTCAGCGACACGGTAGCGCGCGGCGGACGCATCCTGCTTGTCGGCACCAAGCGGCAGGCGCAGGACGCGATCGCCGAGGCGGCCAAACGCTCGGCGCAGTATTACGTCAATTCGCGCTGGCTCGGCGGCACGCTGACCAACTGGAAAACCGTCTCGAACTCGATCAAGCGGCTACGCGCGCTCGACGAGATGCTCTCGTCAAACGAGGCGCAAGGCTACACCAAGAAAGAACGGCTGACGCTGCAACGCGAGCGCAACAAGCTCGACCGCGCACTTGGCGGCATCAAGGACATGGGCGGGCTTCCCGACCTCGTGTTCGTGATCGACACCAACAAGGAAGACATCGCGATCAAGGAAGCGCGCCGGCTCAACATACCGGTTGCCGCTGTTGTCGATACCAATTGCGATCCGGACGGCATCACTTATGTCGTGCCGGGGAACGACGACGCGAGCCGCGCCATCACGCTTTACTGCGACCTCATCGCCAAGGCGGTACTCGACGGCATTTCCCGCGGGCAGGGCGAGCGCGGCGATGTCGGCGCGCTGGCCGAGCCGCCGGCTGCCGAAGAGCTGCCGAGCGAGAGCGACAAACTCGGCTTTCAACCGCTGTCCGGACCGCGTGGCGTCGCCGACGATCTCAAGAAATTCCCCGGCGTGTCGCCGGCGATCGAAAAACAGCTCAACGATTTCGGCATCTTCCACGTCCGGCAGATCGCCGAACTTTCGTCTGTTGCCGCGCACAAGATCGGCGAAGAGGTTGGGCTGCCCGGCCGGGTCGAAGGCTGGATCGCGCGGGCGAAGGAGCAGGTGGCGACCGAGGCGGAGTAACGGCGCCATTCGGGGTGCCGCGGGCGGGAGCCCGGAATCCATCATCGCGACGGACGGTTTTGCTTGTTCCAAGTGCTTATTTCGTAGTGCCGTGTTTGGATTCCGGCCGCTGGCGTTGGTCGGCTCCGGAATGACGAAGGACCAACAGAAATGGCGAATATCACCGCGAGCATGGTGAAAGAGCTCCGCGACAAAACCGGAGCCGGAATGATGGATTGCAAGGCGGCGCTCGGCGAGTCCGCCGGCGATCTTGAGGCCGCGGTCGATTGGCTGCGCAAAAAAGGACTGGCCAAGGCCGCCAAGAAGGCGGGGCGCGTCGCTGCCGAAGGTTTGATCGGCGTGGCGGTAACCGCCGACAAAGGCATCGTCGTCGAAGTCAACTCCGAAACCGACTTCGTGGCGCGCAACGATCTATTTCAAGGCCTGGTCAAGATGATCGCCGATGTCGCGTTGACCTCCGGCGCCGATGTCGAAAAGATTCTCGCCGCGCGGGTCGGTGATCGCACCGTCGCCGACGCGATCAACGGAACCATCGCCAAGGTCGGCGAAAATATGACGCTGCGTCGCGCCGCCGGTTTGTCCGTCGGCAAAGGCGCGGTGGCGACCTACATACACAATTCGGTGAGCGACGGGCTCGGCCGTATCGGCGTAATCGTCGCGCTTGAATCCGCCGGCAATGCCGACGAGCTCAAAACGTTTGGCCGGATGGTGGCGATGCATGTGGCTTCGGCCAATCCGCAGGCGATCGACCCGTCGGGCCTTGCCGCCGCGACCGTCGAGCGCGAGAAAAATGTGCTGGCCGAGAAGTTCAAAGCGCAGGGCAAACCCGCTAACGTCATCGACAAGATCGTCGAGTCGGGGCTCAAAACCTTTTACAAGGAGGTTTGCCTGCTCGATCAGGGGTTCATCTTCGACGACAAGAAGACGGTGGCCCAGGCAGTGAAGGAAGCCGAATCGAAGGTCGGCGCGCCGATCAAGATCGGCGGTTTCGTTCGTTATGCGCTCGGTGAAGGGATCGACCGGCCCAGTGGAGATTTCGGCGGCGAAGTTGCCGCGCTGGCGGGCACCCACTAAAGCATGATCCGGCCGCCGCGCCCGAAGCGGCGGCGAGGGACGGAACGTGGCGATGGCGAGGTCGAATTACCGTCGGGTGATCGTCAAGCTCTCCGGCGAAGCCCTGAGCGGAAACGAAACGTTCGGCATCCACCAGCCGACTATCGACGGCTTTGCCGCCGATCTCGTCGCCGCCCAAAAGCTCGGCATCGGCGTCGGCGTCGTGGTCGGCGGTGGTAACATCTTGCGCGGCGCGCAAATCTCCCAAGACGGCCTTTCCCGGCCGACCGCGGATTCCATGGGAATGCTGGCGACGGTGATGAACGCGCTGGTTTTGGAAACTGCGATCGAGCGCGCCGGCGTGAGCGCCCGCACCATGTCGGCGCTCGCCATGCCGCAGGTGTGCGAGACTTATGAGCGGCAGCGCGCGCTGCGCCACCTCGAGGATGGGCGCATCATCGTGTTCGCTGGTGGAACCGGCAACCCATATTTCACCACCGATACGACCGCGGTCTTGCGCGCCGCCGAAATGGGGTGCGACGCCGTACTCAAGGCCACCGACGTCGACGGTGTCTATACCGCCGATCCGAAGAAGGATCCGAACGCCAAACGCTACGAACGGCTCGATCATCAGGAGGCGCTCGATCGCAGCCTGAAGATCATGGACGCGACAGCGTTCGCGCTTGCCCGGGAGAACCGAATGCCTATCATCGTTTTCTCGATCCGCAACACAAGCGCTATCGAAACTGTCTTACGCGGAAAAGGTCATTTCACCACCGTCGGCTGACCGACCGGCGGGCGAGAACGGCCGCTGGATCGCGGAGGGCGCCATGACAACGACGACATTCGACATGAACGACATTAAGCGCCGCATGCAGGGCGCGATAGCCGCGCTCAAACAGGAACTCGCCGGCTTGCGCACCGGTCGCGCATCGGGCGGCCTGCTCGAACATTTGCAGGTCGAAGCCTATGGCAGCCACATGCCGCTTAATCAACTTGCCACTATCGCTGTACCGGAACCGCGCTTGTTAAGCGTGCAGGTTTGGGATCGCTCCATGATCCATCCGATCGAGAAAGCAATCTCCGCCGCCAATCTTGGATTGACGCCTTCGACGGAAGGACAGGTGATCAAGCTGCGGGTGCCTGAAATGAATGAGGAGCGGCGACGCGAAATCGTCAAGCTCGCGCATAAGTATTGCGAGACGGCACGCGTCGCGATCCGTCATGTCCGCCGCGACGGCCTCGATCTCCTCAAGAAGCTCGAGAAAGATCACGAGATCAGCGAGGACGAGCAAGAACGCGATTCCGGTGAGGTGCAGAAAGCGACCGACGCGACCATCGGCGAGGTCGAGAAGCTTCTGGCCGGCAAGGAAAAGGAGATCATGACCGTTTGAGCGACCCGGCCCGATCGAGAGAACAGGCTCAGGCGCCGCTTCTGCAAGGAGGCGACAGCTTCGATGTGCCGCGTCACATCGCCATCATCATGGACGGCAACGGGCGGTGGGCGGCGGCGCGCGGATTGCCGCGCGTCGAGGGCCATCGGCGCGGCGTCGAAGCCTTGCGCCGCACCGTGCGCGCGGCAGCCGATCTCGGCATCTCCTTCCTGACCATCTTCTCCTTCAGCTCGGAGAATTGGTCGCGCCCGCCTTCGGAAATCGGCGACCTGATGGCGCTCCTGCGCCGCTTCATCCGCAAGGACTTGGCCGAATTGCACGAGAGTAACGTGCGTGTGCGCGTCATCGGCGAACGTGAAGGGCTTGATCGCGACATCTGCCTGTTGCTGCAGGAAGCTGAAGACCTCACGCGTGGCAACGACGGGCTGACGTTGGTGGTTGCCTTTAACTATGGCGCGCGTCAGGAGATCGCGCTCGCGGCCCAGCGGCTCGCCGTCGATGTGGCGGAGGGCCGATTGTCGGCCGCGGAGGTAACGCCGGAACGCCTGGGCAGCTATTTGCACGCGCCCGACATTCCCGATCCCGACGTGATCGTCCGCACCAGCGGCGAACAACGGATGTCGAATTTCCTGCTCTGGCAGGCGGCTTACAGCGAACTCGTTTTCTTGCCGATCAACTGGCCCGATTTCGACCGCGCCGCGCTCGAAGGCGCGATTGTAGAATATCGCCGCCGTGAGCGCCGCTTCGGCGGATTGGCCGCGACCGGCGCGACCTGACCCGCCACGTGAGTGCGCCCGACCATCGCGACGGCCGCGCCGGCAAGGCACGCGGCGAGAGCAACCTGCGGACCCGTGCCGTTTCGGCGGCCGTCCTGGTCCCGGTTGCGCTGATCGCCACCTATCTCGACGGCTGGCTCTTCGACGTGCTGTGCATGGTCGCCGCCGCCGGCATCCTGTGGGAATGGACCTCGCTTGCCGCGGGGCGTGCCGAAGCACGGGTTTTAGTGCCGGGAGGGGCCGGATTGCTGATTGCCGGCGTTCTCGCGGCCGTAGGTTTGCCTACCGCCGCCGCGGGTGTCGTGCTGGCCGAGGCGGTGCTTGCGGCGCTGGCGATCGTTGCGTGGCCGCGAGACGACGAGAGCCTTGACCCGGCCGGCTGGGCTGCGGGCGGTGTTGTCTATGCTGGCGCCGCTTTGCTGCCGTCGATCATATTGCGGAACGATCCGAATTGGGGTCTCACGGCGATTTATTTTCTCTTCGCAACTGTTTGGATTACCGACATTTTCGGCTATTTTGCCGGCAGGCTGATCGGCGGACCTTTGTTATGGCCTGCGGTCAGTCCGAAAAAGACCTGGTCGGGGGCGATTGCGGGAACGGTCGGCGGCATTGTGGCAGGCCTTAGCGTCGCGTATGCGGCCGGGACCCCCAAGCTTTGGATTGTCGGGATTATGGCATTTCTCCTTTCCGTCCTGAGCCAAGCCGGTGATTTGTTCGAATCTGGCGTGAAGCGACAATTCGGCGCCAAGGATGCAAGCCAATTCATTCCCGGTCATGGCGGCCTGATGGACCGGCTCGATGGCTATATCGCCGCCGCCCTGGCTGCCGCGTTGATCGGCATTTGCCACGCGGGAGTGGGTTCGCCCGCGAAGGGCTTACTGCTATGGTAAGCTGATGAAGCAAAGCCAGCCCCTTGCGCGCGTTGAGCTTTCGCCTGGACCGAGGTCGGTCACGCTATTGGGCGCTACCGGCTCGATCGGCTCGAGCACGGTCGACCTCCTGCGCCAGGAGCCCGGCCGTTACCATGTTGAAGCGGTCACCGCGCATCGCAACGCGGCGGCGCTCGCCCGGCTTGCGCGTGAATTCGGCGCCCGCTTCGCGGCCGTCGCCGATCCTGCAGCTTACGACGCCCTCAAGGACGCGTTGTCGGGCTCTGGTATTGAGGCCGGCGCCGGCGCCAACGCAATCGTTGAAGCAGCGCAGCGGCCGGCCGATTGGGTGATGGCGGCGATCACCGGCGCCACTAGCCTTAGACCGACGCTCGCCGCCGCCAAACGCGGCGCTACCGTTGCGCTTGCCAACAAGGAATGTCTCGTCTGCGCTGGCGCGCTGTTCATGCGCCAGGCCGCCGCCGCTGGCGCGTGTATTCTACCGGTCGATTCCGAACACAACGCGATTTTCCAGGCGCTCGGCGCTGGCCGGCGTGAGGACGTACGCCGCATCATTTTAACCGCCTCCGGCGGGCCATTTCGCACTTTACCGCTGGAAGCGATCCGCAAGGTGACGCTCGAGCAAGCACTCAAGCATCCGACCTGGACGATGGGTCAGAAGGTTACCATCGACTCTGCCACACTGATGAATAAGGGCCTTGAACTGATCGAGGCACATCACCTGTTCGCGCTCGCACCCGAGGCGCTCGATGTGGTGGTGCATCCGCAATCAGTCATTCACGGTTTAGTGGAATATCGCGACGGCTCGGTCGTAGCGCAGCTCGGCTCTCCCGACATGCGCATTCCGATCGCGCACTGCCTCGCCTGGCCGGCCCGCATGGGCACACCGGCCGCGCGGCTCGATCTTGCCCAGCTTGCCACGTTAACCTTTGAAGAACCCGATCCGATCCGATTTCCGGCGTTGGCGCTGGCCCGCCGCGCGCTGGCCGTCGGCGGCGCCGCGCCGACGATCCTCAACGCCGCGAACGAAATTGCCGTACGTGAATTTATCGACCGCAAGCTAGGCTTTAGCGGCATTCCCGCGCTGGTCGAGGCCACTCTTGACGCCGCCGAGCGCCAAGGGGCGATGGCCGAGCCACAATCCGTCGAGGAAGCCCTCGCCGTTGACCATAATGCAAGAAGGTTAGCAGCTAACCTCTTGCCCGAAATTGCCGCAATGGCATCGTAGCGTTAACATTGGTTGGGGAATCCGGGCGGGGCAGGCAACTCATGGGGTCGTACGTTTTGTCGCACTTGCATGCGCTCGGTGGGGGCGTGGTCGAGTACATTATTCCGTTTTTGTTCGTTCTCAGCCTGGTCGTGTTTTTCCACGAACTCGGTCATTTTTTAGTCGCGCGTTGGTGTGGCGTGCGCATCCTGGTGTTTTCGATTGGCTTTGGGCCGGAAATCGTCGGCTTTAATGACCGTCACGGCACACGCTGGAAAATCTCGGCTATTCCGCTCGGCGGCTTCGTCAAGTTTTTTGGTGACGAGAACGCCGCCAGCACACCAGACACCGCCCGCCTCGCCGGAATGGACGCGCAAGAGCGGTCGCAAAGTTTCATCTTCCAGCCTCTCATGAAGCGGGCGGCAATCGTCGTCGCCGGACCGCTCGCGAACTTTGTCCTGGCTATCGTTATCTTTGCCGCGGTGTTCATCCTCTACGGCAAGCCGATCATGAGCGCGCGCGTTGATGCAGTGCAGGCTGGCAGCGCCGCAGCGGACGCCGGCTTCAAGCCAGGCGATCTCGTGGTCGCGATCGACGGCCGCACCATCGATAACTTTGCCGAGATGCAGCGGGTTGTCAGCGGCAGCGCCGGCGCGACGCTCACGATCACCGTCGATCGCGACGGGATCCGCACCGTGCTGCATGCGACGCCGGCGCTTAAACAGGTCAAAGACAACTTCGGCAACATGGAGCGTATCGGCATTCTCGGCATCAGCCGCTCCATGGCGCCGGAAGATTTGAAATTGCACCCGGTCAATCCGGCGCGGGCGATCTCGATGAGCGTCGAGGAAACCTGGTCGGTCATCGACCGGACCATGCGCTATATCGGCGGCGTCATCGCGGGCCGGGAAGCAGCCAATCAACTCGGCGGCCCGATCCGTATCGCGCAAATGTCAGGGCAGGTCGCGAGCTACGGCTTTGTCCCGCTGATCCAGCTTGCCGCCGTGCTGTCGATTTCAATCGGGCTCATAAACCTCTTTCCGATCCCACTACTCGATGGCGGTCACCTTTTGTTCTATCTAATCGAGGGGATCAGAGGCCGCCCGCTCTCGGAAAAGGCCCAGGAAGTGGGCTTCCGCATCGGCCTCGCGATTGTCTTGATGTTGATGATATTTGCAACTTTTAATGACATCGTTCATCTGACAACGTCCTGAGGCGACACCAAAAAGCGGCTCCTTCCAGGGGTCAGAACCGATCATGGCCGAATCACTTCGGCGAATCACTTCGGGGAGAATTGCCACGGGTTAGAGACGTAAACTGAGGGGGACTGCGAGCAATCCGCCCTGGGGGCGGCCACGGGAGTAGTAAGGGCGCTTTGCGAATGAAGATGTGTGTTTGGGTAAGACGAGGGCTTGTCGTGGCCGGCTTGCTCCTCGCCTTGGTATCGGGCGTTGGATCAGGGGCTGCGCTGGCGCAGACTGCGCCGGGAGGCGCAACCGTGAGTTCTGTCGTGGTGGAAGGCAACCGCCGCGTCGAAGCCGATACCATCCGCTCCTACTTCAGAGTGGGACCCGGCGAGCGCATTGATGCTGCCAAGGTCGATAGCGCGCTCAAGGCGCTTTATGCCTCCGGCCTGTTCCAGGACATCCGCATTTCGCAAGCGGGCGGCAAGTTAGTCGTAACGGTGGTGGAAGCCGCCGTCATCGACCGCATCGCATTCGAAGGCAACAACAAGATCAAGGATGAACAGCTCCTGCAGGAAATCCAGTCGAAAGCGCGTGGAACGCTATCGCGCGCCACCGTGCAGGCCGACGTCCAGCGCATTATCGAGGTGTACCATCGCAACGGGCGATTCGACATCCAGGTCGGTCCGAAAATCATCGAGCGGCCGAACAATCGCGTCGACCTGATCTTCGAAATCAAGGAGGGCGAAAAGACCGGCGTTAAGTCGATTATTTTTGTCGGCAACCACGCCTATTCATCCTCTCGTCTGAAGGAAGTGATCAAGACTTCCACATCGAACATCCTGAGCTTTCTGCAAACCACCGACGTTTACGATCCGGACCGGATCGAAGCCGATCGCGATCTGATCCGGCGCTTCTACTTGAGCCATGGCTACGCCGACGTGCAGGTGGTTTCCGCCACCGGGGAGTACGATCCGGCGCAAAAGGGATTCATCATCACCTTCACAATCGAGGAGGGTGCGCTCTACCATTTCGGCACGGTCGACATTCAGTCGAACATCCGCGCGGTCGATGCGCAGTCGGTGAGATTCGCGCTGCGGATGCATGCCGGCCAAGTTTACAACGGCGATGCGGTTGAGAAGACGGTCGAGGATTTGACCGTCGAAATCACCAAGCACGGCTATCCTTTCGCTGCGGTGCGGCCGCGCGGGGATCGTAACGCGCAAACTCGAACGATCAACCTCGTGTTCGTGGTCGATGAAGGAGCGCGCGCTTACATCGAGCGCATAAATATCCGCGGCAACACCCGCACCCGCGACTATGTGATCCGGCGCGAGTTCGATATTTCCGAAGGCGACCCCTACAACCGCGCTTTGATTGATCGCGCCGAGCGGCGCATCAAGAACCTGAACTTCTTCAAGAACGTGAAAATCACCAACGAGCCCGGCTCGGCGCCCGACCGGGTGGTGATCAATGTCGACGTCGAGGAACAATCGACCGGCGATTTTTCCGTCATGGGCGGATATTCGACGGCGGACGGATTTATGGCGCAGGTGTCGATTTCCGAACGAAACCTGTTCGGCGCGGGTTACTATGCAAGGGCGTCAGCCACGGCCGGCCAATTCATCCGCGGCCTCGAACTGAATTTCGTCGATCCTTATTTGTTGGATCAGCGGCTGTCCGGCGGTATCGACCTGTTTGCCCGCGAGTCGCTGGCGAGCCCCTATCTGTCGTATGGCACCGAGAATATCGGCACCAACCTGAAGGTTGGCATTCCCTTGCGCGAGGATCTGAGCCTGCAGGCGCGCTATTCGATTTATTGGCAGGATATCCAACTGTCGGGCCAGTTGAGCGATTGCTCCAACAGCAATCCGAATTTCTCGACCATGTTCCCGAGCCCCAACGCCATCGCCGCCGCGACCGCAGCCGGCGTCCTGCCGACAGCGTATCCGGGATACAATCCTGCCGCCGCGCAATCCAACTGCCTTTACCAGTCGTCAAATGGCTCCGTCTTCTCACTCTACGAGTCATCACTGCCGGTTCGGTTTGAGTCGGCGCAGGGCGGCTATCTCACCTCGCTCGCCGGCTACGGCCTGACCTACAACACGCTCGACAACAATAAGCACCCGACCAACGGCCTGCTGGTCAGTTTCGCCCAGGATTTCGCCGGCCTCGGCGGCGACGCCTATTACATGCGCTCGGTCGTGAATATGCACGCCTATTACGAGATCGTCTCCGATTTGATCGGCATCCTGCACCTGCAAGGCGGCGACATGATTGGATTCGCCAATTGTCCGCAGCAGGGCGCCTGCGCTTCAAACGGCGGCTATGTGCGCATGCTGGACGACTTCAAGATGGGTCCGAACCTGGTGCGCGGCTTCCAGCCGGTCGGATTCGGTCCGCGCGATACCACCGTCGGGACATCG
>DATKRE010000223.1:0-5370 GCA_035532335.1 Xanthobacteraceae bacterium | reverse complement strand
ACATAGGGCGTATTGGGAACGTTCTCTTCGAGATCGAAAACGTAAGGCATCGGCTGAAAATACTGCGGTGGAATGGTTCGAGCCAGACCCTAGCCATATCCTCGACGGTTGGCCGTCCGTAACCCCGTCCTGGCGTTTATCGGTGCGTCATACCTGATTGATTAGCGCCGGATATTCTACACGTTCCACAACATCGCGGAGCCGCTGAAGCCCCGGCCCGCCAGAATAGCGATCGAAGCTGAAGCCCCGCGCATGTCCTAACAAAACTGCCGCGTCCGCCTGTGCTACACCAGCTTGATCGAGGGCCGTTGTGAAATTCTTACGCAGCGAATGGAAGGTCAACCCTTCCCTCTCGATATCCGCGTTTCGCCGCACCCGCCCAAACTTCTTGCCAAAATCCACCGATAGCTTGTTGTCCCTGCCGCTGGGCTTCAATTCTGGCCAGAGTTGACCTTGCCCCTTCACCAAATCGAGGAAGCCCGCCGCAATCAATTTGCTATGCACCGGCACGCGGCGAATGCCGGCCGCCGTCTTGGCCTTCAGAATATCGAAAAACCAAACCCCGGCCTCGTTCTTCACGTCACTCATGCGAAGCTGGCAAATTTCCTCCAACCGCATTCCGCTAAAGAGCCCGGCTAGCGTTATCCATCGCATTGTCGTGCCGGACGGGATTGCGTCTAACAACGTGGCCAATTCCGCCATTGTGTAAGGTTGCCATTTTTCGTCGCCCGCTTTACGCGATTGCTCTGCAAACGGATTGTCGCGCTCGAAGTCGCCACGTTTGCGCGCCCAATCAAACAACGATTTGAGCGCGGAGACGTAGTGATTTAGAGCGGCATTTGATAGTTGCGCTTCACCCTGGCCGAACTTCTTGAGCAATTCCGAAAGCGGCAGGTCGCGGCTCTTTTGATGCTGGCCCCAATTCGGATCAAGCTTGGCAACCGTATCGAGGAAGCTGCTGGCGATCTTGCGATCGACGGCCACAAGCGGACCATTGCGGCTGAAGTCGGAAAAGAGGCGGAATGCCTTGGCGTATTGTCGGCGCGAGCTATCGGTTAGCCGCGTGGCGGGGTCGCGTTGCATTTCAGCTAGGAAAGCATCGGCTACGGTGGAAAAGGCAACAGCATCCCGAACCACTGGCCGCACGGTAGTCGGGAGTGGTGCAGGCATTTCGACCGGGAGCCCGCGCACGATCTTAATTCTGGCTTCAATGGCTTCCATGTTGGCAACTAGGATCGCTTCGGCCGTCTGGCGATAGGTGTCCGTGTCGGGCTCGATCTTGACCCGCAACCGGCGCTCGATAGCGGCCAGGTCCGCTTTGGCCATGTCGTAGTCGCCCGCCTCTAGTGCCTCGCCATAGAGTTCATGCGCGATACTGAGTGCGGCTATTTCCTCGGCCCTTGGTTCAGGATCGCTACCGTCCGGTGGCTCTTGCGGCTCTGCCTTTGGTGCCAGTCCCGCCCGCGCCTGTGCGTCCATGTGATCGAGCGCCGATAGATAAACCTCCCGCGCCGCTTCCGCGATTTCTGCGCCGATCAAGGGAGCCCCGGCTCTGGCTCGCTCGAATTCCCGCGTCCAATGGGCATCACGCGCGTCTCGCTTCGCCAGCGCCTCCCGGACGTTCTCTGTTTCTAGGCTCTCCACGACCTTTAGGAGCGGCTTGGTGCCCTTTGAGGGAAACCGGGCGCGGAGTTCGCGCGGCACCTTGCGGACGTAGTACCAGGTGTTGTGACGCCGTTGGAGGCCGGGAGGATTTTTCGGCTTCGCCATGCCCCCGTGGTGTCACAGGTTGGGGTCACAGGTCAAGGTCACAGATACGCAAGAAACACCGCATTTATCAGCAAAATCAGCCCTTAGCGCCTTACTCTCTGGCGATGCAATAGCCGCAGCCGTTGGTGACGCTGACCGCGAGATAGACCATCTCCTTGGTCACCGCATCGAGCGCGCCCGGCGCCATCACTTCCTTGATGCTCTCCCAGGTGCGCTTTAGCGTCGGCGGATCGTGCGCCAGGTATTTCCAGAAATTATTCACGTCTTTGATCTGCCGGCTGCGCTTGATGTCGTCGAACACCGCGCGCACTTCCGGCGGCGCGTCGCCATAGTCGATCGGCTGGCGTGACGGCATGCGAATGCTCCCTGGGTCAGTCCTGGTTCCACAATGGACCGCGCCGGGCGAAAAATTTCAATCGATTTTGCTGCAATTTATTGGCGGCGTGAAAACCGTGCCGGCAAAGGCGCCCGAACCGAACGGCGATCTGCCGGTTAAGCCGTCGCCGGGACCCATGCACGAGCATGGAGCGGCTTTTGAGGGCACGACGCCGCAACACGCCATTTGGAGCAACCATGCAGCGCAGCATCAGCATGCTCATTGCCGACGATTCCCACACCATCCAGCAGCTTCTCACCGACGCGGCCCGCGCCTCGAAGCTGCCGCTGCGGCTCTCCGCTACCGACAACGGCCGTGACTGCCTGACGTTGCTCAACGGATCGAATGTCGATCTCGCCTTTATCGATGTGCACATGCCGGAATTATCCGGCACCGACGCGTTCTGGTCGGCGCGCAAACAGGGCATCAAGGCGTTCGTGACGCTGATGTCGAATCCGCCCGCCGTCGAAGCGGTGGAGATGGCGATCAAGCTGCAAGCATACGAGTTCCTGTTCAAGCCTTTCACGACCCAGGATGCACTCGCCATCATCAACACCTATGCGCGCATTTCGGCGCCGACCAAGGTTCTCGTCGTCGACGATTCCTCAACCGTCCGCCAGTTGGTGCAAAAGATCGTGCGCGGCAGCGTTTTCAACTGCGACGTCACCGAGGCCGGCGATGGCGAGACCGCGCTGACGCTTTCGCGCACCACCGAATTCGACGCCGTCTTCCTCGACTACAACATGCCGGGCATGAACGGTCTCGCGGCGCTCAAGCGCCTGCTGCTGATCCAACCGTCGGCGAACATCGTGATGATTTCCGCCGAGCATGACGCGGCGAGGGAGCGGCGGACGCTGGACAGCGGCGCTTGCGCCTTCTTGCACAAGCCGTTTACCTCGCACGACATCGATCGCGTGCTGCATGCCGCCTTCGGGTTACGTTCGCCGAATTTGAAAGTGGAGAACAGCGGGCCGAATTTCGACGTGGCGATCGAGGGCTCGACGATCCGGCTCGCCCACAAGCTTAGCGGCCATATCTTCGAGTATCTGTGGAGCTCAAGGCCGCCCTACCTGCGCAACGGCGTGGTGCGGCCGGCGCCCGCTTGCGCTATCGCGCCGACCCAAGTCGCGTCGGTGGCGGAAGAGGCCGCCGTGCTGCAACTGCGCTCGGCGCATCTGCTCGCCGCCTAGTGGAGCGGATTTAACATTCGCTACCCACCTGGCGGCAGACTCGTGAAGCGAATGTCAAATCCAAAGCTCCACTCAGACTTATATTTGCTAGTGGTCCTTTTGATTCTAACATTCGCATGAGAAGCTGCCGAATACGGATGCGAATGTTAGAATCGGACCACTAGCCGCCCGGCGAAATATCCGTCCGCCTCTTTGCCGGGTTGCGTCGCCGGTGCACAATCGCGCCTCGGAACAACCGGGACGCAAAATATGCCCAAGACACCGGATTACTTCGCCGGCAAGACCATCCTGATCACCGGCGCGGGCAGCGGCATCGGCCGTGCCACCGCGCTGATTTTCGCGCGCGAAGGCGCCAATGTGGTCTGCGCCGACATCAACGAAAAAGCCGCCCGCGAAACCGCCGACGCGGTCAACGCCAGAGGCGCGCAGGCGCTGGCGTTGAAAGCCGATGTAACCCAACGCGACCAGATCAGCGCCATGGCCGAGCAGGCGATTGCCGCCTTCGGCCGCGTGCAGTTTCTGTTCAATTCTGCCGGCGCCGCCATCCGCCGCGCCAAGTTTCTGGAGATCGACGACGCACTGTTCGACAAGACCTTCGCGCTCAACGTCAACGGCACCTTTTACGCCATGCAGGCGCTGTTGCCGAACATGCTCGCCGGCAAGGCGGGCGTCATCGTCAACATGGCGAGCATGGCCCACAAGCGCGGCGCGCCCGGTTCGTCGATCCACTACGCCGCCGCCAAGGGTGCAGTGGTGACCATGACCATGGGCGTGGCGCGCGAATTCGCCAAGGACGGCATCCGCGCTCTATCGATCTCGCCCGGCCCGATCGAGACGCCGTTTCAGGCTGCGGCGCAATCTTCGCCCGCACTGATCAAGCAATTCCTCGCCGATGTGCCGATGGGCCGCTTCGGCAAGCCGGAAGAAATCGGCGAGCTGGTATTATTTCTTTGCTCGGACGCCTGCGCGTTCATGACCGCGGATACGATTTACGTGAACGGCGGCGGCGGCTGGCGGTGATGTCGTCACCTCTGCGCACGAGAGGAGAGCGAGTTTGGCTGCCAGACCACCAACGCAACGCCGGCGACGCAAATCGCCATGCCGGCGAGTGCGAGCGGCGGTAGCCGCTCGCCGAACAGCGCCCAGGCCATCAGCGCGGTCATCGGCGGCACCAGATAGAACAGGCTGGTGACCCGCGTCGCCGCGGCATGCCGGATCAAATAGTAGAACAGCCAGATCCCGCCGACCGACAGCACCGCCGCGAGATAGCCGATCGCGACGATAAATTGCGGCGTCCAATGCACGACGCGCGTCTCGAAAGCGAAGGCGCCAAGCGCGAACAGAAGTCCCGCCGCGGCGTATTGCACGGTGAGCGCCGGCCGCCAGTCCATGCCGCCGCCGAAACGCTTCTGATAAAGGGTGCCGCCTGTGATGCCGAGCAGAGCCGCCACCAGCGCGCACCAGGCGAGCGGCGTTGCGCCGGCGGTCGCGGTTTTCTCGTGCAGCACCAGATAGACGCCGAACAACCCGAGCGCCAAGCCGAACCACTGCCGCGCCAGCACGCGCTCGCCGAGCCAGCGATTGGCGATGGTCGAGGTGAGCAGCGGCTGCAGGCTCACGAACAGCGCGGCAAAGCCGGCCGAAACCCCGTTCTCGATCGCCACGAACACGCCGCCGAGATAAAGCCCGTGCACCATCAGCCCGGTCAGCGCCGAATGCATGAGGCCGGCGCGATCCGGCCATTTCGGCCTGGTCAGCGCGACGATGATGACAAGCAGCGCCACCACCGCGCCGATGCGCAGCGACAGAAACGTCAGCGGCGGGGCGTAAGCGAGCCCAAGCTTGGCGAACACGAAGCCGGACGACCATAACACCACAAAGACGGCGGGCGCCGCGAAGGCGACGGCTTCTTCCAACGTGCGCGGCATTGTTCAAGATTCCCGGCGGCCGGCGCGGCGGCACACAGGAAGGCTTAACGGGCGGTACCGCTCGGGTCGAGAGCGCGGGCCGAGCGTCGGCTATGCGGCGGGCGCG
>DATKRE010000222.1:0-4175 GCA_035532335.1 Xanthobacteraceae bacterium | reverse complement strand
GATGATTGACAAGGGACCGTTGATGAGAGTACATGAGCGTACTGGTCAACGTGCGTCTGCAAGACGCCAGCGTGACCCGCAAACTCCAAAAAACTGAATTGAAACAATGCGCGGCGCAGGTATTGGCGCGGGCGTAGATCGCCGATTCAACTGGCGTAGCGGCCGCTTTAGACCCGCAGATGTACCGGGTAGGGCGCGCCGCAATTCCCCTATCCCCTAAAATAGGCAAAAATAGATGGCCACGCAGAAAAAGACTGGTGGCCGCGGCAAGGGCACACCCAACAAGCTGACCAAGCTGGCGCGCGAAGCCATTGCACATGCGGCCGAAAGTCTTGGCGGCGCGAAACGCCTTGCCGCCTGGGCCAAGGAAAAGCCCGAAAATGAAAGCGCCTTCTGGACGCGGATTTACCCGCGCCTTCTGCCGGTGCAATTGAGCGGCGACGACGACGGCATCCTGAACGTGATCATCCAAGGCGGCCTGCCCGAAAGCGTCGCGTGACCATGTGGCGCAGGTCAGCATTACGTTGCCGACGTTGCATGTCGATCAGGTTGCGGCGTTCGAGAAGCGCAGCCGGTTCTACGCGGTCCGCTGCGGCCGCCGCTGGGGGAAATCGACATTCGCCGAAGTGCTGGCAGCCGACGGCGCGATAAGGCGGCAGAAGATCGGTTTGTTCGGTCCGGATTATCGCCGTACCTCGCCGCTCTACCGCGCGCTCAAGCAAATACTGGCGCCGCTGATCGACAGCAAGTCGAAGACCGACGGCGAGATCATCCTTCGAACCGGCGGCCTGTGCGATTTTTGGACGTTGCAAGACGAAGATGCCGGCCGCAGCCGCGCTTATCACAAGGTCATTATCGACGAAGGCGCCTTCACCGACAACAAGACGATGATGGATATCTGGGAAAAATCCATCAAGCCGACATTGCTCGATTACAGCGGCAGCGCCTATGTGTTGTCGAATACCAACGGCGTTGATCTGGAAAATTTCTTCTGGCGCATCTGCAACCAGCCGGAACATGGCTTTACCGAATATCATGCCCCGACCCGCAATAATCCGCTGTTGCCGCTGCGGCAAATCGACGAAGACGAGACGGCCTACCAAACGCGCCGTGCCGCCATCTTCACCGACCTGAAAAAGCAGACGCATCCGCTCGTTTATGAACAGGAATACGAAGCCAAGTTCGTCGATTGGTCGGGCGACGCCTTCTTCGATCTCGGCAAACTATTAGGCGCCGACGGCAACCCGCTGCCCTATCCGGCGACTTGCGACGCGGTATTCGCGGTGATCGATTCCGCCACCAAGACCGGCAAGGAAAACGACGGCACGGCGGTGGTATATTTCGCCCGCACGCGGGAGGCGATCTCGCCGATACCGCTGACGATCCTCGATTATGACATCGCGCAGATCGAAGGCTCGTTGCTGGAGACCTGGTTGCCTAGCGTGTTCGCCAAGCTCGAAGGCTTCGCCAAGACCTGCCGCGCCCGCGCCGGCTCGCTCGGCGTCTGGATCGAGGACAAATCGAGCGGCATGGTGCTGTTGCAGCAAGCCAAACGGCGCGGCTGGCGGGCCCATCCGATCGAATCCAAGCTTACCGCGCTCGGCAAATCGGAGCGCGCCATCGATGTCTCCGGTTACGTATTCGGCGGCAAGGTCAAATTGTCCGCTTACGCGCACGACAAGGTGACGCCGTACAAGGGCGTGTCGCGCAACCATCTGCTCGGTCAGGTGCTGGGATTTCGGCCTGGCAGCAAGGAAGCGGTCGACGACGATTTGCTCGACTGTTTCAGCTATGGGCTGGCGCTCGGGCTCGGCAACGCGGCGGGATTTTAGCGCATGAGCTATCTCACCGCCGACGGCAGCAGCAATTTCGGCTCGATGCTCAGTCAGCTGTTGATGGTCGACCAGATCGAGCCCGGCTCGGTGCCGTCCTATCAGCTTTGCAAGGGACTATACTTGTTCCATCCGGTCGGACTGAAGATGGCGGAATCGCCGATCCGCATGGCGCAAAGCCAGCAACGGCAGATCAGCGTCGGCACCGGCCCGAAAGACGATCTGCAGCGTACTTTCATCGAGCAATGGCGCACCGATGGCGCCAGCAAGGTGATTTTTCAGCACGCCACGCTGGCGCGCATCTACGGCATTGCCAGCATTGCGCTGGTGGTCGACGGCAAGAAACCCGACGCGCTGATCGACTTTTCCGAATTGCACAAGCTCAAGATCGCGTTTTCGGTGTTCGACCCGCTCAACACCTCGGGTAGCCTGATCCTCAATCAGAATCCGGATGCCATCGATTTTCTCAAAGTGCCGGACGGCGTGCGGGTCTCCGGGCAGAATTATCACAAGTCGCGCGTGCGCGTGATGATGAATGAGCAGCCGATCTATCTCGGCTATACCGACTCGTCGTTCGGCTATGTCGGCCGCTCGGTCTATCAGCGGGCGCTGTTTCCGCTCAAATCGTTCATTCAGTCGATGATCACCGACGATCTGGTGACGTTGAAAGCCGGCGTGCTGATCGCCAAGATCAAGCAGCCCGGCTCGGTGATCGATAACGTGATGTCGTCGATTGCCGCGGTCAAGCGGATGTTCGTCAAGGTCGCCACCACCGGCAATGTGGTGCAGATCGGCGAAGACGACGAGATCACCTCGCTCAATCTGCAGAACCTCGACGGCGTCCACGATTCCGCGCGCAAGCACATCATCGAGAATATCGCCACCGCCGCCGACATGCCGGCCAAACTGCTGTTGCAGGAGACTTTTGCCGAAGGCTTCGGCGAAGGCACCGAAGACACCAAGCATGTGGCGCGCTTTATCGACCGCACGCGCGAGGAGCTCGAGCCGGATTACCGGTTCATGGATGACATCGTCATGCATCGGGCGTGGAATCCCGATTATTACGAGACATTGAAGGCCAAATACCCGGACGATCTCGGCAGCAAAGATTACCGGCAATTCTTCTACGAGGCGAGAAACTCGTTCACCGCGAAATGGCCCAATCTCCTGACCGAGCCGGATTCGGAAAAAGCCGTAGCGGAGAAAGCCAAGCACGACGCCATCATCGGCACGGTCGAGACCTTGGCGCCGTTGATCAAGGATCCGGAAAACCGCGCCCGGCTGGTGACCTGGGTGTGCGACAATCTCAACGAGAACAAGATCATGTTCCCGGCGCCGCTCAATCTCGACGAGGATGCGATGATCGAATATCAGCCCGAACCCAGTGAAGGCGATAGAGACGAATTGCAGGAACCGGCGCCGCCGCGCATCCGCGGCGATGCGGCCGACAACATCCGCAAATTGCCGGCGTTGCGCTGACGCGGCATGGCCGATCTATTCAACCAGGTATTGGCGCAAGCCGTCAGCGATATCGCCCAGCACGGTTTCGACAGCGCCGAGCGGCTCACTTACTGGATCAAGCGGCTGCGCCAGGCCGCCGTCGCGAGTCTGATCCCGGAAGCGATCCTGCATGCGCGCTTGAGCGACATGCTGCGCTCGCTTTACCGGCGCAATATCGACAGTGGTGGCTTGCTCGAGCGGCACCCTGGTATCGGCCGCTTTACCGTCGACAAGGTGGCACCACAACTGCGCGCCGAACTCGACCGCCGGGTCATGGCGAGCGCCAATCTGATCAAACTCAACCGCGACCGGGCGATCGAACAGACCTTGCAGCGGTTTTCCGGCTGGGCCTCGAGCGTACCCACCGGCGGCAGCAAAGCGGCCGACAAGCGCGAGACCAGAACCGAGATCCGCAAGAGCCTGTCGCAATTGCCATTCGAGGAACGCCGCGTCCTGATCGACCAAGGCCAGAAATTCACGGCGGCCCTGAGTGAGACCTTAGCGCTGGGCGGCAATGCCATCGCTGGCATCTGGCATTCACGATTCAGGCAAGCCGGCTACAATTATCGCGAAGACCACAAGGAGCGCGACGGCAACCTCTACATCGTGCGCGGCAATTGGGCGATGGAGCGCGGCTTGATGAAGCTCGCCGGCGCCCAATACATGGACGAGATTACCAAACCCGGGGAAGAGGTTTTTTGCCGCTGTTCTTACCAGTTTGTGTATGCCTTGCGTGACTTGCCCGACGCCATGCGGACCAAGAAGGGCCGCGAGGCACTATCTGCGGCGCGCATCGTTAGCGGAGCAGGTGCTCGCCACGACAGTGCGGTCCACGCTTAAGCG
>DATKRE010000221.1:0-25690 GCA_035532335.1 Xanthobacteraceae bacterium | reverse complement strand
GTGCGCTGCGATCCGAGATGATCGACTCAAGCCGACGGCGAGCCGCTCGGGTAACGTTCACGACAATTCCTGCTCTCATGATCAGAGCTTGAACTGCTTCGGACAATTTGGGAATCGTCCGAATGTATCAGACCACTAGGTGGGTAGCGAATGTTAAATCCGCTCCACTAGCGGTAATTCGGCGGCGACTGCTCGACAGTGCCGCTGTCCCCATTGGCCGGAAACTCGAAGATTTTGCGCAGAATACCGGGCGCCAACGCTGATATCGGATTGATCCGCAATATCGGATTGCTTGGCCGGCCGACGACTTCATAGGTTACGCCGAACAGCCCTTCCTTGTCGCCGCCCATAAACAGGCCAAGCACCGGAATCTGTCCGAGTAGATTGTTGGGGCCGTAGAGCGGCACCAAGGTGCCGCGCAGGTGCACGTCGTCGTTGTTGTAATCGACGACACCGTCGATGGTGCCGCCGAGCACCGGCCCGCGCACCACGCCGTTACGCAAAGCTACGCGGCCCGGCATGCGGGTGAATTCAACGCGCATGTTGGAAAAATCGATGACGTTAGCGTTGCGGCGGCTTTGCGGGTTGTTGTTGACCGCACGTTCAAGCTGGCCTTCGTCACGCACTGCGAAATTGCGCACGCTCAGGACGCCTTGCTGTGCCGGATTTTCACCGACCGGAGCATCCATCGCGACGGCCATCTGGCCGCCGCTCATGCGCGAATAGATGTCGGTGAAACGAAAGAACGCGCCGGCGTCGGTACTTTCAAGATAAACCATCGGCCGTGCGGCGGTCCGTCCGCGCAAATCGCCGGTCAGTGTCGCGTCGTGCCCGATCTTGGCCGATAGACCGAAGCTGCGCACTTCGCCGGCCCGGCGCGACATCTTCAGCTCAAGCCCGCGCAACGCCTCGCCATTGAAGCCGACGACCGCGCCAAGACGCATATCCAGATCGAGGTCGACGGCGCGCCGCTTGTCGCCGTTATTTCCGGATGCTGCGCCGGCCGCAGTCTTGACGAATGCGCGCCCGTCATAGACCTCGCCGCGCATCACCACGCGCAAAGCGCCATCGGCCGCGCGATCTATTTTGAGGCTGGTGCGATCGCCGTCGGAAAATCCGTAAACCGGGAAATTGGCCGATTGCACTTCGCCGCTACCGTCGAAGTCGATGCTGCCTTTGACGCCACCGCCGGCGCCTTCGATCAAAAGATCGTCGATGCGGATCGATTGCGGCTTGGTTGTGAGCGCGAAAGTCGCGCGCGCCGGCTTGCCGGACGGCTTGGACCAACCGGGCAGCAGACCGTCGATCTGTGCCGGCGTCAGATCGGCTTCGACATTGAATCGCCCCTCGCGATCGGTGGTGGAGGCAACGCGGCCGGCGATCCGGATCGGAACGGCACCACTGAGGGCTTCGCCGAGATGGAACCCGAGATTGTTACGGGCGGCCTGATCGAGCAGGCCGGAAATGCGAACTTCCGCATCGGGTTCGCCGCGCATCTTGCGATATTCGAGACTGGCCGGGGCGCCGGCGATTTTGACGTCGCCCTTGAGCTGGAAACCCTGTGGTGTGGCATTGGCCTTCAACAGCGCCGCTTCGACTTTCTGCCCCATAATCATGCGATCGGCGGAAAAGTTCGTGGCGTCGACGGCGATCGAGAAATTGGTCGAGCCTGGCGGCAGATCGGCCTTCAGTGGCATCCCGAGCATAACCTGCGCGCTCAGATTGCCGCGAACCGTCGACGGATCGAACGGGATATCGGAAAACTCGCGCAGCCGATCCATGCGCAAAAGCTCGGCGGCAGCCGGGACCGGGCCTTCGAGCTTGAAGTGAACGCGGGCCGGCGGCGCTTTTGGCGCTGTATCCGGCACTTCGAACACGCCGGACGTAAGCGTGAGCTTGCGACCCGAAGGAAGATCGGCGGTTGCCTTGCCGAGCGTGATGACGGCATCGCGGCCGGCGATATGGATGTTGAGGTCGGCGTCGCGCAACGTCGGCAGGCCTTCGACCGGTCGCAGCACACAGCCGGTCGCCACCGCGTCGATCGAGAGTCCGTCGTCAGCCACCGGCGGACCACTTGCTTCCAGATTTTCAAGTGGCGAGTTCACCGCAATGACGATGCGCTCGACCGTACCGCTCGCCAGATGCTGGTCGAACCATTTGCGCACCTTAGGGGTGATGAAAGTCGGCCACATACGCTTAAGCGCCTCGACCGGCATGCGCGTCCCGGCAACGCCCGCGGCCAGATGAACGTTGCCGCCGGCGAGATCCATGTTGCCTGACATCGCAACGCCGACGCCGGTGTTGCCAATGTCGCCCTCGTCGAGCGTCACCCGCTGTTTAGTCGCGTCGTAGCGGCCGCTGATGGCAATGCGGTTCAGTACCAGCGGCTCGCTCGCGTCACCGGAGCCATTGAGCACGACGGTGCCGCCGCCGACCTTAAACTGCCAGATACCGCCGGGATCAATCGGCGCGTCGATCTGCCCGAGCAGCGTGATCCGGTTGCCGCCGGATAGAATTTGGAACGGCATCGCGAGCACGCGGTTCTCGGCGTCCCACCGCAGTTTGACTTCGGCGCGCTCGACGCTGATACGGCCGTCTTCGTCACTGGCATCGCCAATCGAGCCGGCGTCGGCGACTATTCGGCCGGTCAATGATTGCGGCAGTCCGTCGGGACCGATCTCGCCGCTCAAGCTTGCGGACAACGGCGTGTCGATCTGCAAGCCGCCGTCGCCGACGCGGAACGCCAACAGCAGGTCGCTCGGCGAGACGCGGCGCGCTTCGAGCTGAATTTTGCGGAAGCCTTGATGGGTCGGCGTGACTGCGGCGGTAAGTCCCCACGGTCGCTCGGGATTGTCGGAGCCGACGGTTATTTCGACACCACCGTGCGTTCGTTCGACGCTCAAGCTGATATCGTGGAACGTCCAGTGCTTCCCGGTACGCTGGTCATCGACCGTCAGGTTGCCGTTTTTCAATCCGAGTTCGCCCAGATCGTGACCGTCGAGACCGGTTTCGCCGATGCCGTCGATCCAGGACAGCAGCGAAGCGAACAGGTCGCGGGCACGCCGCGTCGTCTGTGCACTTTCCGCGGCGGCTGGGCGTGGTGCCGTGGCCGAGGCAGGTTGACCGGAAACCTGCTTTTTCTCCTGCGCCGAGCGAAGCAGCGCCGCCGCGGCGGTCATCGGCACCGCCGCGGTGGCGATCGGGTGTTTGTCGGCCCCGGCGAAGACGGTGACGCGGCCGTCCGGCTCGATGCGAACCGCCATCTCGGCGCCGACCAGATTGAGGCTCTCGGCGCGCAGGTGGCCGCTCAGCAGGCTCAGGCCGGAGACGCGGACCTCGGCTTTGGGTGCGCTTGCGACAATGGTGCCGTCGGCGTCGCGCACCACGATGTCACGGATGCGCACGGCGGCCCCCGTCGCCGTTCGCTCGATCTGGGTCCCACCGACCTCGACGTGGCGGTTGCTGCCAAAATTTTCTTCAATCGCCGAGGCAAGCCACGGGGTCACGATGTCGAGTTGAATCGGCCCGGCGGAGAGCCGCCACAACAGCGCGCCAACGGCAAGCACGACGACACCGGCGAGCACACTCAAGCCGATGACTGTGCGCTCGATCCACCGGCGATGGCGGCTAAAGAACTCGCCAATACGACGGAGAACGTGAGAATCGCGACCTCGCCGACCCGGGTCTTTTGCTAAAGGTGCGCGGGCGGGCCGACGCAGCGGAACGATCGATCGCCATCGTGGAGACACCGCACGCTGCCTGTGCTGGTTGGTCATGCCGCTGGGGCGTCCCCTCGTCCGTCGCGACTTTGGTTCCAGCGTGATTTCGAGCGGAAAATCTTACCTGCACCGCGAGCGTAGTTTAGGAGATTCCCCACCAATCACGCCAGCCTACGGAACCATTGAGGCCAGCAACGTCGACCCCTCCCGCGCATGAGCGTAATCTTCGTCGAAATGAACCTCCGAAAGCGTCGAAAGGAAGGCATATGGCTCGTAAACTCGATGTCGGCACGAAAGCGCCCGCATTCACGCTTGCCCGCGACGGCGGTGGCGCGGTCTCGCTTGCCGACTTCGCCGGCAAGAACCTGGTGCTGTTTTTTTATCCGCGTGCGGACACTCCCGGCTGCACCAAGGAGGCGATGGATTTTTCCCGGCTAAAGGGCGCTTTCGGCAAAGCGGACACCGAAATTCTTGGCGTTTCTGCCGATCCGGTAGCGGCGCAAGACAAGTTCAAGACGAAACACAAGCTTTCCATCGCGCTCGGCTCCGACGAAAAACGCAAGATGCTTGAAGCGTACGGGGTGTGGCAGGAAAAATCGATGTATGGGCGGAAGTTCTTGGGCATCGCGCGAACGACTTTCCTGATCGGTGCCGACCAACGCATTGCCCAGGTCTGGCCGAAAGTCTCGGTCGCCGGACACGCCGACGAGGTTTTAGCAGCGGCCAAGGCGCTTTGAATTCCGAAATCCCGACAGCCCCTAAGTTGCCGAAACATTTACCCATTACCGCAAAATGTCAGCGGTAATTTCCATAAAATTAACCATACCCCGCTCAAATCCGCTTGTTATGCGGCCGAGACCGGCCCGGGCGGGGAGCGTCGATGTCGGGCTGGAGAGCGGCGGAGCGGCGGCAGATGGCGCGCTATGGCGCGCATATCGAACCGATCCCACGCGACGAAAGCCGTGAGCCTGCCGGCGCGGGCTATACGATCGCTCATGCGGGACGGCAGATCCGGCTTGGACCGGTCGCATTCTGGATTGCGGTCGGCACCGTCGTCATCATGGCCGGCTGGTCGGTAACGACCGCGACCTATTTTGCCTTCCGCGACGATCTTCTCAAGGGGCTGATTGCCCGCCAGGCCGAGCAGCAATACGCGTACGAGGATCGGATCGCAGAATTGCGTGCCCGGATCGACCGGACAACCAGCAGGCAATTGCTCGACCAGGAGCAGTTCGAACAGAAACTCGACGATTTGGTGCGCCGTCAGGCGACGCTGGAGTCGCGCGCCACGGCGCTGGGCGGCATCGATACGCCAACTGGATCGCTGCGCAGTTCGCGGCCGGGCGCCGAAGCATTGACGGTGCCGCAAGCGCGTGATCGGCGCTCCTCGCTTGGTAAAAGCGGCGATGTCAGCACCAAGCTTTCGCGGATCGAAACTTCGCTCGATCGCGTTGATCGCCGTCAGGCCACCGCGCTGGCGGCGATGCAGGAACGCTACGAAGGCAAAGCACGCAAGCTGCGAGGCGTATTGGCGGAACTCGGGCTTAAGATCGAGGCGCCCGTCGGCGGCTCCGGCGGTCCTTTCGTCCCGGTCAAGTTACCGGGTGAAGGCAACAACTTTGCACGCACGCTCACCCGCGTGAATGTCGCACGCGCGCAGGCCGAACTGCTCAGCCGCAGCCTGGTTTTTGTGCCGGTACGCAAGCCGATCACCGGCGAACTCGAAGTGAGCTCCACCTTCGGTGTGCGCGTGGATCCGTTTCTCCACATTGCCGCGATGCACACTGGCCTGGATCTCCGCGGCGAAACGGGTGAGGCGGTGCATGCGACCGCAGCCGGCACCGTGACCAATGCCAGCTGGAGCGGCGGCTATGGCAAGATGGTGGAGATCGATCACGGCAACGGACTGGCGACCCGTTACGGGCACCTCTCGCAGATCGACGTGAGTGTCGGCGACGCGGTCCGCATCGGTCAGGTCGTCGGCCGCATGGGTTCGACTGGCCGCTCCACCGGCCCGCATCTGCATTACGAAACACGGATCGACGGCGAAGCTGTCGATCCGCAGCGGTTCCTCAACGCCGGCGCCCATCTCGACGGCGGATAAGGTCCGAAAAGCCCACCGCCGGCTCGCTTTTAGGCCGCTCGCTTCGTACATTCGCGCCGTCATGGTCAAGGTTCATCATCTGAACAATTCGCGCAGCCAGCGCGTCTTGTGGCTGCTCGAGGAAATGGGGACGCCCTACGAAGTCGTCCGTTACCAGCGCGGCAAGAATATGCTGGCGCCGGCAGAATTGCGGCGGGTCCACCCGCTCGGCAAATCGCCGGTGATCGAGGATGACGGCAAAACATTCGCCGAGACCGGACTGATCGTCGAATATCTGGTCGATCGTTACGGCCCGGCTTTGGCGCCGGCACGCGATGCCGATCTTTATTGGCAATACAAATACTGGCTGCACTATGCGGAGGGCTCGTTGATGCCGCCGCTGTTGCTCAAGCTGATTGTCGACCGACTCGGGCTGTTGGGCCGTCCGGCGCTGCCGTTCGTCAAATCGCAACTCAAGCTGCATCTCAATTATCTGGAAAACGAATTGAGCGGCAAGCCATGGTTCCTCGGCGAGCAATTCTCCGCTGCCGACGCCATGTTGAGCTTTCCGCTGGAAGCCGCTCGCCACCGCGCCGGGCTCGATCACAGCCGGCCGAAGCTGATGGATTTTCTCGCGCGCATCCACGCACGGCCGGCCTATCGGCGCGCGCTCGATGCCGGAGGTGCCTACCGCTACGCGGATTAAGGCCGGAACTTATTCGACGTCTTCGATGTTCTTGACCTCGACGCCGAACGCCTTTTGCGCCAGCGCTGCTTCCATGAACTGATCGACGTCACCGTCGAGCACGCCGCCGGTATTCGAGGTCGACACGCCGGTCCGCAAATCCTTCACCATCTGGTACGGCTGCAACACGTAAGAACGAATCTGGTGACCCCAACCGATATCGGCCTTGGCGGCCTGATCTGCGGCCGCCTTTGCTTCGCGTTTCTTGAGCTCCGCCTCATACATCTTGGCGCGGAGCATCTGCCAGGCGCGCGAGCGATTGCGATGCTGCGAACGATCGTCCTGACACACCACGACGATATTGGTCGGTATGTGCGTCAGCCGGATCGCCGATTCGGTCTTGTTGACGTGCTGGCCGCCGGCGCCGCCCGCGCGCATGGTATCGACGCGCACGTCCGATTCCTTGATGTCGATATTGATGCGATCGTCGACCACCGGGTAGACGGTGACGCTGGCGAAGGACGTGTGGCGGCGCGCGTTGGCGTCGAAGGGAGAAATACGCACTAACCGGTGAACGCCATTTTCGGTCTTCAGCCAGCCATAGGCGTTACGGCCCTTGACCTCGATGGTGGCGGACTTGATGCCCGCCTCTTCACCTTGCGTCTCTTCGACATATTCGACCTTGAAGCGGTGTTGCTCGGCCCATCGCACATACATGCGCAGCAGCATCGAGGCCCAATCCTGACTTTCGGTGCCACCGGCGCCGGCATGCACCTCGAGATAGGCGTCGTTTGCGTCGGCCTCGCCGGACAAAAGCGCTTCCAGCTCGCGGCGCGCAACGTCGACCTTAAGTTTGCGTAGCGCGATCTCGGCTTCGGCGATCGTGTTCTGGTCGTTCTCGGTCTCGCCAAGCTCGATCAGCATAAGCTGATCTTCGAGCTCCTGGTCGATGCGCGAAAGCGCGTTGAGCTGATCGTCAAGCGCGTTGCGCTCCTGCATCACGCGGCTGGCGCGCTGCGGATCGTTCCAAAGATTGGTGTCTTCGGCCTGCTGATTCAACTCAGCAAGCCGCGCGCGCGCCTTGTCGACGTCAAAGATGCCTCCTCAGCAGTCCGGCGGACTGCTTGATGTCGGCGACGATGTTCTCGATTTCAGCGCGCATAATGGTGAGCGATGTAATGGTTTAGGGCGCGCGGCGCAACGCGCCGGCGGGATTAGTATAGGCCGCCGGTACCGGTTCGTACCGCGCCGGCCGCGGAATCCGGCGAAATCGACATCTGCCCGGCGCTGCCACCAATGCCGGCCTCAGCGCCGAGGCCGGAGTTGTTGTCGGGCGGCGCGGTACCGGGCTTGAACGCTTCCAGGATCACGTGCGTATCGCCGGGTGCGGCGCGCACGCCGGTCTTGGAATCGACCCGGATCAGCTTGATGCCGGGCGGCACGGGAAACGGTATCGGCGGCTTGTCGGCGAGTGCCAGCTTGAGGAAATCGCGCACGACCGGCGCCGCCAAGTGGCCACCCGTCGCCAGCCGCGCGATATGGCGCGGCTTATCGTAACCCATGTAGACGCCGCAGACGATGTCGGGCGAATAGCCGATGAACCACACATCCTTCTCTTCGTTGGTGGTGCCGGTCTTACCGGCGATCGGCTTGCCCACGTCGCGCAAAACGGTAGCGGTGCCGCGCTGGACGACGCCTTCCATCATCGAGGTGATTTGATAGGCGGTCATCGGATCGATCACCAGCTCGCGGTGATCGATCAACTTCGGTTCCGGTTGATTTTGCCAGGTATCGGCATCGCAGCCGATGCACTCGCGCTGATCGTGTTTGTAGATCGTGTGACCGTACCGGTCCTGAATGCGATCGATCAGCGTCGGTTTCACCCGTCGCCCGCCATTGTCGAGCATCGAATAGGCGGTGACCATGCGCAGCACGGTGGTTTCGCCGGCGCCAAGCGCGTAGGAGAGGTACGGCGGCAGATTGTCGTAGACGCCAAATCGTTTGGCATATTCCGCGATCAACGGCATGCCGATGTCCTGGGCGAGCCGCACCGTCATCACGTTACGCGACATTTCGAGACCGAAACGTAACGTCGAGGGTCCGTAGAATTTGCCGCCGTAGTTTTCCGGCTTCCACACGCCACCACCGCCCGGACCGGTGTCGATTTCGAGCGGGGCGTCGAGCTCGATGGTCGACGGCGTGTAACCGTTGTCGATCGCGGCGGCGTAAACGATCGGTTTGAAGGACGAGCCTGGCTGGCGTAGCGCTTGCGTGGCGCGGTTGAACTGACTTTGATCGTAGGAAAAGCCGCCCACCATCGCCAATACCCGTCCGGTGTGCGGGTCCATGACGACCATGGCGCCGGAAAGCTCAGGCACCTGGCGCAACTGGAATTGGCCCTGCTCCTTCGCCGGCTCGACGTAGACGACGTCGCCGGACGAAAGCACCTGGGTCACACGCTGTATCGGCTTGCTCGGGCCGCCGGCCGGCTTCGCCCATTTGACTCCCTCAAGCGGGAGGATGCCGATCTCGCGCGCCTTGACGATGTTGCCGCCCTGATCGCGCGGCGGCTGCAAGCCGATGCGCGCCGACTGGTCATTGACATCGAGCACCACGGCGAGCCGCCATGGATCGACATCGGCCAGGGATTTCACTTCCGCCAGCGCGACACCCCAGTCGCCGGCGGTATCGATCCGCCCGACGGGCCCGCGCCACCCTTGAGTTTCGTCGAAGTTGACCAGTCCGTTGACCATTGCCTTGCGCGCGAGCACCTGCAGCTTCGGATCGAGTGTGGTGCGCACGGACAAGCCGCCCTCGTACAACTTCTTCTCTCCGTAATTCTCAAAGATGTAACGGCGCACCTCTTCGGCGAAATATTCGGCCTCGAAGGTGCGGGCGCCGGTCGGGCGCACGGCGATGTTGAGCGGTTCTTTCCTGGCCTTGTTGCCCGCATCGGCGGTGATAAACCCGTCCTCGACCATGCGGTCGAGAACGTAGTTCCTTCGCGCGATCGCTTCTTCGCGGCGGCGGAACGGATTGTAATTGTTCGGGCCCTTCGGCAGCGCGGCCAGATAAGCTGCCTCGGCGACGGTCAGTTCATGCACCGACTTGTCGAAATAAAGGAGCGAGGCGGCGGCGACGCCGTAGGCACCCAGCCCCAGATAAATCTGGTTGAGATAGAGCTCAAGGATTTTATCTTTCGAATACGCGCGCTCGATGCGCAGCGCCAGCAGCGCTTCCTTGATCTTGCGGGCGATCGAAACTTCATTGGTTAGAAGGAAGTTCTTCGCCACCTGCTGGGTGATCGTCGAAGCGCCCTGCGGCCGGCGGCTGCCGCCGAAATTTTCCACATACAGCAAAGCGGCGCGCGCGATGCCGGAAATGTCGATGCCGGGATGCTGATAGAAGCTTTTGTCTTCGGCGGCGATGAACGCATTGATGACCAGCTTTGGAACCGCCTGGATCGGCAAATAGAGGCGCCGCTCGTCGGCATATTCGGCCAGTAGCGATCCGTCGGCGGCATGCACGCGCGTCATCACCGGCGGTTCGTAATTCTTCAACTGCGAATAGTCGGGCAGGTCCTTGGAAAAATGCCAGATCACCGCCGCGACCCCGGCCACGCCAACGATGAACACAATCGTTCCCGCCGCGAACAGAAACCCCAAAAACCGCAACAACATTTTCATGGAGAACGTCCGTCGCCGGCGGCACGCGCACCCGGCCGCTCAACGCTTGGCGACGCACCGGAAATCAGCCACGACGCCACCGATTGCAGTTTCCTGGAGACCCCGGTCCACATTATGTCGTCGTCGCTCCGGTTTTTGTTCAAACTGAGGCCGCCGGGCGCCGCTTCCGGCCGCTAATTCGCGCCGGCGCGGGCACCAACCGCATGACCGGCGAGATAGGAATCGATCGCTTGCGCCATCGCGTCCGCCGTATGGTTGCGCCAGGGTTCCGATAAAAGCGATTGCAAGTCGTCCCGATTGGAGACGTAGCCGAGTTCGACCAGCACCGAAGGCACGTCGGGCGCCCGCAGAACGCGGAAACCGGCCGACTTCAATGGCGTCTTATGCAACCGCGTCGCTGTTTTCATCTCACCGGCCAATTTAAGCGCAAACTGCACCGAGTAGCTTTTGGTCTCCCGCTCGGCGAGATCGATGAGGATGCCGGCAACGTCGTCCGGTTCGGATTTGAGATCGACGCCGGCAATAACGTCGGCGCGGTTTTCTTTATCGGCCAGCCGAGCGGCCTCGGAATCGGTCGCGGTTTCGGAGAGCGTGTAAATGCTGGCGCCGCGCGCGTCGCCCTCGCCATGCGGCAGCGAATCGGCGTGAATCGAAACAAACAGCGCAGCCCCGGCGTCTCGCGCAATCCGCACGCGGTCGGCCAGCGGCACGAACGTATCGTCGCTGCGCGTCATCAGCACCCGGTATTTTCCGGCCTTTTCGATGCGCTCACGCAGCCGCTGGGCGAAATCGAGCACGATGTCCTTTTCCTCCTCGCCGTGCGGTCCTTTGGTGCCGGTATCGATGCCACCGTGGCCGGGATCGAGGACGACGAGCGGACGCGGATCGCCACCCTTGGCCGCACCGCCACTCGCCCGCGGCATACCGGCGCGGCCGGCTGCGGCCTCGGCCGCACTTCGGCGCAGAAAACTTTCGCGATCGGTGGCAACTAAATCGAGCACCAGACGTGCCGGCGCGCCATCGGCGGCGTCCACCACAAACGCCTTTTCGACGCGGGCCGGCTTGGTGAGATCGAACACGATTCGGGAGCCACTCTGCATAACCAACCCGTAGCGGAACGCCTTGATCAGGCCGCGGCCGCTTTCGCCGGTTTTTGCCGGCAACTGAAACGTCACCTCCGGAAGGTCGACGACAACCCGGTAGGGATCGGCGAGCGTAAACGCCCGCAGATCGATCTTTCGGGTGAAATCCATGATGAAGCGGGTTTGCGACTCATCGCCGCCAAGCCGAGCGCCGGTCGCGACCGGAACCGAATCGGCGGCAGCCGGCGGGCCGGCAGGCCGTTCCGCGGCTGAAGCAGCCACGGCGATAAGCAACCCGAGGAAAACCCAGCTAGCCGTCCGGATCGCCATCGGTTTTTCCAGCCCCCGCGCCCCTCTTACTCCATTAGGCACGCGTGGTTAACCGAAACTTAGCCACCTCCATACCGGTGTGCGGGTGCGGCCTGCGGCCCGCCCCGGCGACCGGGTTCAGCGGCCGATTTCATAGTCGGCTTGCCAATTCCGTGTCCGCGGCCTTATGAAGATAGGACTGACGGCCAAAGGTTCCGGTTGTGTCCCGTCAGGGCATCCGGCACGTCCGCCACGATGGCTCTCGAATGCGAGAGCGGAAGGTGGACGACGCTTTCGATCCGCTGCGGCGCCGAGAAGCGCGACGCGGACGACCAGCGAACGCCGATACCCTCAAAGGAGTAGGGCAGCCGGGGCCGACGAGCGACGCGCGTGGATGGGGCGATGGAAATGCCTCCGAAGCGGCGCCGCCGATACCGCCAGTAGTCAGACTAATCACGGCGGCGTTTCGCCGCCGTCCACCGCGGTTTGGAGTTCATGTTAGAGGCCCGACAGGTTCGATCGGTTCCGGACGACGGCGTTCATGCAACGCGCGCCATCCGGCGGAATGAGAGCTGTTCGTCGCGGCCAGAGTTTCCGATCCGTTTTCTTCACCGAACAAGGAGCGTCCCACCGTCTTCCGCCGCTACGGCGCGGAATGCGCGGCGCGCGCGCCTATACGAGAAATACCAATGGCCAACAAAATGCTTATCGACGCGACACATCCGGAGGAAACCCGGGTGGTCGTTCTGCGCGGCAATCGCGTCGAGGAATTTGACTTTGAATCCGCGCAACGCAAGCAACTAAGAGGCAACATCTATCTCGCGAAAGTGACGCGCGTTGAGCCGTCGCTGCAAGCCGCCTTTATCGAATACGGCGGCAATCGCCACGGCTTTTTGGCGTTCAGCGAAATCCATCCCGATTACTATCAAATCCCGGTCGCCGATCGTCAGGCGCTGATCGACGAGGAAGGCCGCGCCCAACGGGCGGCCGAAGACGAGGCGGACCGCCGATCGCATCGGCATCGCGGTCGCGGCCGGTCCTCCGCCGCGCGGCGCGACGACGACGCCGTGCACAGCGAACCGGCTCACTCCCCGGAGACCGGCGAAGCGCCTGCGGGTGACGACGCGACGGGCGAGGCCGAGGCGCCGACTCCGCTCGAGTCGCAACTTGAGGCCGAACCGGCGCCGGCGATTTCGGCCGACCCCGAGGCAAGCGCGCAAGCGGCAGAATTTGAATCGACGACCTCCGAGCCTTCGGAAGCGGAAATGTCGGACACCGCGGCCGACGCGCGGGAACACGATCCGATCGAACACGAAGCAAGCGAGCCAAGGCCCACGGACATCCACGAGGGCACCGCCATTGAGACTGCTGCCGGCGACACTTCGGCGAGAAACGGCGACGACGAAGCCGAAGAGATTGTTGAATCGGTCGGCGGCAACGACGCGCTTGAGGAAGTTCCCGATCGCGCGCCGCGCTATCGCCGCCAATACAAGATTCAGGAAGTCATCAAACGGCGCCAAGTCATGCTGGTGCAGGTGGTCAAGGAGGAACGCGGCACCAAAGGCGCGGCGCTCACCACCTATCTCTCGCTCGCCGGCCGCTATTCGGTCCTGATGCCGAATACCGCGCGCGGCGGCGGCATCAGCCGCAAGATCACCAGCGGCGAAGACCGTTCACGGCTCAAGGAGATCGCTCAGGAACTGGAGGTGCCGGAAGGAATGGGCGTGATCGTGCGCACCGCCGGCGCGAGCCGCACCAAGACTGAAATCAAGCGCGACTTCGAATACCTGCTTCGGGTATGGGAAACCGTCCGCGATCTGACGCTCAAATCCACCGCGCCCAAGCTCGTTTACGAGGAAGGTTCGCTGGTCAAGCGTTCGATCCGCGACCTCTACAACAAGGACATCGACGAGATCGTTGTCGCCGGTCCCGACTCGTATCACGAGGCCAAAGATTTCATGCGCATGCTCATGCCGAGCCATGCGAAGAATGTAAAACTCTACGCCGAGACCCAGCCGCTGTTATCGCGTCATGGCGTTGAGAGCCAGCTCGACGGAATGTTCTCGCCCACCGTACAGTTGCGTTCGGGCGGCTACATCGTGCTCAACCAGACCGAAGCCCTGGTGGCGATCGACGTGAACTCCGGCCGCGCGACGCGCGAGCATCACATCGAGGACACTGCGCTCAAGACCAATATGGAAGCGGCGGACGAAGTCGCCCGGCAGCTTCGCCTGCGCGATCTCGCGGGATTGATCGTTATCGACTTCATCGACATGGACGAGACGCGCAACAACCGGTCGGTCGAACGCCGGATGAAAGAAGCGCTCAAACAAGATCGGGCTCGTATCCAAGTCGGACGTATTTCGCACTTCGGCCTGCTGGAGATGTCGCGTCAGCGCATCCGCACCAGCGTGCTGGAGAGCTCGACGGAAAAATGTCCGTATTGCGGCGGCAGCGGTCACGTTCGCTCGGTGTCGTCGCTGGCACTGCAGGTGCTGCGTGCGCTGGAAGATCAATTAATGAAAAGCGCCACCCACAGCCTCATTGTCCGCACCCGGCCGGACGTGGCGCTTTACGTGCTCAACCAGAAGCGCGCGCATCTGCGGGCTCTGGAGGAGCGCTTCGCCATCCTGATCACTATTAGCTCCGACGCGACGCTGGCCGCGCCGCAAACTTTCGCGATCGATCGCGGCGAGCAGGTGCACACCATCGAGGCCGCCAAAGCGCTTGCCGAACAAACCGAGGCGCGCGCCGCACCACTCGAAGAAGAAGACGACCTTGAGGAAGCGATCGCGATCGAGGCCGAAGCCGAGGAAGCTAAGGAAGCCGAAGGAACCGAGGAGAGCGCAACACCCGACGCGCAGCCGGACGACGCATCTGGCGAAGGCGGCGGACGCCGCCGGCGCCGTCGCGGCCGTCGCGGCCGCCGCGGCGGTGCGGGCGAGCCCCATGCGCAACATGCGCCAGACGACGCGCCGACGGAAGCCGGCGGCGAGCAGCCGGTGCAGGCGTTTGGCGACATGTCCAGGGACGATCTCGCTGAAGAAGCCGGCGAGACGGTCATCACCGACAGCAACGAGCCGCCGCACCACGATAGTGACGGCCGACGACGCCGGCGGCGCGGCCGCCGCGGCGGCCGCCGCAATCGGCAGGATCGGGAGCACGATGCTGGATCGCCGGCCCATCAAGGTGACGGCTTTGACTCGGAGCAACCACAGGCGACCGCGCAGGAACTGACGGCACCCCGGACAACCGAGCCGAGTTCGCGCGAAGCGGTTGCGGATCTCGATGCCGCACCGCCGTTCGCCGCTGCGCCGCCCGCCCCGGCCGAACCACCGACCATCCGACCGGAGCCCCGACGGCGCTCGACGGTGCGCGAGCGGGTGCCGATCGCGCCGAACGATGCCGAAGCGGTGTCGTCGGCGCAGCCGCCGCAGCCATCGGCCCCTACCTCGCAGCCGGTCATTACCGAGGTTGGCGAAAGCGAGCAGACCGACAAGCCACGGCGGAGCGGATGGTGGTCGCGGCGCTTTGCTGGCGGCTGACGAAACAGCCGCCAATTGCATCGGGCATGACCCGGGCGGATAGCCGGCTTCCAGTTTTCCGGGCCATAGTCCGATGAAAAGCGGCTGGGTCGACCGTGACGTCGAGAATTTTGTCGCGCACGGCGTCAAATCCGGCGTCGACCGCGATTTTGCATTGCGGATTTATACGACCCACCTTCTTGGCCGCGATCCGGCGCTCGTCCTGCATGGCGGCGGCAACACGTCATTAAAGACGCAGATCGATCACCTAGGCCAAAAGCTCGACGTCCTGCGCATAAAAGCCTCCGGCGCCGACATGGCGGCGATCGGGCCCGCGGGCTTGCCAGCCGTCAAGCTCGACGCATTGCGGCGGCTGCGTGCACTCGATGACATCGGCGACCAAGAACTCGTCGCCATCGAGCGCGCCAATCTCATCGATCCCGCGGCGCCAAATCCGTCCGTCGAGATCATGCTGCATGCCTTCCTACCGCACAAATTTGTCGATCATACGCATGCCACCGCGGTGTTGAGCGTCATCGACCAACCCGATGGCGAGAAAAAATGCGCCGAGGTGTTCGGCCGGCGCCTGGCCTACGTGCCCTATCTGATGCCGGGCTTCGGCCTCGCCAAGACAGCGATCGAGGTGTTCGAGCGAACCAAGCCAAGTGACGGACTGATCCTCGGCAAGCACGGCATCATCACATTCGGCGAAACAGCGCGCGAAGCTTACGAACGCATGGTCGCGATGGTCACGCTCGCTGAAGAGTTTATTGCGAAAAACAGGAAGGCTCGCGTCATAGCGACACTGTGGCGGGAACCCGGACCGATCGCCACCGTGGCACCCATCATACGTGGCGCGTGCAGCCAGAAAGACGAGCGCACCGAGGGTGCCTGGCGGCGGCTCGTGCTCGAATTTCGCGGCAACCAGACGGTATTGAGTCTCTTGCAGTCCGATTTGGCTCGGCTGCATCGGGGCGGCGTCATTACGCCGGACCACACCATCCGCACCAAAAATTGGCCGCTGGTCTTGCCGCACGCCGACAAAGGCAAGCTCGAGGATTTCGCCGGGGCGAGCCGAGAAGCCGTCAAATCTTTTGTCGAACATTATCGAGATTACTTCGAGCGAAACGACAAGCGCGTCGGCGGCGGCAAGCGAGAGCTCGATCCCCTGCCCCGCGTCGTCCTGGTTCCCGGTCTCGGCCTGTTCGGCCTCGGTCGCACCAAACAAGACGCGGTTATTACCGCAGACATCGCCGAGCAATGGATGGCCGGGATCGCTGACGCCGAAGCAATCGGTACGTTCGAGACGATTTCCGAGGCAGAAATGTTCGACGTCGAGTATTGGCCGCTTGAACAGGCCAAGCTCGGCGCGCGCAAGGAGCCGCCGCTCGCCGGCCAGATCGCCGCGATTACCGGCGCCGCCGGCGCCATCGGCGCGGCGACGGCAACAGCCTTTAGCGCCGCCGGGGCCGAAATCGCCCTGCTGGACGTGAATGTGGCTGCGGCGCGCGAGACGGCCCAATCGCTCGGCCCGACCGCCCTTGCCCTCGAATGTGACGTCACCGATGTGGCCTCGGTGGACGCAGCCTTCGGCAAGATCGCAGAGCACTTCGGCGGCGTCGACATCGCGGTGTCGAATGCCGGCGCCGCCTGGCAGGGGCGCATCGGCGAAGTCGACGAGAAGATTTTGCGCGACAGCTTCGAGCTGAATTTCTACGGCCACCAGCGCGTCGCGCAGGCGGCGGTCAAGATCATGCTGGCGCAAAGGACCGGCGGTTGTCTCCTGTTCAACGTCTCCAAACAGTCCGTCAATCCCGGGCCGGATTTCGGTCCTTACGGCGTGCCGAAGGCGGCGTTACTCGCCTTGATGCGCCAATATGCGCTCGATTACGGCGCCGACGGCATCCGCGCCAACGCCGTCAACGCCGACCGCATCCGGTCCGGTTTGTTGACCGAGACCTTTATCGAAGAGCGCGCCAAGGCGCGCGGCGTGTCGGCGAAGGAGTACATGAGCGGCAATCTGCTCCGCCGTGAAGTCACCGCCGACGACGTCGCGCAGGCGTTCCTGCATCAGGCCCTGGCGCTCAAAACCACCGCCGACGTCACCACAGTCGACGGCGGCAACATCGCCGCGGCGATGCGGTAGCACTCAAAGCAACGGTTGCGGCGCGGTCCGTCGCCCCGCGAGCCATGAGCACAAGGCCGCAGGTGCCGCGCCGACCAATCCGAACAGCAAAATGATCGGGCCGTGGACAAACCCGGCCGTGAGTGAGGATAGAAGCGGGAGGAAACTCGCCGCAAAACCGAACAGCGCGGCCCACAGTGGACGGTAGCTGAAATGCCTTCCGGCGAGAAAAGCATCGAACACAGCAACGACACACGCCGGAACGAGGCCGAGCAGATAAGACAGCGGCACCAGAACGATTTGATGCCAGTCGAACAAAGGTCGCCCACCGACGGCTAGCTCGAAGACCGGGAGCAGGACCCACATCGCAAAGCACAGACCGATGGGCGGCCCAAGCAGCGCAAAGATCAAAAGGCGCCACGGTACGAGAAAATTCAGCGTCGTCTTCATTGTCGTCCCGGTAACGCACTGAAGATCAATATAATCGTCTTTCGGCGACAGGCACCCGAGGATGCCAGTCGTTGCCGCCGCTAATCGCTCGACAGGATCACGTTCTTGACGATCGGGTAGACTTGGTTCTCCCAGCGCTTACCGGAGAACACCCCGTAGTGGCCAACGCCGGCCTGCATGTGGTGGCGTTTCATGTACGGGCGCAGCTTACTACACAGATCGTGCGCGGCGACGGTCTGGCCGACGGCGCAAATGTCGTCGCGCTCGCCTTCAACGGTGAGCAGCATGGTGCGCCGGATCGCGGTCGGATCGACGGTCTCGCCGCGCCATTTGAGCTTTCCGAGCGGCAGCGCGTATTCCTTGAAGATGTGTCGCACCGTCTCAAGATAGAACTCGGCCGTCAGGTCGAGCACGGCGAAATATTCATCGTAGAAGGCTTTGGTCACCGCTGCCTTCTCCTTGTCGCCGTTTGCAAGGTGCTCGTACAGATCCTTGTGCGCCTTCACGTGCCGCTCGATGTTCATGCTCAGGAAGGCGGCGAGCTGCACGAAACCCGGGTAGACATGGCGGAACGCGCCGGGATAGCCCATCGGCACTGAGGCGGTGAGCATGCGTTCGAACCAGCCGATCGACCGCTTGTTGGCGAGCTTGTTGACCTTGGTCGGATTGACGCGGCAGTCGATCGGACCAGCCATCAGCGTCATTGATCGCGGCTGCGCCGGATGGCCGTTGCGCGCCATCACCGCTACGGCCGTGAGCACTGCGACGCAGGGCTGGCACACCGCCAGCACGTGCGAGCCTTGCCCCATCAATTCCAGGAACTTGATCAGGTGCTCGACATATTCATCGACGCCGAACCGGCCGGCGGTGATCGGCACGTCGCGCGCGTTGTGCCAATCGGTAATGAAGACGTCGTGCTCGGGTAGCATGGTACGCACCGTGGCACGCAGCAAAGTGGCGAAATGACCGGACAACGGCGCGACCAAAAGTACGCGCGGCTGCGTGGTCGCGACATCCTTCTTGAAATGCAGCAGCGTTCCGAACGGCGTGCGCGCCGTCGCCTCTTCGCGCACCTCGACCTCGCGGTTGCCGACGGTTACCGATGTGATACCGAAGGGCGGGCGTGTATGCGTCAGGCTAGCGCGCGAAATCAGCTCATACGCGGCGGTGAGATTGCGCAGGACCGCATGGTCGCCGAGGATCGGCTGACCACCTCCCGCCACCGCAACGGACGCCCAAGCGCGAACCGGGACCATAATCTCGGAGTGGGTCTGATAGGCGAGGTACAGCATCCGTTACCCGCACCGGTGCCGCAGTCCGTCAGACGACAGACCCTCGACCCCCTAGACTGAAATGCTAATGCATTTTTTGTTGCACTGCGACATAATTGTGAACATCATGCACAGTGCCTAGGCTGGGGATCGTCGGAAGCCGTACGCACACCGCTGTGACTGCGCTCCTCAGCTGATCAACAACGCCTTGATTCAGTGTCCATTTTCACGGCGAGCTTAAGCGCGAATGTCCAAAGCCATCCTGACTATTGCCAGCAAGAACTATGGCTCGTGGTCGCTGCGCGGTTGGTTGCTTTGCAAAATGGCCGGCCTCGAATTCGACGAGCAGCATGTCGGCACCGACGATCCGTCCACGCGCGCCGAATTGCTGCTGCTGTCCCCGTCGTTTTTGGTGCCGTGCCTCACTCACGACGGACTCAAGGTCTGGGATACTCTCGCCATCGCCCAATACCTGCACGAGCAAAATCCCGACGCCGGCCTGTTGCCGACCGACAAGGCGCAGCGCGCGCATTGCCGCTCGATTTGCGGCGAGATGCATTCCGGATTTGCCAACTTGCGCTCGGCGCTGCCGATGAACTCAAGGCGCATTTTCCCGGCTTTAAGTCCTGGGCCGGCGCGCGCGGCGACATCGAGCGCGTCACCGCAATCTGGCGCGAGTGCATCGAGAAATACGGCGGCCCTTATCTGTTCGGCGAAAATCCCTGTTCGGCGGACGCAATGTACGCGCCGGTCTGTTCGCGGTTCCAGACCTATGACGTGGCACTCGATCCGGTCTCGGCGCAATATTGCCGCACCATCATGGCGCTGCCGCCGATGCAGAAATGGATTGCCGCCGCCAAAGTCGAGCCCGACGAACTCGAAGAGCTGGACGTCGAGTTCTAGAACTCGGTTCTTCAATCCCATTTCGGCTGGCCGGAAAACGACCAGTCGAGCAGGCGTCCGTCGCGGTGCGCCAGCCCGGAAATCTCGGTCATTTCCTGCGCACTGAGCGTGAAATCGAAAATCGCCGCGTTTTCGGCGAGCCGTTCAACTTTGCTCGTGCGCGGGATGACGGCGATCTGCTGCTGCACGAGAAACCGCAAGCAGACTTGCGCGGCGCTTTTGCCATGCGCCTTGCCGATCCGCATCAGCACCTCGTCGTTGCGGGCTTTGCCCTGCGCAATTGGGCTATAGGCGATAACGGCCATGCCATGCCGCCGGCAGGCGGCTATCACCTTCGACTGATCGAGAAACGGATGACATTCGACCTGGTTACACACGACGAGCCCCTCGCTCACGCGTACCGCCTCCTCGATCAGCGTCACGTTGAAGTTGGACACGCCGATGGCGCGCGTCAGCCCCTCGCGCTTGACCTTAACGAGCGCGCCAAGCGTTTCCTCGATCGGGATTTGCGGATTGGGCCAGTGCAACAGCAAGAGATCGACAGCGCTCAGCCGCAGCCGCGCCAGGCATTCGTGCACCGCACGCTCCAGCGCCGGCGGCGCGAAATGCGCCGGCCAGATCTTGGTCGTGATGAACACGTCATCGCGCTTGATGCCCGACGCGCGCAGGCCTTCACCAACCTCGCGCTCATTGTCGTACATTTCCGCGGTGTCGATGTGCCGGTAGCCGAGCCGCAAAGCCTGCTCGACGACGCGCGCGCAGGCGCGTCCGCGCAAATTCCAGGTCCCGAGGCCCACGAGCGGTATCCGCTCGCCGCCGCCTTCAACGACTGGAACACTGTCCGTATCGATCGTCACGTCGGTATTCTATGCCGCGGGCGGCAAATGTCATCGCGGCTTGCCGCCGAGCGCCGCAAAAGCCGCCGCCGGAGCCTGCTCGATGACTTTGAGCAGCGCGCGGGCCGGCCCGCGCGGCGACCGCTTGCCCTGCTCCCAGTTGCGCACTGTTTCCACCGGAACACCGATTTGTTGGGCAAACGCGGTTTGCGTCAGCCCGGTGCTGCCGCGAACGTTGCGGGCATAGGCGGCGTCGAGGCTTCGCAGCGCTTGAGCCGTTGTCGTGCTATGCGCCGCGGGCAGCTTTCCATCGGCGAAAGAAATCAAACGCTCGCCGCCGTTGGGCAGCACCTGCATCAACCGTCCGTCCGCTTTCAATCGCACGCGCAGCATGCGCCTTGCTCCGGTCGAGGCGTCCGAAGCATAGCTGATTCGCCTTGGATTCAATGGGTTAGTCGGCCGAATTGGCACGAAACAGGTCACTGGACGACTAGGCCTGTGGCTTAGTGAACGTTATGTGCTCGTGTAACGCGCGGTATCGGGCAATAATCGAAGCCGGAATCGTCGAAGTTCCCTCGCTATGTACCCCTTTGACCCTGCACCACCGCAAATGACTTCAGAGCGCGAAATTCTCGTCTGGGATATTCCCACCCGAGCCTTCCATTGGCTGACCGCCGTGCTGGTGCTGGCTGCCTATTTGACGTGGCGGCTCGACTGGATGGATTCGCATGCCATCTGCGGTGATGCGTTGCTGACGTTGGTCATTTTCCGCCTGCTCTGGGGATTCTTTGGCAGCGACACGACACGATTTGCCAGCTTTATCGCCCGGCCGCGCGCCGCTGTGCAACATCTCGCGCACTTATTTCGCCGCGAGCCAGACCACCAGGTCAGCCACAATCCGGCGGGCGGCCTGATGGTGCTCCTTTTCATCGCCTTCCTTCTCGGCGAGACGCTGAGCGGGCTCTATGTCGATAACGACGTCGTCGATCAAGGACCTTTGACCGAACACGTGGCGGCGCCGGTCGCCAACGCGATTACCGCTTTGCACTGGATTCTCTGGGATGCATTGCTCGCCGCCATCGCCCTGCATCTCCTGACCATCCTGGCATACGCAGTCGGCAAGGGGCAGAACCTGCTCACCCCCATGATCACCGGGAAAAAGAGAATGCCGGCCGATATCGCGCAACCGCGGATGGCGAGTGTCATCCGCGCCGGCTTCCTGCTTGCCGTCAGCGCGCTGTTCGTCGCCGCGCTGGCAAAATACCTCTGATCGCGACCAGTCCCGATCAACCTTTCGGAGGCACGACCTGGCCGCGGATTTCGCCAGCCGGATGCGCCGCGGTATGGACGTTGATGTACCACTCCCCGGCGGTGAACTGCGCCGCCTGCTCGGGGGTCAGTGTGGCTTCGCCCTTAAGCGGGCTGTCGGCCGCGCTGCCTTTGTGGCTCAACCAAACCGCTACCGGACCATTTGCCCCGGCAGCCGCCGGGCCGTGGAAGTGCGCCATCGTCGCTGCAGCCGATAAGCCGCTGTAGGTGATATCCCAGGTGACAACACGCGTCGCCGGATCGTAGGTCATGTTCGCCGTCCCGCTGGCCGAGGTTTGAACGGGAGGCACCTGTTGCGCACCGGTCAGCGCGACTTTGAAGGATTCGGACGCGGCTTGCGCAGCGACGGCCCAGCCGGCCAAAGCAATCGTGCAAACCGCCGGAATGACAATACGACGTGAAATCAAACTTTTTTTCATGGTCGGCTCCCTGGGCTGATTTCGCCACTGTGACAGCGACGGTTCGTCTCACCAATCGCGCCCGGATACTAGCAGCGACCATAGGCAAGTCGATGACAACAGCCTCCTGGCGCGATCATAAGCCGGTGAAGAGCCTCAACGGCAGTGTGCGGCGTCACGGAGGGCTGCGGTCCACGATTTTACGGACACTTTGACGAAGCCGCCGTAACCGACAAAAATGCGGTTCCGGGGCCCGGGCGGTGGGATCAGTGAGGACACCACGATGACCAAGCTCATACGCGGCGGCACGGTCGTCAATCACGACGCCTCGCGTCGCGCCGACGTATTGATCCGCGACGGCGCGATCGCCGCAATCGGGGCGGAACTCGAAGCGCCGGTCGGCGCCGAAATCGTTGACGCCGGCGGTTGTTATGTCATGCCCGGCGGCATCGATCCGCATACCCATCTGGAACTTGCGTTCATGGGCAGCGTGTCGGCCGACGATTTCGAATGGGGCACCAAGGGCGCGCTTTCGGGCGGCACCACCATGGTCGTCGATTTCTGCATCCCCAATCCGGGCCAGTCCCTACTTGCCGCCTATCAGGACTGGCGCAGGAAAGCAGAAGGCGCCGCAAGCGACTACGGCTTCCACATGGCGGTGACCTGGTGGGACCGGCAGGTGTTCGATGAGATGGAAACCTGCGTCAAAACCTACGGCATCAACACGTTCAAGCATTTCATGGCGTACAAGGGCGCGCTGATGGTCAACGACGACCAGCTCTATAACTCGTTTCAGCGCTGCGCGAGTTTGGGCGCGCTGCCGCTCGTTCATGCCGAAAACGGCGATGTGGTTTGGCATTTGCAGCAGCATTATCTGGGTACCGGCGTGACCGGCCCGGAAGGTCACGCTTATTCGCGTCCACCCGTTGTCGAAGGCGAGGCCGCCAACCGCGCGATCATGATCGCCGATATGGCGGGTTGTCCGGTCTACATCGTCCACACCTCGTGCCGCGACGCGCATGAGGCGATCGCGCGGGCGCGCGCCGCCGGCAAGCGCGTGTTCGGCGAACCCTTGATCCAGCATCTCGTCCTCGACGAGAACGAATATCGCAACAAGGATTGGGATTACGCGGCACGTCGGGTGATGTCGCCGCCGTTCCGGCCGAGGGAGCATCAGGCGAGTTTGTGGGCCGGTTTGCAATCGGGCTCGCTGCAAGTCGTCGCCACCGACCATTGCGCCTTCACCACCGAGCAGAAACGGCTCGGCCACGGCGACTTCACCAAAATCCCGAACGGCACCGGCGGTCTGGAGGATCGGATGCCGGTGTTATGGACGGCAGGCGTCAATACTGGGCGGTTGACCAAAGAGGAGTTCGTCGCAGTCACGTCCGCCAACATCGCCCGCATCCTCAATATCTTTCCAAAGAAAGGCGCGGTGGCGGCGGGCTCCGACGCCGATCTCGTGATCTGGGACCCGATGGCCACCAAAACCATCTCGGCCAAAAAGCAAGTCAGCCGGATCGATTACAACGTGTTCGAAGGATTCAAATGCACCGGCGTGCCGCGCGCGACGCTGTCGCGCGGCGAAGTCACCTGGCTTGACGGCGATTTGCGCGCCACTGCCGGCGCCGGCACATACGTGCCGCGCGATCCGTTCCCGGCGGTGCATGTCGCCAATGCCATCTGGCGCGAAGTCAACGCCCCGCGCGGCGTCGCGCGCGCCGATATTACGCCGTGAACACGAACCGGCTACCCTAAAGCCGGTGAAAACCTTGAGCTTTATAGCGCGCCGCGCAGTTTCGCTGGCAACGCACTCGGCAATCATTGGTATTGCCATGCTGCCTTGGATTTTGTCGTAGATAAAGTTGCAGGGGCTGTCGCGAGAAGCGATCCAGTCGCGTTGCATGGTGCGGGCCTTTGCGGCCTGCACGGCATCGAGCCTGCCAACAAGCGCCTTGTAGTTTTCGTTGAGCAGCGCGTCCCAGACCGCAGCCTCGATACGATAACAATCCGCTACCTGCCCGTCGCCGGCCCCGGTCGTGCCGAACTTGTCAATGCAAGGAGCCGCGACGAGCTTGTACACGCACTCCCGGCCCGCCTTTTCCGGATCGTCCTGATTTTTTATCGCGCAGGCCTGTATTGCCGCGGTTTCCTTAGCCATCGGCGGCCGGCTTTGCGCTTGCGCCCCTGCCACCACCAAAACACAGGCGGCGGCCAAAAATCCTCCCGTTGCAATGCGCATGGCCATCATCCACTTCGCGCTGTTCCATCGCGATTGTCGCATTGGCCTGCGGGCAGGTTCAAACGTCATTTTTGTCGCTATGATGCCGGCAACCGGAGAAACTCGTGCAAAACCTAAAGATCGACGCGCAGCGGTTATGGGATACGCTGATGGAGACGGCGAAGATCGGCGCCACCGCCAAGGGCGGTATCTGCCGACTGACCCTCACCGATCTCGACCGGCAGGTGCGCGACTGGTTCAAGGCGCGCTGCGAGGCATTCGGCTGCACGGTCACGGTCGATCAAGTCGGCAACATGTTCGCGCGCCGGGGCGGCAAGAACAACGATCTTCCTCCGATCGCCATGGGCTCACATCTCGACACCCAGCCGACCGGCGGCAAGTTCGATGGCGCGCTTGGCGTGCTCGGCGCGCTCGAAGCCATGCGCACACTGCACGAAACCGGTTACGAGACGAACGCTCCGGTCGAGATCGTCAACTGGACCAATGAAGAAGGCTCGCGTTACGCGCCGGCCATGCTGGCGTCGGGCGTGTTTGCCGGCGTGTTCACGACGGAATTCGCGTATGCGCGGGCCGATCGCGACGGCAAGACGTTCGGCGATGAACTCAAGCGCATCGGCTATCAGGGCAAGGAAAAAGCCGGTGCGCACAAATTCGGCGCGATGTTCGAACTGCATATCGAGCAAGGCCCGATCCTCGAGGATGAAGACCGCATGATCGGCGTCGTCCAGGGCGTGCAAGGCATGCGCTGGTATGAGGTCACGGTTACCGGCCAGGAGGCCCACACCGGCGCGACGCCGATGCGGCTGCGCAAGAACGCGCTCCTTGGCGCCGCCCGCATGATCGAGCGCATTGACGCCATCGCCCGCGAGCACGCGCCGAATGCCGTTGGCACGGTCGGCCTGATCGAGAACAAGCCGAACAGCCGCAACGTCGTCCCGGGTGACGTGTTCTTCACCGTCGATTTACGTCATCCCGACGAAACGGTGTTGAGTGTGATGGAGGGGAAATTCCGCGCCGCATTGCCGGAAATCCTCGAGCCGATGAAGCT
>DATKRE010000220.1:0-8667 GCA_035532335.1 Xanthobacteraceae bacterium | reverse complement strand
ACGTCGCTTGCTCACCGTTATGGCTTTGGGCATGCGAAACCGACGACCCCAACCGATTTCCAAACGATCTTGGCGTGTTTACGCCATGCTAGTGAGTCTTAGTGGAGCTTTGGATTTGACATTCGCTTCACGAGCCTGCCGCGAGGTGGGTAGCGAATGTTAAATCCGCTCCACTAGTGGTCCGATTCTAACATTCGCTTCCGTAGTCGGCAGCTTCTCATGCGAATGTCAGAATCAAAAGGACCACCAGCAAATATAAAGGCTTAGTGGAGCTTTGGGATTTGACATTCGCTTCGCGAGTTTGCCGCCAGGCGGGTAGCGAATGTCAAATCCGCTCCATTAGTCGCCTCGGCCGAAGTCGCCTCGGCCGAGCGCGCTGCGGGCGCGCCCGATGTCCGCCGGATCTATTCCGGCGCTGTCGGCGAAGGCGACCAGGAGACTCTCATTGCCGAGCATATGTTCGAGGACCCCGGCGAGAAAGCCGGACTCGTGCGCGGCGGTGCGTATTTGCGCCGGGGCTATCCCGGCCATGTCGAGGAAGCGAGTAAGCTGTTCCGGCTGCTCAGCGAGGAACGCAAGCGCTTGAATTGCCAGCATTTCCGCCGCATTCCTGGTTCCGCCCGATGCCTGTTTCATGCGGTTCCATTTGCCTTTCCGTAATGAATCCCGGTTAGGTTCGATCCATTCGCGGGTCGGGGCAAGTGAGGGACCAGGGATGGCCAAAACCGTCCTAATCGTGGAGGACAACGAGCTCAATATGAAGCTCTTCCACGATCTGTTGGAGGCTCACGGATACGACACCGTGGGGACGCGCAACGGTATCGAGGCGCTCGATCTGGCGCGCAAACATCGGCCGGATTTGATCCTGATGGACATCCAGCTTCCGGAAGTTTCCGGTTTGGAGGTCACCAAATGGCTCAAGGATGACCAGGATCTGCGCGCTATCCCGGTCGTGGCGGTGACTGCTTTTGCCATGAAGGGCGACGAAGAGCGCATCCGTGAAGGCGGTTGCGAGGCTTATCTGTCGAAACCGATTTCGGTCGGCAAATTCATCGAGACCATCCGGCACTTTCTTGGCAATCCGTAAAGGCTAGAGAATGACTGCGCGTGTTCTGGTCGTTGACGACGTTCCGGCCAACGTGAGGCTGCTTGAAGCACGGCTGTCGGCAGAGTATTTCGACGTCGTTACCGCGATGAGCGGGCAAGAGGCGCTGACCATCTGCGAGCGCGCCGAATGCGATCTCGTCCTTCTCGACGTGATGATGCCCGACATGGACGGCTTCGAAGTCTGCCGGCGGCTGAAAACCAGCCCGGCGACGCATCATATTCCTGTGGTGATGGTGACCGCCCTCGACCAGCCCTCCGACAAGGTGCGGGGTCTGGAGGCCGGCGCCGACGACTTTCTGACTAAGCCGATCGCTGAACTGCCGTTGATCGCGCGGGTACGTTCGCTTGCTCGACTCAAAATGGTCACCGATGAGCTGCGCATGCGGGTGATGACCTCGCACGAGATCGGCATCGAGTCGCCGGAGCGCGAAGCGGTTGCCGATACCGGCCGCGGCGGACGCGTCTTGATCGTTGACGACCGGCCATCGTCCTACGAGCGCATCGCCTCGACGCTCGCCACCGAGCAGGCCGTCGAGATCGAGACCGATCCGAACGAGGCGTTATTTCGCGCCGCCGAGGGCAATTACGATCTCGTCATCGTCTCGCTCGGGCTGGAAAATTTCGACGCGTTGCGGCTGTGCAGCCAGATCCGCTCGCTCGACCGGACCCGCAATGTACCGATCCTCGCCATCACCGAACCGGACAACAGCGCGCGCATGCTGCGCGGGTTGGAAATCGGCGTGAACGACTTTTTGATGCGGCCGATCGACAAGAACGAGTTGTTGGCGCGGGCGCGCAGCCAGGTGCGCAAACGCCGTTACACCGAACGGCTGCGCGACAACGTGCAGACTTCCATCGAAATGGCGATCACCGATGCGTTGACCGGCCTATTCAACCGCCGTTACATGGAAAATCACCTCGGCACGCTGATCGAGCAGGCCGCCGCACGCGGCAAGCCGCTGGCGGTGATGGTGCTCGACATCGACTATTTCAAATCGATCAACGACAGCCATGGCCACGATGCCGGCGACGACGTGCTGCGCGATTTCGCGCTGCGCGTGAAACGCTCGATCCGCGGTATCGATCTTGCGTGCCGGGTCGGCGGCGAGGAGTTCGTCATTGTTATGCCGGAAACCGACATGGCAGTCGCCGCGATGGTGGCGGAACGGCTGCGTCGCCGCATAGCGGCCGAGCCGTTTCCGATCAGCCAGGGAAGTCAGCGCCTACCGGTGACGTTGTCGATTGGTATCGCGGCGCTGCGGGGTCAGGACGACAACGCCGCGGCTTTGATCAAACGCGCCGATCAGGCGCTGTACCGGGCCAAGCGCGACGGGCGAAATCGCGTCGTGCCGGACGCGGCGTAAGCGTGCCGGCTTTCCGTATCTGAATAAAAAAAGGGCGCCTCGCGGCGCCCGTTTTGTTGCGGCCGACGACGTGCCTACTTGATCTTGGATTCGCGAAACTCGACGTGCTTTTTGGCGACCGGGTCGTATTTCTTCTTCACGAGCTTATCGGTCATGGTGCGCGAATTCTTGCGCGTCACGTAATAGAATCCGGTGTCGGCGCTGGAAACCAGCTTCACCTTGATAGTTACGTTCTTGGCCATGTGCGTTTATCCGCTTGCTGTTGGCGGCCAACCTAGTCGGCAAGCCGGCAATGTCAAGGAAACCCGGCGGATTTCAAGAACGCAGCGTCGGCGCGGCGTTAAAGAACGTCGCGCACCGAGCGGTTGTGAACCACGTGATAGAACGGAACGGGCTGGTCGTGGCTCATGCCGGTAGCGATACGGTCGCGCAGATCCTCGAGCACGATCGTGGTAATTCGCGGCATATCGAGCTTGCTCGCCTCGGTAATTGGCAGCCAAACGAGTTCCACCAGCTCGGCTTCGGGGCCGACAAAGCCTTCGACCCGCTGCGCCACGGCGGAAACCTCGGCGGCGAAAAAGCGGCTGTCGAAGCGCCGCGGACGATTGGTGGGGGTGATGGCGCGGGCGACAAAATGGATCGCACCGAGGTTGGGGAGTATGCCCGCCTCGGCGAACGCCCGCCATGGGACGGAAGGCGGGGTGAGCGGGCTGCCCGTTTGCGTCCCCAACATCAGGCCGGTCTCTTCGTACGTTTCACGTATGGCGGCTAGAGCGAAACCCGCCGCCCTGGCCGCATTCGGATTTTTGACCTGCCGCGTGAGACGATCGGTGTCGCGCGGATGCAAAGGCTCGGCGACCGGCATCCAGCGATCGCCGCTCTCGACTCGGCCACCGGGAAACACAAATTTGCCCGGCACGAATTTGTGGCGCGAATGCCGCCGCCCGAGCAAAACCTTCGGCACCTTTTCCGAGCGATCGATCAGGATCAGCGTCGCCGAGTCCTTCGGGCGCAGATACGGCAACTTGACGTGATCGGCGACGCCGCGATCACCCTCGCGCGGATCGATCAACCGGCCGCCCGGCACCGCGCTTTCGTAATCGTCACTCATGATCGTTTATTGCGCCGGGCCCGGCGTCCGTGTCGCTCGTTACGGACGATCTTTCCCTGTTGCCCCGGCTTATGTCTAGCGCGCGGCTTGCGGGTCGCATGCGCGTCCCCGATCAGGCGGAAACGCAGCGCGCCTGCGACCGGCGCCGCTTCAACCAGTTCTACGGTCACCGGGTCGCCCAGCCGATACGTCGCCGAATGGCCGATGAAGGCGTGGCTCGCCTCGTTGTAGCGAAAATATTCGTTGCCGATGTAGCGTGCGGGGATCAACCCATCGGCGCCGGTCTCGTCAAGCTCGACGAACAGGCCGGCGCGGGTGACGCCGGAAACGTGACCGGCAAAGGTGGCGCCGACGCGGTCAGCCAAGAAATGCGCAATCAGGCGGTCCGCGGTCTCACGTTCGGCCTTCATGGCGCGGCGCTCGGTGGCGGAAATGTTGGCGGCGATCTCGGCGAGAGAGGTGACATCCGTGCCGTCGGGCAGACCGTCGCTGCCGAGCTTGCCGGCGCGAATGAGTACGCGATGCACGATCAAATCGGCATAACGGCGAATGGGCGAGGTGAAATGCGCGTAGCGGCGAAGATTGAGGCCGAAATGTCCAAAATTCTCCGGTGAATATTCGGCTTGCGCCTGACTGCGCAGCACCACCTGGTTGACCAGCCGCTCGGCGGTTCCGCCCGCGACGCGTTGCAGGATGCGGTTGAACGCGTCCGGCCGCAGCGCGCCGCCCTTGGGCAGCGAAATATCGAGCGTGCGTAGGAATTCGCGCAGCGCGTTGAGCTTTTCCGGAGTTGGCTCATCGTGCACGCGATAAATCAGCGGCACGTGCGCTCGTTCACAGGTTTCCGCCGCGGCCACGTTGGCGAGGATCATAAATTCCTCGATCAGCCGGTGGGCTTCGAGGCGCTGCGGCATGACCACCCGGTCGACCGTGCCGTCGGATTTGAGCAAGATCTTGCGCTCGGGCAAATCGAGGTCGAGCGGTCCGCGTTCGTCGCGAGCGCGGCGCACTACGCGGTACGCTGCGTAAAGCGGTTCAAGGACAGTTGCAACAAGCGATTCGGTGATCTCGTCCGGGTGGCCGGACACCGCGCGTTGCGCCTGCTCATAGGACACCCGCGCCGCAGAGCGGATCAGGACGCGATGGAATGTATGCGAGCGCTTGTGGCCGCCGGCATCGATCACCATGCGCACGGCGAGGGCGGGGCGATCCGCGTGCGGCCGCAGCGAACACAGATCGTTGGAGATGCGCTCCGGCAGCATCGGCACGACACGGTCGGGAAAATAAACCGAATTGCCGCGTTCGGCGGCGGCGCGGTCGAGCGCGGAGCCCGGCCGCACGTAATACGCAACGTCGGCGATAGCGACGCTGACGATATGGCCGCCGATGTTGCGCGGATCTGGATCGGGCAAAGCGTAAACAGCGTCGTCGTGGTCCTTGGCGTCGGGCGGATCGATGGTGACCAATGGGACGTTTCGCCAGTCCTCGCGGCCTTCGGTACTGGCAGGCCGGGCGGCGTCAGCTTCAGCGATCACGGTTTGGGTGAATGTTTGCGGAATTCCGTGCGCATGAATGGCAATCAGACTGACCGCGCGTTCGGTCTTCAGCGAGCCGAGGCGCTCCACCACAACGCCGGACGCCAAGCCGTGACGAACATGCGCCGCCACCTCGATCGCAACCAGGTCACCGTCAACCGCGCCGCCGGTGCCACCGGGGCCGATCGTCAGTTCTCGGCCCAATTGTTTTTTATCGATCGGGACCAGACGGGCGCCGCCATTCGGCAGGCTGCGAAAAATGCCGAGCACGCGCTGCTTGGCCCGGTCGATCAGCTTGATGATCCGGCCGGTCATCTCATCGTCGCCGCGCTCGACGCGCAGGAGAGCGCGGTCACCGACGCCGGCGACTTCGCCTGGCCGGGCTCGGCGCTGGCTGACAATGCGGATGGTCGGCGGAGCGCCGTGCTTGCCTTCGTCCCATTCGGTCGGTCGCGCCAATAATTCGCCGTCGCGATCGCGGCCGGTGATGTCGGCGAGCAGGACCGGCGGCAGGGCGCCGGCCTGATGCAGCCGATTCCGGCTGCGTTCGATTTGGCCGCCGTCAGTGAGTTCGCGCAGCATGCGATTGATCGCTGCACGGTCGGCGTTCTTGGCGCCGAAAGCGCGTGCGATCTCGCGCGCACCGACTTTACCGTTGCGCTCGCGGATGAACGATAAAAGTTCGTCGCGCGAGGGGAGAGTTTGTCGTTTCATAGGCCGCTCTTCGGCGCTCCGGCGCAAAAAGCGGCGTGGCCTGAAAATCTATTCGGCAGCTTCTGTCGTCTTGCGTTGTGGTTTGTTGGCGGCCGGGCGTTTTGCTGCGCGCGCTCCTGGCCGTTTGGACGAAGCCTTGATGTGGCGCGCGGTGCCTGGTGACGGCCGCTTGGCCTTGCGCGGCCGCGCATGCGGCGCGGGACCGCGATCGGCGCGGGCGTCGATCAATGCCGCGGCTTCCTCGAGCGTGATCGTCTCCGGCGTCTTGTCGCTCGGCAGCGTGGCGTTGACGCCATCATGGCTGACGTAGGGGCCGTAGCGGCCGTTTTTCGCCACGATCGGGCCGCCTCGGCTCGGATGCGCGCCAAGCGGACGCCCCGGGTCGGCGCCGAAACGGCGGAAGCGCGCCGGTTTGGCGCGCTTCTCGGCGATCAACGTCACCGCTCGGTTTAGCCCGATATGGAAGATGTCGTCCCCGGTTTCGAGATTAGCGTAAGTTTTGTCGTGCTTCACATAAGGCCCGAAACGTCCGATAGCGGCGATGATCGGCTGACCATCCTCGGGATGCATGCCGATTTCGCGCGGCAACGATAAAAGCTGAAGCGCATGATCGAGCGTGACTTCATCGGGGACCGTTCCTTTCGGCAGGCCGGCGCGTTTGGGCTTTTCGGCGTCCTTGACGGTTTCGCCCAGCTGCACATAGGGACCGAAGCGGCCGCTGCGTAATGTTACTTCCAGGCCGGACTTGGGATCCTCACCGAGCTTTTTGGTGCCGATCTCGCCGGAGCCGTCGGCCGATACCGAAAGCGGCCTGGTATAGCGGCATTCCGGATAATCGGAGCAGCCGATGAAGGCGCCGAATTTGGAAAGCTTCAATGTCAGCCGACCGCCGGTGCAGGTCGGGCATTTGCGCGGATCGGTGCCGTCGGCGCGCGACGGAAACAGATGCGGCGCAAGCAACTCATCGAGCGTATCGATCACTTTCGAAATTTTTAAATCTTTGGTCTCATCGACCGCGCCGATGAAATCGCGCCAGAAATTGCGCAGTACGTCGCGCCATCCCGCTTCGTTATTGGAGATAAGGTCGAGTTGCTCTTCCAAGCTCGCCGTGAAGTCGTATTCGACATAGTGGGCGAAGAAGCTCTCGAGGAAGGCGACCACGATACGGCCGCGGTCCTCCGGATAAAGCCGGCGCTTATCGAGCCGCACATACTTGCGATCCTTGAGCACTTGCAGGATCGACGCATAGGTCGAGGGCCGGCCGATGCCGAGCTCTTCCATGCGCTTGACCAGCGAGGCTTCCGAATAGCGCGGCGGCGGCTCGGTGAAATGTTGGTCGGCGGCGATCGAACGCTTCGCCAGCCGTTCGCCGGTGTCCATCGCCGGCAAGCGGCGCGACTCTTCGTCTTCCTGGTCTTCGTCCTGGCTTTCCTGGTAGAGGGCGAGGAAGCCGTCGAATTTCACCACGGTGCCGGTAGCGCGCAAGTCAAGCGCACGCCCGGCGACGTTGGCGTTGATGTCGACCGTCGTGCGCTCAAGTTCTGCCGATTCCATTTGGCTGGCGACCGTGCGCAGCCAAATCAGCTCGTAGAGTTTGGCCTGATCCGCATCGAGGAAGCTTTTGGTTTCGCGCGGTCGGCAGGCGAGATCGGTGGGACGAATGGCCTCATGCGCTTCCTGCGCGTTCTTTGCCTTGGTCTCGTACCGGCGGGGCGCCGACGGCACATAATTCGCGCCGTAATCGGTTTCGATCACGCTGCGGGTGGCGGTGATCGCTTCGGGCGCGATCTGCACGCCGTCGGTGCGCATATAGGTAATCAGACCGACGGCTTCGCCGCCGACGTCGATGCCCTCATAGAGCCGCTGCGCGACCCGCATGGTGTGAGCGGGCGCAAAGCCGAGCTTGCGACTTGCTTCCTGTTGCAGCGTCGAGGTTGTGAAGGGCGGTTGCGGATGCCGCTTGACCGGTTTCGCCTCGACCGAGCTGATGGTGAATGCGGCGGTTTCCAACGCCTGCTTGAAAGCTTCGGCTTCAACGCCGGAGCCGATATCGAGACGCTGGAGTTTCTTGCCGTCGGCGCCGACGAGACGGGCATCGAAGGACTCGTTGCGCGGCGTCACCAGTGTCGCGATCAGCGACCAATATTCCCTGCGGACGAATCTTTCGATTTCCAGTTCGCGGTCGCAGACGAGTCGCAGCGCAACCGATTGCACGCGTCCGGCCGAACGTGCGCCCGGAAGCTTGCGCCACAGGACCGGCGAGAGGGTGAAGCCGAACAGATAATCGAGCGCCCGGCGGGCCAGATAAGCATCGACCAAAGCCTGGTCGATCCGGCGCGGATGCGCCATGGCCTCGGTTACCGCCTGCTTGGTGATCGCGTTGAACACGACCCGCTCGATCGTCTGGCCGTTGAGCGCCTTCTTTTGCTTGAGCACCTCAAGCACGTGCCAGGAAATCGCCTCGCCTTCGCGGTCGGGATCGGTTGCCAGGATGAGCTTATCGGCGCCCTTGGCGGCGCGCGCGATGTCGTTGAGGCGTTTTTGCGCCTTGTCATCGATTTCCCAGATCATGCGGAAATCGTGGTCCGGATCGACCGAGCCATTCTTGGCCGGCAGGTCTCGCACATGCCCAAACGAGGCTAGGACCTCATAGCCACGGCCGAGATACTTATTGATCGTCTTCGCCTTGGCGGGCGATTCCACGACTACCAGATTCATGTTAACCTAATGATTTGTTGGCCTTTTCGCGTCTGTCGGGCGTCTTCCGACGCCTCCCGGCCGCGCGGAACATGGGTAACGCATCTGCACCTGTCAAATCGTTACCACGGGAACCGGA
>DATKRE010000219.1:0-8387 GCA_035532335.1 Xanthobacteraceae bacterium | reverse complement strand
CGCCGGTCACGGTCACGTGCCGAACCGATTGCAGTGCCTGCAGGTGAAATCTCGCGATGAAGCCGGAACCGATCAGGCCGATCCGCAAATGAGCGATGGGCGCGTTCCCGTTCATTCCTCTCCGTCTCGCACCGTTAGTCTCAATACCCGACCGCCAGCGCGCCGCGGGTGCGCGGATCGGCGGCACCGATGAAGCCCGCCGGCGTGGACAGAATCGAATTGGCCGATGTCGGCAACCGCAGCACCATAACGGTGTCGCCGCGCGCTTGCAGCGTCGCGACGATGTCGTCGGCCACGCCGGTTTCGGCAAACACGATGTCGGGCTTCCATTGATTGTGCACGCGCGGCGCCGACACCGCGCTTGCGATGTCCATGCCACGGTCGATCACGTTGGTGACCACTTGCAGCACCGCGTTGATGATCAGGCTGCCACCAGGCGAGCCGGTGATCAGGAACGGCTTGCCGTCTTTCAGTACGATAGTCGGCGTCATCGACGACAGCGGCCGTTTGCCCGGACCGGGCGCGTTGGCCTCGTCGCCGAGCAGGCCGTAGGCATTGGGCGAGTTTGCTTTGGCCGCGAAATCGTCAAGCTCGTTGTTGAGAAGAATGCCGGTGCCGGCGGCAACGAGGCCGACGCCGTAGCTGAAATTAAGCGTGTAGGTGTTGGAGACCGCGTTGCCGAATTTGTCGATGATGGAGAAATGCGTGGTGTTGTGGCCTTCCTCGCGGACTTCGCCGCCGGCGCGGATGTCGTCCGCCGCCGTCGCATGCGCCGGGTTGATGGTGGCGCGCCATTCGGCGGCGTAGCCTTTCGAGGTCAATTGCGGGATCGGAATTTTCACCACGTCGGGATCGCCGAGGAACCAGGCGCGATCGGCATAAGCGCGCTTCATCGCTTCGGTCATTAAAAACAGTTCTTGCGCGCGGGGTTCGTGCGCAAGGTCGTAGCCCTCCAGGATATTGAGCATTTCCACCAGCGCGATGCCGCCGGAGGAGGGCGGTGGCATGGAGACGATGTTGTAGCCGCGATAGGTGCCGCGAATCGGCACGCGCTCGGTAGCGTGGTAGTTTTTAAGATCGTCTGCCGTCATGACGCCGCCCTCGTTCTGTATGGCGGCTGCAATCTTGTCGGCGATCGGGCCTTGATAGAGCGCGCGCGGCCCGTCGTTGGCGATAGCGGCAAGCGTGTCGGCAAGTTCCGGCTGCACCAGCTTGTCGCCTTCGGCGAACGGCGTGCCATCGGCTTTGCCGAACACCTTGACCGAGGACGGCCAGCGTTGGAGTTTCGGCCAATCGTGTGGCAGCGCATCGGCGGTGTCGCCGGCGAGTGTGAAGCCGTCGCGGGCGAGCGCGATCGCAGGCGCCATCAGTTCGGCGAGTGTGAACTTGCCGGAGCCGTATTTTTCCTCCGCCAGCGTCAGGCCCGCGACGGTGCCGGGCACGCCGATGGCAAGCGCGCTGGTGCGCGATTTCTCCGGGTCGGCGTTACCCTGCGCGTCGAGGAAGGATTTGGCGTTGATCGCGGCCGGCGCGGTCTCGCGATAGTCGATGGCGGTGTCCTCGCCGCCCGTGCGGTGGATCACCATGAAACCGCCGCCGCCGATATTGCCGGCGCGCGGATAGGTCACGGCCATGGCGAAGCCGGTGGCCACGGCCGCGTCGATTGCGTTGCCGCCTTTTTGCAGGATCTCAACGCCGACGCGCGCGGCAATCGCCTCCTGTGCGACCACCATGCCGTGCTCGGCCGTGACCGCCTGCGCCGGCCCGATCTCGGGTGTCTGCGCGCCTGCAGCCGGCGGCAAGAGGAAAGCGCCGGCAAGCGCGACTGCAACACACTGCCACACCAGGCGGCTCGATGGCGGCGCGGTCATCGTATCGGCGCCGGCGTCGCGGCGCCGCCAATCTTGGCAACGAGAACATAGCCACGCGTCTTGTCGTCGTTGGATTTGTCGGCGGTGTTCATCGCCCCGAACAGATCGGATGCCTTCACCCAGACCGGCGGATACTTATAACGCGCGACGTCGAGAATGAGGAACCGATCCTCCTTCGCATCGTAGGCGGCGAGCGGCGAGATATGGCCGCCGGCCTGCTGGCCGATCGCCTTGCGCAGATAATTGACGACAACGAAATGATCCTTACTTGCGAGATAATCGCGCGCGGCGGCGCGGAATGTGTCGAGCCCGCCGTCAACGGCGTGATGAACCTCGGTCGTCAACGCCGGATGCAGCGCGAGCAGCGCGCCGAGCTGATCGAGCGTCATGCCCCGCCTGGCGAGCACCGCCTGCGGCAGGATCGCTTCGGCGCGCTCATCCAGCAGATTGTCCTCGGTGAAGATGTGGTAGGGCTGATATTCCGGCGTCGTTGGCGCCGGCACGCCGGCGGCGTTGAGCACCATGACGATGCTGGCGACGCCGCAATAGGCTTGCGTCTTCTGCGTCACGAAATGATCGGCGATTGAAAAATATGTGACCAGCGCGCCGCTTTCGGCAAAGTACTTTTCGCCGGCGGGCGAATTGAGATCGGTCAGGTTGTCCGGCAGCGGCAGGGTCTGCGCGCGCGCGGCCGCCGCGAGCAGAGCGGTCGCGAGCAGGCAAAACCCAAACAAGCGCAGAAGACGGGCGGGCATCGTTTCACTCGGCATTTTCACGGCCCATTCCTGCAAGTAAATCGCAGTGCGTCAAATGGTTTGAGCGCGGCTCGGAAAAGTTGGGCCGGTTTTCGGCAAAGATCGCGCTCCACCGAAGCTTCGTCAGCGGCGGACCGCCTTGACGTCGGCGGCGGTGACCGCGTCGCGATAATTGTTGCCAAAGTGGGTGCGCACGTAATTCACCACCGCGGCGACCTGATCGTCGTCCATCATTTCGCCGACCGGCGGCATTCCGCGCAGCCCGTTGACGACGGCCGCGATAGGATAGCCGGCGGCTGCGAGATCGTCGTCTCCCGCCAGCGCCGGATAAGTCCCCGCGCCGGTCGCGCCTTTGCCGTCCGGCATGTGGCAGGCTTGGCAGACATTGGCGTACAGCGCTGCGCCGCTGTGTTCGGAGAATTTGAAGCCGGTACTCAGCGTCGATCCGCTTGCGCCGGCCGCCGCATCCTGTGCCGCCGCCGGCGAGATCGGCGCCAGCAACGCAGCAACCGTCAACAATGCAAATCGCTGCGGTGACATCCGGCCTCAGGTTTTGGTGACGCGATGATGCAGCCGCGTGACCGCATCGAGCGAGGAGAGGACCGCGCCCTCCTGCCAGGCCGGCAAGTATGACGCGTGTTCGCCCGCGAGCGCGATCCGTCCGTCGATTTGGCACAAATCGTCGTAATGCGCGACCCGCGCCTCGTCTGTCCAATAGCCGGCGCAGCCCAGCGTGAACGGCGCGCGCTGCCAAGCCACCGCGACGCCGTTTTCGAATTCGGCCGGGTATTGCGGATGGATCTGGGCGCCGAGCGCGACCGCGCGCTCCACCCGCTGGAGCGGCGGCATCGATGCAAACTCGTAGGCGTTCGATCCCTCAAAGATGTAACCGCCCAGCAGCACGCCACGTCCGCCGCCATCAAGCCCGCTGTTGGGATAGGCGATCTGCCGGATCGGCAGATCGGTGTAGCTGATGCCGCCGTAGATTGCCTCGTCTTCCTCCCAGAACCGGCGTTTGAATTGCAGGCCGATCTTGACCGCCGACATGTACGGCACCGCGTCGATTGCCGCCTTCATGCGCGCACCCACATCGATCGGTATCTCGCTGAGGATGGAGAGCGGGATGGTGCAGATGCACCAGTCGGCTTTCGCCGTTAGCGCGGCTGCGGGTGTGTTGGCATCGGCGTACGTGACCGTCACGCCTGAATCGTCCTGCGCGATGCGGGTCACCTTGGCGTCGTAGCGGATGAGGTCGCCGACTTCACGCGCGAATGCTTTGCCGATCATGTCCATGCCGCCGACCGGCTGGAACATGGTGGTCTGCAATTCGTGCGCCGCGAAGGACCGCAGGTAGCGCCATAGGTTGGATTGCAAAATGTCCGACAGCCCGACCGGCGCGCCGGCGATCGGCGCCGCACCAACGCCGCCGTCGAGTCCGCCGCCGGGGCCTTTGGCGTAGCCGCGAAAGCGCGCTGAGATCAGGTTTGCTTTGTAGGCGTAGTCTTTATCCAGCGCGCCCCACGCTTTGAGCGCATTCAGCAGGATTTCCTTGTCCTGCGCCGAAACTGCGGCATCGAGTTTATTTTGCGACGTCGCCTTCGCCAGCAGCTCGGCGATGTGGCCCTGAAAATCGGCCTTGATTTCGCGGATGCGCTGCGGCCGGCCGCCGAACGCGCCGGCGGCGTGCAGCAGCGCGTTATAGTTCAGCTCGATGAATGGCTCGAGCGCGACGTTCAGCCGCTTGCAGTAATCGAGGAGGGCGCGGTGGTGATAAGGAATCCGCCACGGCCCGGGATTGAAATAAAGGCCGTGCTCGAATTCGCAGGTTTGTGTGAAGCCGCCGAGCTCGGTGAATGTGTCGCCGCCACGCAAAGTCCAGTTGCGCCCTCCCGGACGCGAATTGAATTCCAGGACCTGAACCTTGTAGCCGGCCTTGCGCAGTTCCAGAGCCGCCGTCATGCCGGCAAGCCCCGCGCCGAGGATCAGCACCGAGGCGCCGCGGACATCGCCGTCCAGCGCTATCGGGCCCTTGTAGGTGGAGTCTGCCGCCAAACCGAGGCTCGACATCGCCTGATACATCGCCGCGCTGCCGGCGACGGAGCCGATCAACGCGAGCAGATCGCGCCGGCTGACGGCTGTGGCGCTGTCGGTTTGCATGACCTGCCTATTTCCGATACCTCGTGACAACATAAGAGACCCCCAGCGTCATTGCGAGTTGCTTCCCTCAAGCATGCGGCGCTTGCTCAAAGAACCGCCGGCCTGACTGCTGGTGTCGTAGCGACGCGCGGACGGCTTACCGTCCTTCGAGCGGCTGCCGCCGCGCTGACGGCGGCTCGTTTTATGATCGAACCGCGGCAATCGCCGCGCGCTCGTCCAGGAATTTTTGCACCGCCTCGAATAATTCGATGCGGTTGTCTTCAATCATCACGTTGTGGGTGCCGCGGTCGAGTTCGACCAGGCGCTTGCTCGGCGAATTGACCAACAGCGGCAACAGCGTGCGCGCCAAAGCCGGCGCCACATCACGGTCCCAGGCGGCGCTGATCATGAACACCGGCATCGTGATCTTTGCCGGATCGTAGTAACCCTTGCCGACCCAGAAGGTTTCGGCGACGTCGGCCATCACTCCGTTGGGCGCGCGGATCACCGGCGGATCGTGCTTCGCGCCGTCCGGATCGGTGGCGAAGGTCGCATCCGCCCAGGCGTCGAAGACAGCTTGCGGAAGTTGGCTCGCCACACGGTCCGCCGGTAGGCCGTTGGTCGCTCGCGCCCACGCCTGCTCGCGCGTCACGGTGCGATAGCAGGGAAGTCGCGCGCCGGGCGCGGCGGCCGCGAGCCGGCCAGTCTGGCCAATCCAGATCGGAGCGTAGAGGACGAGGCTTTCGACCTTCTCGGGGTGTTGGGTGGCGTAGGTCGGAGACGAGAACGAGCCCCACGACCAGCCGAGCAAGACGAGCCGTGGAATGTTGCGCCGCGCGCGGATGAAATCGGCGACGGCGGCGATGTCGCGCACCGCCGTTTCGGTGCGCACGATCGGCGGATTGGCGTCGGGCGGCTCGCTCATCTCTCGCGGCCGCGTGGATTTACCGTAGCCGCGCAGATCAAACAGCCACACGTCGTAACCGCGCGCAGCGATGTAATCCATCCACGACAGCCCGCCAATCTTCAGATCGAAGATGGTGTGTGCCGGATACGTCGCGCCGTGGACGAACAATACGGTGCGCGCGGGTGCGAACGTGGTCATGTCCGCGGGCCGCTTGTTGCGCGCAAAAAGCTCGATGCCCGGATCGCGCGCCGGCACCATGAATTCTTCGGTGAGGAGTTTTGTTTCCGGTTGCATGCTTTGTACCCCCTCACCCGTCTCGCAGCTAACGCTTCTCGCCGACCTCTCCCCGTTGGGGAGAGGGAGCTGAGCGAAATGGAATGAGCGAAGCGGGTGAGGGGGCTGACCTCACGACTTCCACCTAAAGCATCGACGGCAGGACGCGGTCGGGCGGCCGGTGGCCGTCCATGAAGGTCTTGATGTTGACGATGACCTTCTCACCCATGTCGATGCGGCCTTCGATCGTGGCCGAGCCGAGATGCGGCAACACCACCACTTTGCCGGCTTTGGCGAGCTTGACCAGCTTCGGGCTTACCGCCGGCTCGTGTTCGAATACGTCGAGGCCGGCGCCGGCAATCTCTTCAGCCTCGATCAGTCGGGCCAGCGCGTTTTCGTCGATCACCTCGCCGCGCGCGGTATTGACGATAAAGGCCTCGGGCCGCACCAACTTCAGCCGTCGCGCCGACAGCAGATGATAGGTCGCCGGCGTATGCGGACAATTGATCGAGATGATGTCCATGCGCGCCAGCATCTGGTCGAGGCTCTCCCAATAGGTAGCGTCGAGGTCCTCCTCGATGCGCGGCGCCACGCGGCGGCGGTTGTGATAGTGGATCTGCAAGCCGAAAGCCTTGGCGCGCCGTGCCACCGCTTGGCCGATGCGTCCCATGCCGACGATGCCGAGCCGCTTGCCCCAGATGCGGTGGCCGAGCATCCAGGTCGGGCTCCAGCCGGTCCATTCCTTGTCGCCGAGCAGCACCTGGGCGCCTTCGGCCAGGCGTCGCGGTACGGCAAGGATCAGCGCCATGGTCATGTCGGCGGTGTCCTCGGTCAGCACGCCGGGCGTGTTGGTCACGGTGATACCGCGCTGGAGCGCGGTGGCGACGTCGATGTGATCGACGCCGTTGCCGAAATTGGCGATCAGCTTGAGCTGCCCGCCGGAATGGCTGAGCACCGAACGGTCGATCTGATCGGTCACCGTCGGCACGATAACATCGGCGGTCTCGGCGGCCTGCGCGAGCTCGCCCGGGCTCATCGGCTTGTCGTCGAGATTGAGGCGGGCGTCGAACAATTCGCGCATGCGCGTTTCGACGCTGTCCGGCAACTTGCGGGTCACCACCACCAGCAGCTTTTTGCCCGATGCCATTGACGCTGTTCCTTGGACGCCACCCTTAACGATGCCAGCGAAGACCGTGTGACCGGTTGTTGCCCGTTCAGGTCTCGTTAACCGCCCTCGCCGACACTGAAAGCAGGGCGTTCGTACATCGATCCTCTCTAGCAGATGGCCGCGCTCGCACAAAGCGGGCCGGTCCCCGGCGTTATCGCGAGTCTGATCGCTTTGGCATTGCGGCATAACAGGTGTTTGACGGTGTGGGTCGGGGCCGCGTTAGCGGCCCTGTTCGCACTGACGCTGGCGACCGCCCCCGCAAGCGCGGCCAACGACAGCGTCACCAGCGGGCTGCCGGTGCCACGCTTCGTCAGCCTGAAAACCGACCGGGTCAACGTGCGTGGCGGCCCGGACAAGGATCACGACGTCACCTTCATCTACACGCGCACCGGCTGGCCGGTCGAGATCACCGCCGAGTTCGAGAATTGGCGGCGCATCCGCGACTACGACGGCTCCGAGGGCTGGGTCTATCACTCGCTCCTGTCCGGCAAGCGGATGGCGGCGGTGCAACTCAAATCCAACACCGACCTTGCCTCGCTCCACGCCAAACCGGACGAACAGAGCCCGGTGACGGCGCGACTGCAGTCCGGCGTGCTCAGCACGGTCAAGCGTTGCACCGGCGCATGGTGCCGGATTGCCGGCGATGGTTTCGACGGCTGGATCGAGCAGAGCCGGCTGTGGGGCGTTTATCCGGACGAAAAGATCGAATAGGTCCGGCTGCCAAAAGCGGCAAGAGCTTCAGACGCGTCAAAGGGCGTTTCACGCCCGTCTTCGACGGGCTATGCCCGGCCATACGGTAGCAAAGGTGTTGACGTATTTTGGCGGCTATTGCTTTCGCCGCAGCCGCACCACCACGTCAATGCGGGCAATCTCGTAGCCATCCGGCGGCACCGGCGCCTTGCCGACCACAACGTCGGACGACGGAATGTCCATCAGATCGTTCTGATCTTCGATGAAGAAGTGATGGTGCTCGCTATTGTTGGTGTCGAAATAAGCCTTCGAGCCGTCGATGGCGACCTGGCGGAGCAGCCCTACTTCAGTGAATTGGTGCAGCGTGTTGTAGACGGTCGCGAGCGATACCGGCACTTTGGCGTGGTTGGCTTCCTCGTACAGCATTTCCGCGGTCACGTGCCGATCGCCTTTGGCGAACAGGATCCAGCCCAGCGCCATGCGTTGGCGGGTCGGGCGCAAGCCGACCTCGCGGAGCTTCGCCTTGACGTTGTGCCAGGGGCAGCCGTTACGGTCAGCCGGCCCGGCCGCCGCCAGTTGGTTGGCCG
>DATKRE010000218.1:0-3401 GCA_035532335.1 Xanthobacteraceae bacterium | reverse complement strand
AGTGGAGCGCGCCGCGTTCCACTCCAAATTCGTCGATCAGAAGCTGCTGGAAACCAGCCTTCACCTCATCATGCCCTGGACGCCCCGCGAGGTGGCGCAAAAGGTCGACCGTCTTGTTTGGCTCGGACACTATCCCCCCGGCAACCAGCTGGCGGCTGTGGCTTAGAGCTCAGCAATTCCGCGCCAAATATTGACGCACGCCGGCGCCTTTTTGCACAAAAACCACACTTCCCGAGTCGCGTATGGCGGCGCGCCATGATAGCTCGCTCTCATCGGGGATGCGCTTAACCCTTTCAGAGACGTCTGAGCGGCGCCATCGGCCATCGGCATCACCAATTCGGCGGAGCACAACCAGACAGATGCCCCAGCCCTACGTACCTCTTCGCAACAGGTCTTCTCGGTTTGCAGCAACCATTATCTTATCAACATACGCGGAGCGATCTTGCCTGCTGGCGTAGTTGTACATCTGATCGGTGTATCGCGAGATCAGATTTAGATGCGGTTGAATTAATTGTTCATCGTGCGCCCGAGCGGCATAGAGGAGATATCGGTGAGAATCCTCAAAGCGCTCTTTGGAACGCAGCATGATGAGCGTCTTAAGTCCAATCTCATAAAACTTTTCGCGCCGTACCTGTGCCTCATTGACACGAAAATCGACCGTCTCAGTGAGATGTAAAGCGCCGTTCTTGAGCGCAAAATCTGCGAACAAGTTTTCACTCTCGCTGACAGGAAAATGGGAAACGATTAGGTGCCGCTCTATGTCCTCAACCTTTTCGCCGAGAAGGCGCGTTTTCTGAAAGAGCCGCCTAACTTCGGTGTGTAACCGGCCACGCACCGCTGCCTTGTGGGGCGCCGATGGCGGCGACACAAGTTCATCCATGAGTCGATTTACCTGTGCCTCGTAGTCGCTGGGGGAGCACTTGAGCCACGCGACCTCTGAGGTGGTGACAGGTCCAAAATGGGACAGCGATTTCTGAACAGCCGAAAAGTCACTTTCCTTTCCGACCCATGAACGAATGTCGTCTTCGAGCGACAGAACTTCCTCAACGGTACGGCGCGCATCAATGGCCGTCGCTTTCCGCAGATTGCGTGTGATGCGAACGTCGATCGGCGCTCCTTCTATGACGAGCCCGATGTTCACCCGCTCACCGCGCGCAGGGTCTGGCACGTAGCGCACGACGAAATAGTTATAGGTACGTTCCATTTGCTAGGCCCTTTCGGATTACATCGATGCGCTGCGTCATGTCGGCGCTTCCCCACCATGCCAACATTGCCGCCTTCATAGGCGCGTCAGCCCACTCCACAGGCATCGAGTCGAAGATGCCGTCGATGTGTGCTCTCGATACACCAACAAGGCTGTCCATCACCTTGGTTGCCTCTCCATGGTCGAACGCGAAATGTTGCCGGATCATGCGTCCAGTTGCGACGGTTGAGCAGCCGGCAGCAAGAGGCAACGGCGGCAACGGCCAACCATTCCACGACCAGGCGCGACTGAAATCCATCGCGACGAGCCTGTAGAGGCCGTCAACCTGAATGAACGCATAATTGCCCGCATGCCTGTCGGTATTATGGAGGAATACGTCGTAGGTGTAGAGGGCCGAGAACCGGCCTGCAAGTGCGGCTCCCGGCAGCTTGCCGGTAAGGACCTCGTTATTGCGCGCCTGATCCAGCATACCGGATTCCCAGCGTGAACCGTACGCGCGCTCATTGTTCACCATGACGACGGCTGGGAACGCGGATGCGATTCCGATGCGCTCGGCGAGCTTGTGGCTGAACCACTCGGCGCACGGAACGTTCGGCGTTTTCGAGACCGTCTTGATGTTGTACTTCATTCCGTCACGGCCTTCGCCTGTATACGCGCTATCGGCACCACCAGCCGCCGGGAAGACTTTGATGATTTCGATGGGGAATATTTCGAGTTGGTACTTGCTAAGTGCGGGTAACGCCGACGACTGTTGCCCTGCGGAAACGGTCGGCGCCGCTGCCGGCAACGGAGCGGAAGACGGATTCTTCGGTGACGGCTGCGATGGCGTGCTCGCCATAACGTCAATCGGCCCTTTTCTTGCGCAATCTTCGTCTCCCGAACCAAAGAGCGCAAGCAAGTGACGTAATGCACGATATCGTGCGTTTTATATTGGGTAAAAGTTGGGGAAGAAGCGAACGCGAAAAAGCTAAGCGATTGAAGTTATTGGTGTCCCCAGCGGGATTCGAACCCGCGTTACCGCCGTGAAAGGGCGATGTCCTAGGCCTCTAGACGATGGGGACGTGCCGTCCTCATGTAACGGCCCGCGCCCGATAAAGCAACATGCCCTCGTTTCTTCCTTCCACCGTCATGCCCGGACTTGTTCCGGGCATCCACGTCTTCGGGCACAGAAGGTCGTGGATGGCCGGGTCAAGCCCGGCCATGACGAGGTGGTAACGATTCGCCGTGGCCCTCGACGACGGCGCGGCGTGTCGGCACACTCCGCCGCGATGTCTTCCCCTCGCCTTTCGCAGGCCGCCTGATGTGCGGCGTCGCTGGCCTGTTCGATTATCGCGCGCGGCGCGCGCCTGAGGCACTTGTCGCGCAGGGCCGCGCCATGGCGGATGCGTTGCTGCATCGCGGGCCGGATGCCGGCGACGTCTGGGCCGATGCCGAAGCCGGCATTGCGCTCGGCCACCGGCGCCTCTCGATCATCGATCTCTCGCCGGCCGGTGCGCAGCCGATGGTCTCGTCCTGCGGCCGCTTCGTCGTTTCCTACAACGGCGAGGTCTACAACGCCGACGTGCTCAAGACCGAGCTCGAAGCCGCCGGCCGGAAATTTCGCGGCCATTGCGACACGGAGGTCATGGTCGAGGGCTTCGCGGTCTGGGGCGTCGAAGCCACGATCAAGCGCCTCATCGGCATGTTCGCGCTGGCGCTGTGGGACCGGCAGGAGCGCGCGCTCTATCTCGTGCGCGACCGGCTCGGCATCAAACCGATGTACTGGATCGAGACCGACGGCCAGCTGCTCTTCGGCTCGGAACTCAAGGCGCTGCGCGCGGTCAAGGATTGGACGCCGGCGCTCGACCGCGACGCCGTTGCGGCATACCTACGCTTCGCCTATGTGCCGGCATCGCGCGGCATCTATCAGGGCGTGCGCCAGCTCGCGCCCGGCACCATTCTCGCCGCGCGCGCCGGCAAACCAGTCGAGATCCGCGAATTCTGGTCGCTGGATGAGGTAGCACGGAAAGGCCAGGCCGATCGCTTCGCCGGCAGCGAGGACGAAGCGGTGCATATTCTCGACGCGCTGCTCGGCGACGCGGTGAAGCGCCGCATGATCTCCGATGTGCCTTTGGGCGCGTTCCTGTCCGGCGGCATCGATTCATCGACCGTGCTGGCGTTGATGCAGAAGAGCAGCAATCGTCCGGTTCGCTCCTTC
>DATKRE010000217.1:0-6015 GCA_035532335.1 Xanthobacteraceae bacterium | reverse complement strand
CGGTCAGTGCTTGTCCATCTGCATCATGCCGCCGCCGTGCATCATGTTGCCGCCCTGCATAGTGTTGCCCATGCTGCCCCCGGCGTCGGCGTTGGGTGCTGGTGCGCCAATAGCAAGCACCGGCAATTCCACCTTGACCGTTCCAGCCTTCTCGAATTGCAGCGTGACTTCGACAGTCTTGCCGGCCTCAAGCGGATGTTTGAGGTCAACCAGCATGACGTGAAAACCGCCAGGCTTGAGCGTGACGCTTTCGCTTGGTTTGAGTTCTAGGCCGCCTTCCACGGGCCGCATTTTCATCACGCCGTTGTCCATGGTCATAGAATGGATATGGCATGATGCAGCGGCGTCGCTTCCCGTGCAGGTCATGCGATCCGGCGCGGTGGCGGCGCTGGTTACGGTCAGGTAGCCGGCACCGTTGCTTGCGCCCTTCGGCGTCGCGCGCGCCCACGGCTTGCTGATATGGATCGCGCCGACGTCGTAATCGGCAGCCTGGGCGCCGAGAGCGGCAATCTGCGCCACCGCCAAGGCTCCGGCCGCGATCAGCCCCCGGCGAAGAAATCCGCGCGTGAAATAGCTCATGGACTGCTCCCGGCTGACACCGAATGGCACTGTCCCAAACTTAGGATGGAGCACCGCGGAAGGGAATGTGGCAAGAATGACGCGGAAGCGCTCGGGCGACCGGACGACGTTGAACTTCGCGGCATCCTTCGCTATACGGGCAGGCCAGCTTGGAGGGGTCCGCAGCATGTCCGCAACGTTCGATAAAGTCGCTGATATCATTGCGGAAACCTGCGATATTCCGCGCGAGAACATCAAGCCGGAAAGCCACGCTATCAATGATCTCGAAATCGACAGTCTCGATTTCCTCGATATCGCTTTCGCGATCGATAAGACGTTCGGCATCAAGCTGCCGCTCGAGCAGTGGACGCAGGAAGTCAACGACGGCAAGGCGACGACCGACCAGTACTTTGTACTGAGCAATCTGGCCGACCAGATCGACAAACTGATCGCGGCGAAAGGCGCCTGAGGCGCCACTTATGCATCTCGAATATTTTCAGATGATCGACCGCATCGTCGCGCTCGACGTGGAGGCGCGCTCGGTCCGGTCGTTCTGCCATGTGCCGGAGCAAAGCACGATCTTCGAGGGCCACTTTCCCGGTTATCCGCTGCTGCCCGGCGTGCTGCAGATCGAATGCATGGCGCAAACGGCCGGCTGGCTGGTGATGGCGCGCTCGCGTTTTGACGTCATGCCGTTTCTTGCCGCCGTCAAGGATGCGAAATTTCGCACTGCGGTGGTCCCCGGCGACGAGATCGAGATCGAGGGCAACATCGTACACGAAGGCTCGGGTTTCACGGTTGCCCAATGCAAGGGCCGCCGGCAGGGAAAAGTCATTTGCGAGACGCAGGTGCTTTATCGCCTGATGCCGTTTCCCAATCCCCAATTCCGCGACGCCATCATCCGGCGCGCGGCCGAACTCGACGTTACGGTCAAGGAGCTTTGCAAGTGAGCGGACGCCGCGAGGTGTGGATCACCGGCGTCGGTCTTATTACTTGCCTGGGCGAAGGGCCCGACGCGAACTGGGCGCATTTGCAAAGCGGCGATCCGCCGGCCTATGACGCCAAAACCTTCGCTCCCTACATCGTGCATCCGTTGTCGCCGGTCAATTTCGACCGGCAGATACCGAAAAAGAGCGACCAGCGGCAGATGGAGCTGTGGCAAAGGATCGGCGTCTACGCCGCCGGCTTGGCCCTCAATGACGCCGGCATCGCCGGCAAACCGGAATTGCTCGACGGCACCGACATGATCGTCGCCGCCGCCGGCGGCGAGCGCGATATTCCGGCCGACACCGGAATCCTCACCGGGCTGCGCAACGTGACCGAACGCGGCCCGTACCTGAACGAGCGGCTGATGAGCGATCTGCGCCCGACGCTGTTTCTCGCGCAGCTGCCGAACTTGCTGGCCGGCAACATTTCCATCGTCCACGGCGTCGTTGGATCGTCGCGCACCTTCCTCGGCGAGGAGGCCGCCGGCATTGATGCCGTGCGCATCGCGCAGGCACGGATCGCCGCGGGACAGAGCGAACTCACCCTGGTCGGCGGGGCATATAATGGCGCGCGTTGGGACGTGCTGCTGGTGTTCGAAGAATCAGGCGCCGCGCTCAAGAACGCCTTCGCACCGGTATGGGATCGTGGCGCGCCTGGGGGTTTTGCACCCGGCAGTATGGGCGCGTTCCTGGTGCTTGAAAGCCGCGAGCATGCGCAAGCGCGCGGCGCGCGGCCGCGTGGCCGGCTTTCGGCCGTGATTTCCGACCGCAACAAACGTCAACCTGGCGAGATCGAGGCAACGCTGCGCCGCGAGTGGGAAAGCATCGCCGAACAGGTCGACCGCACGCGTGCGGGCGTGATCTCCGGCGCCGCCGGCTTGCAGCCGGCTACGTCGGCGGAGCAATCGGTACTCAAGGAGATCGGCCTTCCCGTTCGCAACACCGGAACCTATATCGGGCATGGCATGGAGGCCCAATTCATGGCCAATTTGGGGGTCGCCTGCACGGTGCTCGAACATGGCAAACTGTTCGCGCCGGCGGGAACCGGAGATACCGGGGCAAGTCCCGCTGAGATGTCCCAGGTTGTCGTCACCAGCGTCGGCAATTGGCGGGGCGAAGGCCTGGCGCTGGTTGAACGGGCTGTTTGAGGGAGAACGTCATGGCTGCCGCCACACGCGACAAGCTTGGCCGCCCCATCATTGCGGTCACCGGGATAGGCGTCGTCACCTCACTCGGCGTCGGCAAGTCTGATAATTGGGAGAAGCTGGCCGGAGGCGTTTCCGGCATCAAGAGCATTTCGCGGTTTCCCACCACGGGGCTGCGCACGACTATCGCCGGGACGGTCAATGACGTTTACCGCGAGAACATGTCGCCGGCCGAACTGTCCGAGCGCGTCGCGCTGCTTGCCGGCGAAGAGGCGATCGCCGAATCCGACATCGGCGCGAAGGGCCGCTTTCCGGGGCCGCTTTATCTCGCGCCGCCGCCCCTCGAGATCGAATGGGCGGACCGCATGGCGATGGCGGAGATGGCGGCCTCCAATGGCGACACGACCTACCCCGATCTCTTGCGCGTCGCCCGCGATTACGCCGCCAGCCACGGGGCGTTCAAATTCGGCATTATTGGCGAACACCTCGCCGAACATTTTGGTACCGAAGGATCGCCGGTTTCGCTCAACACCGCGTGCGCGTCCGGCGCCAGCGCCATCCAGCTTGGCATGGAGGCGATCCGGCGCGGCGACTGTCAAGCGGCGCTCGCGATCGGTGCCGACGCATCATTGTCTCCCGAATCGCTGGTGCGCTTCTCACTTCTTTCCGCGCTCTCCACTCAGAACGATCCGCCCGGGCGCGCCTCGAAGCCGTTTTCCAAGAACCGCGACGGTTTCGTGCTGGCGGAGGGCGCCGCCACGCTCGTCCTGGAAGACTTCGATCACGCCCGCGCACGCGGCGCGCGGGTGATCGGCATTATCGAGGGTTACGGTGAGAAATCGGATTCATTTCATCGCACCCGCTCGAGTCCGGACGGCAAGCCGATCGTCGCCACCATTCGCAAAGCGCTCGCAGATGCCGGCGTTGGACCGCAAGATATCGACTACATCAACGCCCATGGCACTTCGACGCCCGAAAACGACAAGATGGAGCATCTCGGCGTCTCCACGGTGTTCGGCGAAACCATCCGCGGCATTCCGATCTCCTCCAACAAATCGATGATTGGCCACACGCTGACCGCAGCCGGCGCGGTCGAGGCCGCCTTCACCCTGCTCACACTGCAACACCAGCGCGTGCCGCCCACCATCAATCACGAAATTCCTGATCCAATGATCCCACTCGATGTTGTGCCGAACGTCGCGCGCGACGCGAAAATGCACCGGGCGATGTCCAATTCCTTCGGCTTCGGCGGCCAGAATGTCTGCCTGGTCATGGCCCTGGAGCCGGCGTGACACTATTGGATCAGCCAAAGTCGGCTTCGGCACACACCATGCGCGCACTTACGCTCGTCAGCGACCGCAAGATCGAACTGCGCGACGTCGATGCCCCCCCGCCGCCCGCCACCGGAGAGGTGCAGGTTGCCATCAAGGCGATCGGACTCAACCACATCGACGTGTGGGGCTGGCGCGGCATGGCGTTCGCCAAACGAAAGCTGCCGCTGATCGTCGGCGCGGAAGCCGCCGGCGAAATCCGCACGCTCGGCCCCGGCACGACCGGATTCAAAGTCGGCGACCCGGTTGTCGCCTATGGCGGCCTGACCTGTGGAACCTGCAAGGCCTGCCGCGAAGGCCGCGATAACCTTTGCGAGAACGTCACCGGCATCATGGGATTCCACGTCGACGGTTTCGCTCGCGACCTCATCAACATGCCGGCGCGGCTGGTCATCCCGGTTCCGGCTGGTGTGAGCTTCCGTGACGCGGCCTGCGCCCCGATTGCGTTTGCCACCGTGCAGCACATGCTGTTCGACAACGCCAAACTCGAACCGGGCGAAACCATCCTTGTCCAGGCCGGCGGTTCCGGCATCGGTACGGCCGCCATCAAGATGTCGAAAGCGATCGGATGCACCGTCATCACCACCGTCGGTGACGACGAAAAAGCCGCCAAGGCGAAAGCGATCGGAGCCGATCACGTCATCAACTATCGGACCGAACGGTTCGAAGGGATAGTGCGCAAGCTCACCAATAAGAAAGGCGTCGATGTCGCCTTTGAGCATGTCGGGCCGGATACGTTCAACGGTTCGCTGCTCTGCCTCAAGCGCGGTGGCCGGCTCGTCACCTGCGGCTCGACCTCCGGCCAATCGACGACCGTGAATTTGTTCCAACTCTACCTTCAGCAATATCGCATCTTCGGCTCATTCGGTGCCTCCATGCGCAATGTCCGCGAGAGTCTTGCCAAAATGGCGAACGGGATTGCGCCGGTGATCGACACCGAAGTCGCACTCGCGGATTTCGAGCGCGGCCTTACACGCCTCGAAAGCCGGAAGGTGTTTGGCAAGATCATCGTCACCTTCTGACGGTCCGGCGCAATGGCGAAGCCGCGTTTCAAACTTCTTGACGCCACCGTCGGCGCGATTGCCGCCGGCGCACTGGGCGTGGCCAAGCGCATGGATCGGCGCCGCACGGCCAACTTTGCCGGCTCGCTGATGCGACGCCTCGGACCGCTGCGGCCGGAGCACCGGCTTGGCCGCGCCAATCTGCGTGCGGCATTCCCGGACAAATCCGACGCCGAGGTCGAACAAATTCTCGGCGGCGTATGGGACAATCTTGGTCGGATCGGCGTCGAGTTCGCCCACCTCGACGAATTTTCCGTCGCCGGCCTCGGGCCCCCCTCGCCCAACGATATCACCTACGCGCCACACGTCGCCGAGCGCTACCGGCAACTGATTGCAAGCGGCCGCCCGCTGCTGTGCTTCGCAGCCCATCTCGCCAACTGGGAGCTACCGGCGGTGATGGGGCGTTTGCTCGGCGCCAAAAGTGCCGTGCTTTATCGGCGGCCGAACATCCCGCCGGTCAACGATCTTATCGTCAAGCTGCGCGCACCGCTGATGGGCGAGTTGATTGCAACCGGGCTGTCGGCGCCCGTCCAGCTTGCGCGCCTCCTGGAAGCCGGCTGCCATGTCGGCATGCTCGCCGACCAGCACTTCACCAAGGGCGTCGAGGTGATTTTTTTTGGCCGACGATGCATCGCCAATCCGCTGATCGCGCTTTTGGCGCGGCAAACCGGATGTCCGATTCATGGCCTGCGCGTCGTTCGCCTTGCCGATGGCAATTCGTTTCGCGGCGAGATTACCGAATCGATCACCCCGGCACGCGACACCGACGGCCGCATCGACATTGCCGGCACCATGCAGGCGGTTACCGCCGTGATCGAGGGCTGGGTGCGCGAGCACCCGGAACAGTGGCTTTGGCTGCATCGTCGGTGGCGTTGAGCCGCACAATCCGCCCGCGCCGTTCTTCCATGACTGGAGCGCGCGAATCGTTACGGAG
>DATKRE010000216.1:0-20072 GCA_035532335.1 Xanthobacteraceae bacterium | reverse complement strand
GTGACGCAAGTTACAGGAAGCACTGCAATGGTCCGAGATCACCAGCCTGGAGAAGCCGCCTTCAGATCGATTTTCCCGGAAGACATCGACTGGAAGCCGTTCCCGGCGTTTCCGCCTTCGGTCCGCCTCGCCGTTGTTGTTGGTCAACCCTCGGAGCCAGGTCCCTACGTCACTAGGGTCAAAGCGTCCTCCGGCGCGAAGCTGATGCCGCACAAACACCCGGAGGACCGGATTTACACAGTCATGTCCGGCGTTTTCTATATCGGCCTGGGCGAACATTTCGACGGCGATAAGATGCAAGCGCACCCGCCCGGTTGCGTTATCGTCCTGCCGGGCGACACGTGGCACTTCCACTGGGCAAAGTCGGGCGAGTACGTCACTCAGATAACAGCCATCGGTCCGCTTGGCCTCGAATACAGAGACGCGAAAGACGATCCAAGAAGCGCGGCGCAATCGAACCCCCGAGCGTAACGCCGAACCGAAACTAACTTGACCGCGAATAATTCTGGCCGCGCTCGCCGGCCATGCTACGCAGGCTGCCGCAATGGACTCCACCTCTGCTACGACGACCTATCGTCGTGTGATGGTTGACGGCGTTGGCGTCTTCTATCGGGAAGCTGGCCCGAAGGACGCGCCGACGATCGTGCTCCTGCACGGCTTCCCTTCGTCGTCGCGCGAGTTCGACACACTCATCCCCTTGCTCGCAATGCGCTATCATCTGATAGCGCCGGATTTTCCGGGATTTGGCCAGAGTGAAGCCCCGCCGCCGTCCTCGTATGCGTACACCTTCGACAATCTGGCGAAAACGACGAACGCTCTTCTCGAGCAGCTGCGCATCAACAAATACGTCTTCTACCTTCATGACTATGGCGGGCCGGTCGCCTTTCGCATCATGTCGGCGCATCCGGAGCGGCTGCATGCGCTTATCATCCAGAATGCCAATGCCTATACGGAAGGCCTCGGAGACAAGTGGGCCGGCATTGCGCAATATTGGGCCGATCCGACAGCGCATCCTGAGGTGTTCGATGCGTTCGTGTCGCTCACCGCGACCGAACAGCGTCATACCCTCGGCACCTCGCACCCTGAACGTTATAATCCGGACACGTGGATGGACGAGTACGCCCACCTCTCAAGACCCGGCCAACGCGAGATCCAGGCTGCTCTGCTGTACGACTATCGGACAAACGTCGCTTCGTATCCGGCGTGGCAAGCGTGGTTGCGCCAGCGCAAGCCGCCGACATTGTCGTCTGTGGGCGGAACGATCCCTCGTTCATCGCTCCCGGTGCGGATGCGTTCAAGCGCGATGTGCCGGACGCCGAAATCCATCTGCTCGATGCCGGCCATTTTGCCCTTGACGAGAAGAACGACGACATCGCGAGTCTTGTCCTCGCGTTCTTGACCAAACATTCCGTCTGACCGATCGGGATCTTGTTCCAAATGTTACGTTGCAATGTTGGGGCGGCTGTGACCACAAGTCGAAAACGACCTTACCGGCCCCTGAGGAACCACCTACAATTGTATCGACCCGACGTATTCTGGCGAACAGAGAAATACCAACCCCGAATTGGAGTCATCCATGAGCGAAGTACAGGTTGACCAAAAAACTTATCAGATGCCGCCTAAGGACGGGTTTACCGTCGCGCACTTTCTCACCGTCGCCGACGTCGAGCGATCGCTTCGATTTTACGAAAAGGTTTTTGGAGGTCGCATTGAGAGTGGAGGCGACAAGAGCGGCGCGCCGGGGTACCTCCAGATCGCGAACACGTGGCTCATCCTCAACCCCGGCGGCGGGCCGACGCCCGACAAACCAACGGTAACGCTCAGCGTCCCCCCCCGACCCCGATAAGGTCAGCAGCTTTATGAATATCCGCGTCGCCGATATTCAGGCATGCTACAAGCTATGGCGAAGCCGGGGAGCCGAGTTTCTCACCGAGCCAAAGCCCAAATACGGTGAGACCCGCTGCTACATTCGCGATCCTGACGGCTATATTATAGAAGTCGGACAAAGCAACCCGGGCGTCACTTACGGGTAACCCGACACGTGAAAGCATCCGAAGGATCGGTCATGCGGGCGCAAATCTGCTTTTTTGTTAGCATCGTCCTTAGTTTCGTTGCTTGGGGTGCAGTCACCGGTAGCCAAATCTTGCCGGAACTGCGCCGCCGAGGCCGCAACGAAGCCTTGCGGCCGCTGCTCATGCTTCATTCTTTCCGCTTCGTCGGCCTGGCGTTCCTGGTCCCCGGCGTCGTGTCCCCCGATTTGCCGGCCGCTTTCGCCGAAAGCGCCGCCTACGGCGATATCGTCGCCGCAGCGCTTGCTTTGTTAACGCTTGCCTTACTGCCCGGCCGGCTTGGCATCGTCGCGGCCTGGGTATTCAATCTTTGGGGCAGCGCCGATATCCTCCATGCCAATTACGAAGGCATTCTCTTAGGCGTCCAACCCGGTCAAATGGGCGCTGCCTACTTTCTCCCAACGTTTATCGTGCCGCTCTTTCTGATCACGCACGGACTCATGTTTTGGCTTCTACTACGAAACGAAAACGAAGCCGCCGTGCCGGCCGCGCGGCGGCTCGCCTAAAGGAAGCTGCGCCACGAGCTACGCCGCTCCCCGGTATCGGCAGCTGAGGTTGCTACCGAATGTCGCGTCGATGCGCGGCAACTGAAACAAACGGAAATCAGAGAGGAGCCAATGACGTCCGAGAGGAGTGGTATCAATCCAGCGGCCAAACCAAGCGGAACAGGTTGCGTCGAATGCTCGGCTCCGGGCGGGTGGTGGTTGCATCTTCGCCGATGCGCCGAATGCGGTCACATCGGCTGCTGTGATAGTTCACCAAGTCAGCATGCATCGAAGCATCACGCCGCGACAGGTCACCCGATCATCACGAGCTTCGAGCCCGGCGAGCACTGGTTTTACGACTATCGTACTGAAGAATTTTTCGCCGGCCCGAAGCTTCCCGCTCCTCGTACGCATCCGTCGGATCAATCGGTGCCCGGACCAGCCGACCGGGTGCCTTCTAACTGGCAAACGCTGCTTCACGAATAGGGCGCGCCCGCCGCTCCCGCCACCGATCATTGCAACGGCTTGAGATTATCCATCATGGTCGGAATAAACTCCGACACCGTGGGATGAATGTGCATCGCGCGTTGTATCACTGTGTATGGCGCCTTGGCGTACATGACATCGAGTACGGAATGGATGACCTCGTCACCTTCGAGTCCCAAGAAGGAGGCACCCAGTATTCGTTTGTCATCTCGATCCACAAGGATTTTCATGAAACCCTTGGTCTCACCTTTCTCATAAGCGCGCATGACGTCCTTCATTGCCAGGGTCGAGATCAGCGCAGGTTTTCCCGTTTTGCGGACTTCCGCTTCCGTCATCCCGGCCCGGCCAAGTGGCGGATCGGTGTAGAGCGCGTAGGCCGTGATGCGGTCGCTCACTCGTCTCTGATCGTTGTCGAGAAGATTCGCCGCCACGATCTCGAAATCATTCCACGAGGTGTGGGTGAATGCGCCCCGGCCGTTGCAGTCGCCCATCGCCCAGATACCGGAAATGTTGGTACGCAACTGGTCATCCACCTGGATATACCCGTGCGCGTTGGTGCTTATACCCGCCTTGTCGAGGCCAAGATCGTCGGTGTTTGGTCGCCGGCCGGTCGCAACCAGCAAATGCGTTCCGGAAATCTGCGAGATTCTCCCGGCCGATTCGACCTTCGCCGCAATCAAGTTTCCTTGCTTCTCCACGCTGACCATCTTGCTGTCGACACGCACGTCGATGCCCTCATCCTTGAGGAAGCCGGCAATAGCATGCGAGACGTCATCGTCTTCCCGCGAGACCAAGCGTGGTCCGAATTCGATCACGGTCACCTCGCTTCCAAAACGACGATAGATCTGAGCAAATTCAAGACCGATGTAACTGCCGCCCAGGATTACGAGATGTGGGGGGCGAAAATCGATATCCATCATCGAACTGTTGGTGAGGTACGGAACTTGGTCGAGGCCGGGTATCGGTGGGATCGCGGCTCGCGCGCCTACATTGATGAAGACCTGATCGGCCGTTAGCTCAGAGCCGTTCACCGCTATTTTCTTTTCTGCAACCAAGCGGCCATGGCCTTCGTAAACCGTGCATCCTTGTAAGGTCTTCAGTGATTGCTCGACGCCATTGCGGAACACAGCCACGACAGCATCCTTTCGCGCCTTGACCGCCTTCATGTCGACATTGACAGACCCTTCAATCCTAACGCCGTAGTCGGCAGCGCGGCGCGCAACATGTGCAACGTAGGCGCTCGCAACTAGGGTCTTAGTCGGAGTGCAGCCGGTGTTCACGCATGTGCCGCCGAACAGCTTACGTTCAATAATCGCGATCTTCCGGCCCGCAGCCACCAATCGTCGCGCTAAGGCCGGCCCGGACTGTCCGGCGCCAATGATAATTGCGTCGTAGCTCGGCATGATGCCCCCCGATCTCCTGATGTTCAGGCCAATCTACCGCTCGGCGCGAATTCCGAGGTTCTGATTAAAAGGGCTAATTAAAAGAGCTAAGTTCCGCAATCAGGATAGGTTCCGTTACGATCGATGCTTGATGGACTTCCCCGCGTGTTTGGAGAGAATTGAAGCATGTTTGAAAACCCCATTTTGACTTAATGGCCATCCATGGTCGAGACAAAAAACGGGTAAGGCCAGCCAAGTCGTCGCGACGTGAGCAGACCCCGCTCGCTGATGGGCATTAATAGTTCGCAAGAAATAATATTCCACCAGCAAAAATTCGATTAGATTGGTCAGCTATCAGGTGCGGCGGACCATCATGGCGCAATCATCGCGGTCCATCTTCGAAGAGCGGCGCGACCAGATATTTCCCAAGCTTGATCGATCGGAAATCGAGCGAGTACGCCGGTTCGGTGATATTCGCGTATTTAAAGCTGGCGAGCAGATCATGACGGCCGGCGAGGCCACTTCGAATCTGGTGGTTGTCCTCGTCGGCAATGTGGCCGTCACCGAGCACGATCAACTCGGTTTGCACCAACCCATCGTCACATTGGGCCAAGGCGACTTTTTGGGCGAACTGGCGCAATTGGCCGGCCGACCGGCGCTGGCGGACGCTGTAGCGGAGCAAACGGTTGAGGCCCTCATCATAGCCCCTGAGCGCCTGAGAGCCCTGATAGTCGATGAAGCTGAGCTCGGCGAGCGCATCACGCGGGCGTTGATCTTGCGCCGGGTCGCCATGCTGCAAACCGGCACGGGCGGCCCCGTCATTCTCGGTCGAGCCGATAACGGCGACGTGCTGAGACTCCAAGACTTTCTTCGCCGTAACGGTCATCCGCACCAATCGCTAAATCCCGACACCGACGCGCAAGCAAAGGTACTGATCGAGCGTTTTCATATCGATCCCGCACAATTGCCCATTGTGGTGTGTCCGGGCGGGCAAATGCTCCGTAATCCGGGCGAGAACGAGCTGGCGCGCTGCCTCGGCCTGGTCCGACCTATTGCTTCGGATCGCATCTATGACGTTGCCGTAATCGGTGCGGGACCGGCGGGCCTTGCCACTGCTGTTTATGCAGCGTCCGAGGGACTGTCCGCCATTGTACTGGATCGCCGTGCCTTCGGCGGCCAGGCCGGCGCATCAGCGAGGATTGAAAATTATCTGGGCTTTCCGACAGGAATTAGCGGCATCGCGCTGATGGGGCGCGCCTACAATCAGGCGCAGAAGTTCGGAGCCGAAATGGCAATTCCCGATGAGGCGACGAGCCTCGTGCAGGACGAGGCCGGCGGTCTGTTTGCCGTGAATTTGCGGAGCAACGAGAGGGTGAGCGCGCGTTCTGTAGTTATCGCTACAGGGGCGCGCTATCGGCGCCCCGATGTGAAAGACCTCGACACTTTTGAACAATCGAGCGTGCACTATTGGGCATCGCCGGTCGAAGCAAAATTATGTGCAGGCCGGGAAGTCGCGCGCTGGTCGGAGCCGGCAACTCGGCGGGTCAGGCTGTTGTTTATTTGGCAAGTCGAGGTATCAAGGTCTGCATGCTGGTGCGCCGCTCCGACTTGGCGGCGACGATGTCACGCTATTTGGTTGATCGCGTCCGCTGCCTCGCCAATGTCGAGGTCATAACGAGTGCATTAATCAGCGGTCTTGAAGGGCATGATGGCAAGTTGGAAGCGGTCCGTTGGCGGCTCCGCGCGACCGGCGAGGAAGTAAGGCGCCCGATCGGGCACCTGTTCCTGTTTATTGGCGCCGACCCCAATACTGATTGGCTGAACGACTCGGGCGTCACGCTCGATGCTAAAGGCTTTGTCCTCACCGGCGACGAGGCCGGCCGCGACCGTCATCCTCTGGAAACTGCGCGCCGCGGTGTCTTCGCGATCGGCGACGTGCGCGCAAAATCAATCAAGCGCGTCGCCGCCGCGGTTGGCGAGGGCGCCCAAGTTGTGGCGGCGCTGCATGCGTTCTTTGCCGCCGACGCTAATCATTTGCCTGCAGTCACAATTCAACTCCATTAAGCTGGGGTTTCAAGGGAACCCGATCCAAAATGCAAGCGAGGGAAATAACCCGGCGTCAATGCACGCGAAACGCTGCAGCCACGTATTGTTCCGAGCACTGAGTTCGTTTTCTACCGACAAAATGCCGCAGAATTTCCAATAGCGGCGAGCGTAAATGGAAATGGTTTGAAGTCTTTTGAATGTTAAAGTCCCGCTCTTTCCGTGGGCACCCATGGTCGAGAAACAAGACGCGGGTAATAAGCAGTCAAGACACGACGCTGCCCTGACAGGCGACGTAGGTGTTTTGGTTGAGAGGGCTACCGAGCCTGCGCAGAAAGCACCAGCCGCACCGGCAGATCTTCGGCCGAGGTGGAAACAAAGGCTAGCTATCGGAGTGCTTGCCGCTTTGGTGCTGGCGGCCATCTGGAAATTCGGCGTCCCGTGGATCGAATTGACTCTCAACACTGTCTCGACAGATGACGCCTATGTGAATGGGCATGTTACGTTCGTTGCCGCTCGCGTTGGCGGCCAAATAGCCCAGGTTTTTGTCGACAATAACAACCGTGTTCACAAGGGAGACGTTCTCGCCCAGTTGGATAAAGAGCCGTATGAAGACGCAGTCGCGGTAAAGCGAGCGACCGTTGACACCGCAACGGCGGACTTACAGGCTGCCACGGCCTCGGTGCGGGGGCTTGAAGCGGAAGCCAGGAGCTTACGCTGGAAATTGCAATATGCCATTCAGGACGTCGACAATCGGGTCGCCGTGCTGCATGCCCGCATTGCCGGCCTCGAAAAAAGCAAAGCCACGCTCAAGCTCGCACAACTCGAATTCGCGCGCGCGCAGCAATTGCTGCCACAGGCAACAATAAGTCAGCAGGAGTACGATCGACGGCAAGCCGCCTTGTCGGTTGCGCAGGCTGACGAGTCGCAAGCGACGGCGGATGTGCAGCAAATCCGCGTCTCCTTGGGCTTGCCAGCGCAGCCGACGCTTTTCTCCGCGATCCCGATTATCTAACAAAAGAACGCGCAGAGCTGAAGAAACGGCCATTCCATTTTGACTCGATAGGTCTGTCACTGCTGATTGTGGTCATGATCTCTTGGGAAGTCATGCTCAGCAAGGGGCAGGAGTGGGACTGGCTCGGCGATCCGTCCTGGCGTGTGCAGACGTTGGCCATTCTCTGTGCGACCGGTCTGATTGGGTTAATCTTCTGGGAGTTACGCAGCCCCAACCCGGTGGTCAATTTCCGACCGCTGGCCGAACGTAACTTCGCCGCGTGCTGTATCATTGTTTTGCTCTACGGTGCCAGCACGTCTTTGCCCGGCCTTCTTCAATCGTTGTTTGGTTATAACGCCTTGGCCGCAGGGCTCGTGATGTCGCCCGCCGGTTTCTTCGCCGTCCTTGCCATGCCTATCGTCAGCCGCTTACTCGGTCGAAAGATGGACGCTCGATGGCTGATTGGTACGGGATTGATGGTCATCGCTGTCAGCAACTATTGGATGTCGCAGATGAACCTCGGAATCAGCCCGGACCAAGTCATCTGGCCTCGGGCCGGGTTGGTCGTGGGACTGGCGATCGTTTTTGCGCCGGTGAACGTGGCCGCCTATCTCTACACGCCTGCCTTGTTACGGGGGGCAGCCGTGGGCCTGCTGAGCCTTCTGCGCAACGAAGGAGGCAGCGTCGGAACATCGATGGCCCAAACCCTCCAAGAACGGCGGGATCAATTCCATACGCTGCGCCTCGGCGAGTCCCTCGATCCTTTTAATCCGGCGGTTCACTCCTTCCTCGAGCAGGCTCAAGCGCGTTTCCTTCAGCAGACCGGAGATCCGGCTGCGGCGCAACAGATGGCGTGGCAGGCCCTGGAAAACCTGCGTCACCAGCAGGCATCGGCGCTGGCGTATTTCGATTGTTTTTGGTTATTCGCCGTCGTGATTCTCGTGACGACAATCGCTGTTTTTTTGATGAAACGTTCGGTGGCCGAAAAAGGTGCGCCTATCGGCGGCGAATGAACACGCTCGCAGCCCGGATTCAGGAGCTGTTCGCACTGTCGAGTTGGATGATGCGTGGAAAAGGTGAGACGGATATGTAAGCGATGGCATCGCGGATCGAAGATTACGCGCTGATCGGCGACTGCAAAACGACAGCCTTGGTCGGCCGTGACGGCTCGAACTCCCGCGTAAACCTTCACCTTTCCATGACTCACCTCCGGCCCCATCAAAACGCCTAACTCGGGTCTTCGGAACCGGGTGCAGGCCAGTTCAAGCCGCCCCGTTCTTGGGCCGAAGAGGTTGCGGAAATGTGCCGTCGCTTCGATGCGGGATTATCAGCAGAACAATTTTCGCAGTATGAGAGCAAAAACGCCGCCGGTGCGAGCGAAAACCGCGCCGACGGCGAAACAGACAGCAGTAAGTTACAGCGAAATCAGCTCGTAGAGGCCGCCGTCAGTACCAACGTCCACGGCCATACCAACCGCCGCCGCCTAGCAGAATAACGAGCACAACGATGATGAGAATCGTTTCCATGGTGGCTCCAATCTGGCGAAAGAACGCTTCTTACGGGCTGGAGTTCCATAGGGACCGCATAGCAATTAGCAGCTTAAAATTAGCACCGCGCAGAACCTGTTGGGCGAAGTAAAAAATCACCATGCGACGACATCGCCGAATTCCCTGCCGCGAGGCGGAGGCGCGCCGGTTGGCTAGAGTACCGCGCCCGCAATGGGAGAACGCTCCTGCGGCTGCTGACGGGCTGGAAGGATTGGCGGTCGCCAAGCGCGCGCCGCCAAGTTCGAGACCATTGCCGAGCGGCAATAGCCGAACAGCCGGCGACCGCCGCGCCCATAATCTCGCCCTCGAGTACGAGCGACCTCGGCGACACAATACTCGGCTATCGGCGTTTTGATCGCAATTTTCGGGCGGCATATCGCGCGGCCCTGGCCGTTTTCTGATCGGCTTCCAGCTCGCGCTTGCGCTTTGCGTCTTCGGCCTTGGCGCGCTCAGCTTGTAGCGCGGACTCACGTTCGGCTAGCTGCGTTCGCTCGGCTTCACGAGATTTATTTTCGGCCTTTTCCGCCGCGCGGCTATTCTTGATCGTTTTGCGGTCGGCGGCCTGCACCATTCGCTCCGTTAGCCTATCCGCAAGCGCCGGGTCCGCGGCTTTAGCGCGAAACTCTTCCAATGCCGCCTTCTTGGCCCTTGAGGCAGCCTTTTGCCGCTCCGGAAAATCCGGTTGTTTAAAACCGCTCATTTATTCTGACCTTCCCTGGACTGCCGCGGCTGGGCACGCGCCAACCGACCACCGTTGCTTCGATTGGGTCGTTCGTCTCCGCGCTCTGCCAAGCAGAGCCACTCCATCGACACAGAAATGGAATGACATAGGTGCCGACGTGATCCTCGCAAAGGAGCTCAAGTGACTGATCCGCCGGCGGTTCGCCGTCGTGAATAAAGGCATCGATCCGTGCTTGCCGTGTCGCCATGCGGCCCTAACTGTCCTGCCGATAGGGATTTGATCAAACGGCTGCGCCGCGATTGCATCGCGCGGTGCTTATATGAAGCCGCGCACTTAAACAATCAACAGCGAAAATCCCATGGCATTTCAAGTCAGTTTCTGTTTGGCGGAATTGTTGTTCGCGGTCGAAATGTTTCTGGGATGCTCCCCCTGCGCTATCTAAAACTATTCGAAAAATGCCCATGTATTGAACAGTGAGGCAAGCCAGAGGGGATTTCACATGAGCAACCCACGCCTGCGGCTGAGCACCCCAACCACTGAAAACCGAAAAGTTGCGCCGCATCGATCCAAAAATGTGGGGCTTCGAACCCGAGAGCATCTCACTAGGCGTTTCCTTTCCATTCTGGACATGAATAAATGAGTGGACCTTGGGCATCGGCGCATTGTTTGGCGCATCTTTTTCTGCGCCACCCCTTCGATCACGACAACAGGGTTGGCACGAATTCGTACTTCCTCAGCACCCCTCGCTGGCACCACCCGGAAAAGCACGTCGACTCGCGGGGCGAGCGCGGAGCAGGAGGTTGAGCCGGCTACGTACCCCTCTCGATCAAGCGCTGACGACGATGAGCGCGGGGCCAACGCCTTAAACAGGGCTCGCTAGCGCGCGTGCAAAAACTCGAGGCTCAGCTTATTGAACGTCTTGGCATCTTCCATTTGCGGCCAGTGACTGCAATGCTTCATCTCGACGATCGTCGCGTTCGGGATGAGCTTGACGATGGTGCGTGCCGTCTCGAGGAAAACGTCCTGGTGATCGACTGCGGCGATGATCAGCGTCGGGGCGCCAAGCCGCCCCCAGTCGCTTTCGGGTATCCGGTTGCGGTTGTAAACGTCGGGATCGAGCAGCGCCAGAATATGCGGCATGGCTGCTTTCATGTCGGCACGGCTATAGATCGCAAGACGCGTCGCAATGAGATCGTCCCATACCTTGCTCGGATCGTGAAACAGGTCTTTGAAGATTTTGACAATGTTATCCCACGTCGGATTGGCGGCGGCTGCCGACCTTGAGCGTTTGATGTCACCCTGTATCGGTTTTGCGGGAAAATAGGCCGTAGCTGACAGCAGGATGAGTTTTTCCACCATGCCCGGATGGTCGATGGCGAGGCGGCTCGCGACACGCGCGCCAAGCGAGAGACCGATAACGGACGCTTTCTTCACGCCGATTGCATGGAAAAAGTCTACCGTGTGGTTCACATAGTGGTTGGTCTCGTAATCGTGGTCCGGTTTGTCGGTCATCCCCGAACCGATCATGTCAAAGGCGATGCAATTGAAATGCGGGGCATAAGCAGCGAAGTTGGCGGCGAAGTTTTCCAAGCTCCCAGCCGTGCCGTGCATCAAGACCAGCGGCGGGTTGGAAGGATCTCCGGCCTGAATGAACCGGGTCTTGATACCCCCCGCGTCGATCCATGCCTGACGGAAGGGCGTGTTGAGGAGTTCGGTCCAGACGCTTCGATACGGTTGCTGCATGGTTTTGCCTCTTTCTCTCATTCTATTTTGAAGGCTGACGGGGTTTGCACGGCCCCAATTGGCCAAGAGACTCTGTCGCCAGCCTCGTCAAGTGTCAGTCTGCGAAGACCGGGACACTGATCGGCCGGCGGCTGGCGGTGCGGTCCATAAACACGATCTTGTTGCTGGCAAGCCGATAGTTGGGATAGCGGGCCAGGAAACTCGCCAATGCGATCCGTAGTTCGAGCCGCGCCAGTGCCGCGCCGAGACAGTAATGTACGCCGTGACCGAGCGAGACATGACGGTTGGGGCTGCGCGCGATGTGCAGGCGATCCGGATCCTCAAATTGCTCAGGATCTCGATTGGCGGCACCGATCATAATGTGAAGAACTTGACCCTGGCGGATTTCCTTGCCGCCGATGCGGAAATCCCGCCGCGCCGTGCGAATGCCGCGCTGGGTTGGGGCGTCGAAGCGTAAGAACTCCTCGGCCGCCAGATCGATCAGCTCCGGATGTGTTTTCAGCTTAGCGAGTTCGTCCGGGAATCGGTGGAGCCACCACAGCGACATGGCGATGGCGCTACGGGAAGTGCCTCCGCCTGCCGTCGCCATCATATTGCAGGTCGCAAGTATTTCGAGGTCAGATAAACGTTCGCCGGCGTCTTCGGCCGTAGCCATGGCCGAAATCATGTCTTCCCTCGGCTGTTGCCGGCGCGCATCGATCAACGGCATGAAATAGGCTTGCTGCGCATCAAGAATTTCGCGCTGCTCCCTCGCCATCGCCTCCTTGTCAGGGACAACGGGCGGAAACAAGAAGTTCGAGCAGCGGTCGCTCCAATGCCGCATCATGGCCTCGTCTGAATCGGGAAGGCCGAGCAGATCAAGCATAACCAGCGTCGGCAAACGCGCGGCGAAGTCGAGATAAGCGTCGAACTCATCGCGGCCTTCGAGTGCATCGAGGATGACGTTGACACGCCGCTGCATCATCGGGCGGAGCCGTTCGACGGCGCGCGGCGTCATCGCTTTCAGAAACAGTACTTTGAGCCGGTCGTGATAGGCGTCATCACGGTAGAGCAGCCAGCGGTTGTAGTGCTCGACGATGTCGCTGAAGCGCTCCCGGTTGGTCCGCGGCAGATACGAATAAAGCGTCTCGATCCGATCTACGCTGAGGTCGGGCCGGTCTTGCAGCTCGTAGACGTCGTGATAGCGGGTGAAATACCAGGCTTGCGCTTTTTCCGACCAGTGCACCGGCTCCTGTTCGCGCATGCGCCGGTAATGGGGATAGGGGTCTTGTACCGCTTCGGCCGTGAACAGCCCGTAGCTGTCGAGGTCGTCAGTCGCCGCGCTCATGCGTGGCCCCAGGCACGCTGTCCGACCTCGAGGAGCCGCTCGATCTTCAGTGTCTGGAGATCGGACGTCAGCTTTCCCGGCTTGACCGCGAATTTCGACATCGCCGCGCTGGCGAAGCCGCACTGCGGGCAAATGCCGAGGCGCTCCATCGGCGCAAAGCGGCTGGCTTCATCAAGCCTGCGCAGCAACTCGTCCACCGATTCCAGCGCGGGGTTTTTGGTACTGATAATTCCGAGATACGCCCGCTTGCCGGCCGGCAGATGCCGCAGTGGCGAGAAATCGCCGGCGCGGGCAGAATCGTACTCCAGCAGAAAAGCGTCGACGTCGCTGCGGTTGAAAAGAGCTTCAGCGATCGGTGCGTAACCGCCGTCGCCCATCCACAGGCTCTCCATATTCCCGCGGCACAAATGCATGCCGATCGTCATATCGGCCGGCCGTCCCGCGACGGCGCGATTGAGAACGTCGATATAGCGCGTCACCAGTTGGTCCGGGTCGTCGCCTTCGCTTTTCGCCAAGGCGCGAATTCTGCTGTCGCACAATAGCGCCAGCGGGACTTCATCGAGCTGCAGGTAGCGGCAGCCCGCGGCGTAAAGCTCGGCGATCTCCTGCTTGAACACCGCGATCAGGTCGTCCCAGTATTTTTCGACATCAGGATAGACCGTGGCATCGACGGCGTCCTTGAACTGGCCGAAATGCATATGTGAGGGCGTCGGCATAGTGACCTTGACGGGGTGTTTGGCGACCGACGCAATGAACTTGTAGTCCTCGATGACGATCGGTTTTGTGCGTCTTATAGGTTTGGTCGCCCGCGGTGCCGGCGACGGCGTTGAGAAACCTTCGTCGTTTCGGAAGACGAGTTTCGAGCCGCGGAATTCGAACCCCTCGACTGCGTTGAGAAAGCCGCGCGACCAGCCGCCGCGCCGGAATTCACCGTCAGTCACGATGGGCAAGCCGAAGTTCTCCTGCATGACGATGGCATCGCCGATGGCCTTATCCTGCACTTGCCGCAATTGTTCGAAGGGCAGCGCGCCATCTTCCCAGGCGCGCCAGGCTTTCACCAATTCGGGCGGCCGCTTCAGGCTGCCGACGTGATCGACGGCGTTGGTAGGCACTCTCGATGTGGCCATGCAAAATCTCCCGGGGTGTCTAGCCGGCGGCCGCGGTCCGCGACGGCGATGAAGGCACTACTGAAAGCGGCGGCAAACGGCGCGCGAGAACCGCGTCGAGTTCGGCCACGGTTGATGCCACACCAAGGATGTGACGATCGGGGCGGATCACCACCGCCGCGGCGTGAAGTTCGACGAGGTAAGATTCGGCGGGGCCAGTCGCTGTTACAATGACGATATCGGCATCGGCTTGAACATTGCGCTTGGCCGGACGGAGTGTGTCGGCGATGCGCGGACTCGCCAGGATCGCGAAGCGGTAGCCGACTTTGTCGTCGAGAAGCGTGCCGTCGGCGAGTCGCGGCTGCGCCGCGCGCGCGCCGGCCGGAGCGGGCTCATCGCCGTGCAGGCCGCGGCCGAGCCGGGGCGTGATCGGCCGCAGCATGGTTGGATTGGCGATCAGTTGCTGGTCGCGCAGCCGCGCGCGTTCCGGGTCGGTTGTTTGAATGACGTCGGCGAGCTCGACGGCGAGCTCGATATAAGCCCGCACATGCTCGGATCGTTCCGATTCATAAGTGTCCAGCAGGCTGTCCGGCGCGCCGTCCCTGATCACTGCGTCGAGCTTCCAGGCAAGATTGGCAGTGTCGCGGAGCCCCGAGCACATGCCCTGGCCGAGAAACGGCGGCATCTGGTGCGCGGCATCGCCGGCGAGCAACAGCCGATCGCGCCGCCACCTTGTCGAAAGCGCGGAATGAAACGTATAGATCACAGCGCGCTCGATGATGGACGTGGCCGGATCGATGCGCCAGGGCTTGAGCATCTCGTAGACCCGTTCCGGTTTTGTAATGGTCGCCGGGTCGTCGCCCGGCATCAGCATGAATTCCCAGCGGTGCCGGTTTCCTGGCATCGGCACAAAGGTCGTCGGTCGCGCCGGATCGCAATACTGGATCGCGTCGACGACGCGGCCGGTTTCGTCGGCGGCCTCGGGCACGCCGCGCGGCGGGTTCTCCAGGATCATATCGAGCACGATCCAGCGCTCGTGCGAGCGCAGGTCCTGCAACGCCGCACCCATAAAGCGCCTGACCGTCGAGCGCGCGCCGTCGCAGCCGACGACATAACGGGCGGTGATTTGCGCCAGTTCTCCGGCGGCGAGGTTCTCGTAGCGGACACCGACATGATCAGCGAATTCATCGAGCGAAAAGACCTCGCAGCGCGGGCGCACGTCGACCGTGGCGAAGCGCGTAACGCCGTTACGCAGGACCGTTTCAAATTCTGGCTGATAAAAACGGTAGGCGTTGTTCCAGCCCTCAGGCCCGATACCGCCGCGGCTGATCAGCAACAACAGTTTGCCGTCGGCGCTGACGTGGCGGATATTGCGACTGACCGAAAGCAGCGGCAACAATTGCTCGGCAAGCCCCATTGTCTGGACCAGCCGCATGCCCTCGCCATCGAGCGCGACCGCGCGTGGCAGGTGATAAGCCGACGGCTCGCGTTCGAGCACGACGACGCGTAGCCCGCTCATCCCCATGAGGTTCGCAAGTGCCGCACCGACCGGCCCATAGCCGATGATGCAGACATCGAATTGCGGCGACGGCATCGAAGATGAAGACATCGGGGCGGCAATCATTGTGGCGCCGGGCTGTGTTCAGGACCTCGTCAATCCCATCTTTTTGGCAATCTCTGCCTGATACTCGGCGATTGGGCGAAAGCCCGGCGCGTTACGGCAGAAGGCGTCCGATCGGGCGCGGATCGCCTCCGCCGGCTGCGACAGATCAAGATCCTCGATGCAGGGTTGGTCAATGTACCAGGCGGTATCGCAGAAAACTTCCAGCCGGTTGCCTTCGGGATCGCGGAAATAAAGCGACCAGGCGTTGCCGTGGTCCATCGGCCGCATGTCGGTCACCGCCGGTTCGTTCTTCACCCGCCGCCATATCTCCTGCAGGTCTTCCACCGCGGTGACGCGGAAGGAAATCTGATTGACGTGATTGAAGCCGAGATCCTTCGGGCGGCCGGTCACTAATGCAACCTGGTGATGGTCCTTCGGGTCCCAACTCGTGAACACGATATCGGCGCCGCGCACCTTGCCGCGGTCAGTCACGGTAAAGCCCAGCACGCGTGTATAGAAATCTTCCATTTTCGCCAGATCGTGCACGTAAAGGCCGATATGACTCATACTCAGCGGTACCCGCCGTTGGCGCTCGCCTGGATTTACCGCGGCTACTGTCATCGCGTTCTCTCCTTGCCTTTTCTGAAACGCTAATGCGGCCCTGTTCCACCGGCCAGTAATCTTGACTCAATGTCCGCACAGTGGACAATGGTCCCATCGGGATATGGCAATGGCGCGAAGAGGCAGTCGAACCCGGGGCGAAGTTGTGCGTTCGCTGGAGCGCGGACTTGCGCTCCTGATTGCGATGAATAGACGCAAGCTTCCTTCGGTAGTGGAATTGGCTCGCGACACGCGGCTGCCGCGACCAACGGTTTACCGCCTGCTGGAGACGCTCAATCGTGCCGGGTTCGTGACGCGGAGCAGCCCGGCCGATCGGTTCTGCCTTACGCCCAAGGTTCGCAGCCTCAGCGACGGCTTTCTCGAAGACGACTGGATCGCGGAAATCGCCGCGCCGCTCATGGTGCAATGCACGCGCGATCTGGTGTGGCCGGCGGCGCTGATGACCTTCGAGCAAGGGCGCATGCTTGTGCGCGAGACCACCCACGAATCCAGCGTACTTTCGATCGACCACGGCATGCTCGGGCGCTCGCTGCCGATGCTGCGAACGGCGGCAGGCCGCTGTTATCTCGCCTGCTGTTCCGCCAACGAAAGGCGCGCCATTCTCGAAATGCTCGCGCATTCGCCGGTGCTAGACGATCAGGGTGCCCGCGAGCATAAGCGCGTCAGCGCGTTTCTCGATGCCATCCGCGCCAAATGCTTTGCGATTCAGGATCGTGAGATCAATCCAAAAACAACCGGTATGGCTGTCCCCATCCGGGTCGGCTCGCGAATGTTGGGTTGCCTGTCGCTGATTTGGATTTCGTCGGCGCTGACAATCGTTGAAGCCGAACAGCAGCTGTTGCCGCCGCTGCGCTCGATTGCGCGGCGTATCGAGGCTGCGGTTCGCGAGCGCTCCGCTGGACGAGACGGTTACGCCGCTTAGACCGCATCCGATCAGACAGCATCGGATCACGGTCTGGTCGTTTGGCGCATCAAGCTTTTCTGGATCGTTCGCCGGCGCTCGCGCCTCAATGCAAGGTGTGTGGCAACCAAAGCACGATGCCGGGAAGCAAAATCAAAATGATCAGCACCACGAAATCGGCGATCAGAAATGGGACCACACCGCGGTAGATCGTGGACATCGGTATTTTCGGCGCAAGGGCGTGCAGCAGGAAGACAATGATGCCCATCGGCGGATGGATCAATGCCATCTCCACCTGAATGAGACAGATGACGCCCCACCACAACGGGTCGTAACCGAGACTGACGACGATCGGCAGAATAAGCGGCAACGTGATCAGGATCGAGGACATTTCCTCGAAAAAGGTGCCAAGAAGAATGTAAACGGCTGTGAGCGTGAAGATGACACCGAGCGGCGGGAAATGATGTCCCTCGATCCATTGAACCAAAACCTCGGGCACGCGCGCCAGATTGATGAAATAGGTGAAGATCGGAGCGGCCATCAGGATCAGATACAGCAGCGCCGTCACCGAGGCCGCTTCGTACATACCGTGAACCAGCGTGTTCCAGCTTATGCGTCGGCGTGCGAGCGCGAATAACAGGGCCAGAATGGCGGCCGCTGACGCCGCTTCGCTGACCGTGAAGACGCCGCTGTAAATCCCGACGAATACCCCGAGGAGTAGTATCAGCGATGGAGCGGCGCGCCGCGTTGCGATCCAGCGCTCGTGCCAGGATGCCCGCGCGCTCACTGGAGCAATCTGCGGCCAGCGCCACACCGTCACGGCGATAGCGGCTAGGTTAAAGGCAATGGTCATAAGCGCCGGGACGATCGCGGCGACGAACATATCGAAGATGAACGTCTTCGCCACAACGCAGTAGATGATCATCACCAGCGACGGCGGAATCAGCGATTTCAGCGTGCCCCCTGCGGCGATAACGCCGGTCGAGAAAGCCGGCGAATAGCCGCGGTCGAGCATCTGCGGGAGGGCGACCTTGCCGAAGGTCGCTGCTGTCGCGGTGCTCGATCCGCAGATGGCGCCGAAGGCGGCGGAACCGCTAATGGTCGCGTAGGCCAGCCCGCCGCGACGGTGACCGAGGAACGCTGCCGCGGCCTGATAAACGTCCTCGGAGAAGCCAGCCATGCTAGCAAAAACGCCCATCATCAAGAACAGCGGCACCGCGGCGAGGTCGGTGCTTGAGAGAACGTAGGACGGCTCCTGCGCGAGGAAAGAAAAGGCCGGAAGCCATCCGGCTTGTAGGGCAAAGCCGACGACACCGACGGTCATCATCGCAAAGCCGATCGGCACCTGCAGGAGCATCAGCGCAAAGAGTGCGCCGATTCCGAAAGCCCCGATGACCGCCGGCTGCAAAGGAAATCTCTCCAAACCTAATCGACAACGGTCGGTGACGCGTCAGCGAGGTAGGCACCACGCAGAGTCTTTAGAGCAACCACGGCCTGCAGCAGCGCGCTGATGCCAAGAATGGCCGCGACAGCCCCCCAAACCGGCGCCGTTGGAATGCGCAGCATCCAGGTGGCGCTGCCGCTGGCGATAGCCTGCTCTGCAAAAAGTATGAACTGCCACGTCATCAGGAGCAGGATGATCTCGACCAGGATTGCTGCCGCTACGTCGGCCAGCTGCCCGGCGCGGGCACCCACGAGCATGGGTAAAAAGCGGATGGTGATGTTGCTGCGTTCGATAATCGCCACTGGCAGGCAGCAAGCGACGGAGAATGCGGCAACAAGAGAGCTCGCGTCGCGAACAACGTCAATCGGGTGCGCAAAGAAGAAGCGCAATAAGCCGTCGGCTATTGTCATGACAGCGAAGAACAGCAAAACACCCAGTCCGACGACCGCAAGCGCCCGCGCCAGCGTCCTGCTCGCCCGGTCGATCCATTCCATTGACGTTACCTTCGCCCTTGAGTCCGCAGGTGGACTGCCGAACAGGCGCGCCGGCATGAAGCCGCAAAACCGACGCGCCAGGCCTCAGCCTTTCTTGCCGTTGCGAACAGCGGCGAGTTCGGTGTCGAGCGCAGCCTTCAGTTCCTTATGCCGCTCGCTCGCTGCAACCCATTCCTCGCGCACCGGTGCCAGCAATGCCTGGGCTTTGTCGATCTCTGCTTGAGATGGAAAAACGACCTTGTTCTTCGGATTGCTTTTCAGCTTTTCCAGATTGGCAGCGTTGTAGCTCGTGATGGAATCGATCCAGGTCTTTGTCAGCGCCGAGCCGGCGTTGCGTTCGATCGCCGCCTGGGCGGATTGCCGAAGCGCATCGAACTTTTTCTTGCTCATCAGAATAGTGACAGGAACGACGCCAAGACCGATGAAAAAGTGATTGTTGGTAACGCGATCGAGCCCGAAGTCGAAAAACGGTGCCATGTGCGACGTCGTGCCGCTGATTGTGCCGCGGCTAATAGCTTCGGGTATCTCCGTCACCGGCATGCCGACCGGCACGGCGCCGAAGGCTCGCAACCCCGCGCTTTCGTTCTTGCTCGATGCGCGGATTGTTTTGCCCTTGAGATCGGCGATCGAATTCACCGGGAAGTTCGTATGGATGGAGTAAGGCGCCGTTCCCCAAAGTCCGATCACATAGAAGTCGCCGTAGTCATGCAGCGCCTTATGCGCAATCAGTCCCGTCGCCACGAGCGACGCTTCGCGCAAATCCTTGAACATGCCCGGAAGCTCGAGGACTTCCGTATCGGGGAATCGGCCAGGTGAATAAGAGGGAATGACCCAGGCAATATCGGCGACCCCATCGAGCAGCATTTGCGGCTGTTGACCGGGATTGCGGCCGAGCGCGCCATTGGGAAACAGATCAAAAACGACGGCATTGTTCGTCTCCCGCTGCACCGTTTCCGCGAAGGGCTTCATCACGGTGCGGAAGGTCACTTCGCTGTCAGGGGTGAAGACGGCCCATTTGAGGTGATCCTCGGCTCTCGCGAAAGTGCAGCCGAGCATGGTCGCGGCAGGCAGTGCCGCGGCCGTCGCAAGAAAGCTTCGCCGGTCCATCTTTATCCTCCCCGTTTTGTATCGATGGGCGAGATCGC
>DATKRE010000215.1:0-5391 GCA_035532335.1 Xanthobacteraceae bacterium | reverse complement strand
CTCGCGGCAGGCTCGTGAAGCGAATGTCAAATCCAAAGCTCCACTAAGACGCATACTTGCTAGTGGTCCTTTTGATTCTAACATTCGCATGAGAGGGTGCCGAACACGGATGCGAATGTTAGAATCGGACCACTAGCCCAGCATCCCCAGCGCGTGCATGTAGGTCTCCAGCACGGCTTCCTGTTCCTTGCGCTCGTTGATGTCCATCTTGCGCAATTTCACCACCGTGCGCAGCGCCTTGATGTCGTAACCGTTGGCCTTGGCCTCGGCGTAAACGTCGCGGACGTCGTCGGAGATCGCTTTCTTCTCTTCTTCCAGCTTCTCGACGCGCTCGACAAACGCCTTGAGGCGATCCTTGGCGAAACGATGGGCTGGCTGGTTGTCTTCGGCGGCGGCGGCGGTAGCCATGGGCACTCCTGCGGATAAGCTGCCCATGCTTTTCGAAAGCGCGCGGCTCGCGGTCAAGCCGCGTGTGCGCTCATCCACGCATTGCACAGGGCAATGCGACGCAACGCGGCGTGTCAGTGCTTTTGGCTTGCTTTTTCGAAGCCCGCCTGCTGACCGGCGGTGGCTTCTTTTTGATACTTCGCCCGCCATTCGTCATAGGGCATGCCGTAGACGATCGCCCGGCTTTCGTCCTTGCTTATCGCCAGGCCTTTGGCGTCGGCGGCATCCTTCATCCAGTTGGACAGGCAGTTGCGGCAGAAACCGGCCAGATTCATCAAATCGATGTTCTGAACGTCGGTGCGCGTACGCAGATGCTCGACCAGCCGCCGGTAGACTGCGGCTTCAAGTTCCACGCGGGTTTTCTCGTCGGGTGCCATGATTCCCTCGGCGGCGGTGTTATACGGAAGATAGAGGCCTGACGGCCTTGTTGCCAGGGCTTCGTTCATTGATCGCCGATCGCGCTACGCACGAATTCCTGGAATCGCTGGTTCGCAGCGCGGTTGCCGCCGCGCATCCGAGCGGCTGCCTGCCGCAAAACCTGCCGGCACCACCGCCGCATGGTCGTCTTGTCGTCCTCGCCGCCGGCAAAGCCGCCGGATCGATGACCGAAACGGCGGAGCAATTCTATGCCGACTTGCCGCCGACCCGGCTCGCCGGGATCGCCGTCACCCGGATCGGTTACGGGCGGCCGACCAAAACCATTCCGGTGATCGAGGCCGGCCATCCGGTGCCTGACAAAGCCGGCCTTTCGGCGACGCGGCGCGTGCTCAAGCTCGCCGATGCGCTCGATGCCGGCGATCTCGTCCTCGTGCTTTTGTCCGGCGGCGCTTCGGCGAACTGGATCGCGCCGGCGCCCGGGCTTTCGCTCGAGGAGAAGCAGGCGACGACGCGGGCGCTTTTGAAAAGCGGCGCCAACATCGGCGAGATGAATACGCTGCGCAAACATCTGTCGCGGATCAAGGGCGGTCGCCTGACCCAGCGTGCGCATCCGGCCCGGGTGGTGACACTGGCGATCTCCGACGTGCCCGGCGACGATCCGGCGACGATCGGGTCGGGACCGACGGTGCCCGATCCGACCACGCTTGCCGAGGCGCGCGCGATCGTGAACCGCTACCGGCTCGATTTGCCCGCCGCGGTTATGCACGCGCTGGACGATCCCACCAACGAAACGCCGAAGCCGGGCGACAAGGTCTTCGCCGGCTCGGATTACCGGATCGTAGCGCGGCCCGCGGACGCGTTACGCGCCGCCGCCGAGCGCGCCGCGGCGGCGGGCTACGAATGCGTCATACTCGGCGACCGGCTGCAAGGCGAGGCCCGCGAGGTTGCAGCCGACCACGCAAAGCTCGCGCGCGAGCTTGCCGAAGCGGGCCGGCGCGCCGTGATCCTGTCCGGCGGCGAACTGACCGTCACCTTGCGCGGGAAGGGCCGCGGCGGCCCCAACCAGGAATACGCGCTGGCGCTCGCCATACACCTTGAGGGGGCGCCCGGTATCGCCGCGCTCGCCGCCGATACCGATGGAACCGACGGCGGGGGCGGCCGCCCGGACGACCCGGCCGGCGCCTTTGTCGGGCCTACGACATTAGAGCGCGCCCGCGCCGCCGGCCTCGATCCCGCCGCCTTTCTTGCCGACAACGATTCCACGGGGTTTTTCAACGCCATCGGCGATTTGTACCGGCCGGGTCCGACGTTCACCAACGTCACCGACTTCCGCGCCATCGTCGTTGACAGGACTTAGAATTTGGCCGGAATCTGCACCGGATATGAGGGACGGGACTATTCCGAACACGATGGTATTGCCGCTCGTCCCCGCGCCAGCGGGGACCCGGCCCTGGATTCCAGGTTTCGCGGGACTAAGCGGTGTGGTGGCGTTCGCGCTGCTGCTGCTCGTCGCCTCGGCGGCGCCGGCGGCGGCCGATTTTCGGCTGTGCAACAACACCGGCAGCCGGGTCGGCGTCGCCGTCGGCTACAAGGATGCCGACGGCTGGGCTACCGAAGGCTGGTGGAATTTGCCGTCGCGCACCTGTGAGACCGTGCTCAAAGGCAATCTGGTCGCGCGTTACTATTATGTGTATGCCATCGACTATGATCGCGGCGGTGAATGGATGGGGCAGGCTTTTATGTGCACCCGCGACAAGGAGTTCACCATTCGCGGCATCAGCGATTGTTTGGCGCGCGGCTTCGACCGCACCGGCTTTTTCGAAGTCGACACCGGCGAGCAGCGCGCGTGGACGGTGCAACTCACCGAGTCGAGCGAGCAACCGGCGCAAAAGCCGTTATCGGTCGGCACCCCATTGACGCCGGCTCCGTCGACCGCAGCGCCGCCGCCCGCCGCAACGCGCGCCGGCAAGTCCGCACCGGCGCCGACGCAAGCTCCGGTGCAAGCACCGGCACCCGTCACCTCGCCCGGAACGCAGAACCAATGAGGCGGCAACGGCGCACCAAAGTGGTGGCGACGCTGGGGCCGGCCTCTTCGAGCCGTGACGTCATCGCCAAGCTGTTCGCCGCCGGCGCCGACGTCTTCCGCATCAACATGAGCCACACCACGCATGAGCGCATGCGCGAACTGGTGGAGACCATTCGCGCGCTCGAAGCCGAATGTAACCGGCCGATTGGCATCCTGGTCGATCTGCAAGGGCCGAAGCTCCGGCTCGGCAGTTTCAAGAACGACGCCGCCACCATCGACAGCGGCCAGGATTTCGTGCTCGACGCCGATCCGACGCCCGGCGACGCGACGCGGGTGAACTTGCCGCATCCCGAAATCCTCGCCGCGGTCAAACCGGGCGATGCGCTGTTGATCGACGATGGCAAGCTCAGGCTGACCGTGATCGAGGCCGAGCCGCAACGCATCGTCACCCGCGTCGTGGTCGGCGGCAAAATATCGAGCCGCAAGGGTGTGAGCCTGCCGCATACCGTGGTGCCGGTGGCGGCGCTCGCGCCGAAAGATCTCGCCGATCTCGAAGCTGCGCTTGACGCCGGCATCGACTGGGTGGCGCTCTCCTTCATTCAGCGCCCGGAGGACATCGCCGAAGCCAAGAAGATCACCCGCGGGCGCGCCGCAGTCATCGCCAAGATCGAAAAGCCGCAAGCGGTCGCCCGCCTCAATGACATCCTCGATCTCGCCGACGCGTTGATGGTGGCGCGCGGCGATCTCGGCGTCGAGATGCCGCTGGAGAAAGTGCCCGGCGTGCAAAAGGAAATGACGCGCGCTTGTCGCCGCGCCGGCAAGCCGGTCATCGTCGCCACCCAGATGCTGGAATCGATGATCACCAGCCCGGTGCCGACGCGGGCCGAAGTCTCCGACGTAGCGACCGCGATTTTCGACGGCGCCGACGCGATCATGCTGTCGGCGGAATCGGCGTCCGGCCAGTATCCGGTCGAGGCGGTGGCGACCATGAACCGGATCGCCGAGGAAGTGGAAAACGAAACGCTTTACCCGCCGGCGCTACACGTCCTGCATACCGAGCCGCAGGCAACCGGCGCCGACGCGATCGCGGCGGCGGCGCGGCAGGTCGCCGAAACCCTCGATCTTGCGGCTATCGTCTGCTGGACGTTTTCGGGCGCCACCGCGCTTCGCGTCTCGCGCGAGCGGCCGAAGCCGCCGATCGTGGCGATTTCGCCGATGCTCGCCGTCGGCCGCAAATTGTCGCTGGTGTGGGGCGTCCATTGCGTCATCGCCGAGGATGCGCACGACCAGGACGATATGGTGGAGCGCGCCTGCCAGACCGCGTTCCGCGACCGCTTCGCCAAGGCCGGCCAGCGCGTCATCATCGTCGCCGGCGTGCCGCTCGGCACCCCCGGCGCAACCAACATGATCCGCATCGCCTTCGTCGGCGACCAAAGCGCCGCCGAGGTGTAGCCGCGGATTTCGCGGTTACGAACCCGCCGCCAGCTGCGCCACGGCCGCGGCGATCCGGTCGGCGGCAGCGTGATGCAGCATGTGACCGAAGCCCGGCAGCACGTTGACGGTGACGCAAGGCGCGGCGGCGGCGAGCTTCAACGCATGTTTCTCCGGCGGCACCAGCAAATCCTTGTCGCCGTTAAAGACGATGGTCGGCACGTTGAGCGCGCCGTAGCGCCCGGCCTGTTGCGCAAGCGCCTCCTCCAGGCAACCGACGTCGGCCCAGTTGTTCATCAGCGTCGGCGGCCGCAGCACCAGCATCGCCGCGCTGTTTTTGACATAACGCGGCGGTAAGGCTTGCGGCAAAAATGCCGTGCGCGATCCGGGCCACATCAACAGCGCGCCGAACGGCAGCGCCAGCGTGCGGGCGAAAAACGATCCGAACGGCGTCGCCAATGCGGTGTTGACGGCGCTCAGACTCCATACGCCGGGGTGCGTTGCCGGCGCGATCAAAACCAAGCCGGCGACCCGCTGCGGAAAGTCGAGCGCGAAGTTCAACGCCAGCGTGCCGCCCCAGGAATGGCCGACCAGGATCGCGCGATCGATACCGAGCCGGTCGAGCAGTTCGCGCAGCACGCCGGCCTGGTCCGTCGGCGAACTTCCGTCACCGCGCTTGCGACCGCTGAAGCCGAACCCCGGCCGGTCGACCAGGATGACATGATGACGCGCGGCCAGCCGCGCGCCAAGCGCCAGATTCATCTCCTCAAGATTGGCGCCGGCGCCGTGCAGCAGCACGACCGGCGGTCCGTTGCCGGCGTTGCCGATCTCGACGATGTGCTGGGGGTAGCCGCCGGCATCGACGAAGCGGCCCCGCGGCGGATGCCGCCACTCGATCGCCCGCGCCCCGACGAGGGTGACGACGGCGCCGGCGCAAACGACCGCGACGATAATGATGAGCGCTGTCATCTAGCAGGCTGTTGAAGAAATAGCTCGTCTGTCAGGTTGGCTCGTGATTCAATCTCCTTTTTTGGGAGGCTGATTTGCGCGGGACTGACGAGAGAACGGGATCGCTGTTCAGCTACGTGGATCTCGAGGCCCGGGTGCGG
>DATKRE010000214.1:0-10425 GCA_035532335.1 Xanthobacteraceae bacterium | reverse complement strand
TGCTCGCGGCAACTTTGATCTGCCGTCCGCCGCATAAAATCAGCATCGACACAAACACGAGAGACCGCAATGCCCACGCAGGCCCAGCTTGACGCCGCGTTCACGGCCGCGCGCGCCTGGATCGACCAGGAAGCCGGCGCTTACGCGCAAATGATTCCCGACTCCGACGTGCAGAAGCTGTGCCAGGTCGTGCTCGCCGCGGCGGCGCAATCCAATTCAACCACCTCGACAAAGGAGACCTAAAAGCATGAACCAGGATCAGCTCGGTGGCGTCGTGCGCGCCATTCTGCCGCCGCTTATCACCTGGCTGGTGGCGAAAAATATCGTTCCCGCAGGCTCGGCCGACGCCGTCATTTCGGCGGCGGTGGCCATTGCCGCGGCCGGCTGGAGCATCATCAGCAACAAGACCGGCAAGGTCATCGGCGGCAAATAGCCGATCTATTTTTTCATTCTCACCCAACAGAAGGAGTTTCGCATGCGCAAGCTCATGCTTGGCGGCGCGTTGGTCGTATTGATCGGCCTCGGCGGATGCACGACGGCTCAGATCGAGCAAGTCACGTCAACCGTCGAAGGCAATATCCAGGCCGGAACAGCCGCCGTTTGCGGCATTGTGCCGACGCTCGCGTCCATTGCCGACGTGGTGTTCGCGGTCACCGGACAGACCGCGATCTCGGCGCTTTCGAATGTGGCGGTGCAAGCCGTCGAAGCCGACCTCTGCAGTGCCGCGCCGTCGGCGCAATCGGTCCGTTTCAAGGCGCTGCCGTCGCAAGCATCCGCGCCCGCTTTCATCGGCAGGTCGAAACATGGGGTCGTGGTTTCCGGTTGGCGCGCGAAATGAACGTCAAGCTCGGCAAGAAACCGGCCCGGCCGGGCGCGGCGCGGCTCAAGCTTGCGAGCTACACCAACACCGCCGCGCTGCCGCCGCTGCCGGCGTGCTTCGGCCATGACGCCAGTGTCGGCGCGGGGGATTGGGGCATGCTGGCGAACGACCGCTACGGCGATTGCGTTTGGGCCGGCGCGGCGCACGAGACGATGCTGCTGGCGCGTGAGGCCGGCCGCGCTGTGACTTTCACCGATGCGGACGTGCTCGGCGATTATGCGGCAGTGACCGGCTTCGATCCGGCTCGCCCCGATACCGATCAAGGCACCGACGTGGTGGAGGCGGCCGACTACCGGCGCAACACCGGCGTCATCGATGCCGTAGGCGCCCGGCACAAGATTGCCGCCTACCTGGCTTTGGAGCCCGGCAATGTCCAGCACTTGTACCAGGCCACGTATTTATTCGGCGTCGCCGGCGTCGGCTTGCAGCTGCCGTCTTCGGCGATTGAGCAAACCAAGCATCGCGAAAGTTGGCAGATCATTACCGGTGCGGCGGTCGAGGGCGGCCATTACGTGCCGCTGGTCGGGCGACAAGCCGACGGCTTGCATGTCGTGAGCTGGGGCGTCTTGCAGGTGATGACGGAAGCGTTCCTGCAACAATATTGCGACGAAGCCATCGCATACGTCTCGGAAGAGTGTCTTGTCGGCAGGAAGAACCCTGAGGGCTTCGCCTACGACGATCTGATCGCCGATTTGGCCGCGCTTGCGTGAGGACATGCCTCCAGACCAGAAGAGTGTACGCATGCCGGGAAAATTGGATCAAATCAGCCGGGTGATTGGCTCGATCGAAACGAGTGTCCGCGATCTGCGGGACCGCGCTGACGAAGACCGCGACATCCGCGAGCGCTGGCACGCCGAAAGCCGCGCTGCCATCGCTGCCATGACGCGGAAACTCGATCAACATGCCGCGGCGGTTGAAACCATGCGGCCGGCAATTGCCGCACTGGAATTATCGCGCTCGAAGCTGGCGGCATGGGCTTCGATAGGCTTTGCCGGCGTCGTGGTATTCGGCTGGATTGTCGAGGCGTCGGTGAAATTCGCGATTGCCTGGATCTGGTCGCACCTGCATTGACCAGGGAGCCGATGACCGTCGGGGTGGTTGCAAGACTGGTGGTTGCGCGACTCCTGGTGGTTGCAAGACTCGATGCGCGTTGTTCAAATACGCCTGAGGATCGTTGGCGATGCTTCAGGCCCTGCGACGGGATGCCAGACTCGCGTTTGCGGCTATCGCCGTCATTGCCGTTGTGTACGGCGCGTTGGCCTATTTGCTGCTGCCGTTGACCTGGCGGCATTACGAGCACCAAAGGGACCTGGCCGGTCTCTCCATGCTGACGCAAAACGGCGAAGGCATTCCCGGCGATCCGATCAATGTTGGCGCGGTGGGATCGAAGCAGGACCTATTTTGCGCCATGGCGGCGGCGGTGTGGTATCCGGCCGACCCGATCACGCTTCGTTCGAGCATGGAAATCGTGGGTAGCGTTTTACTCGATCGGCCTTACCATGACGCGCCGGTCAGCCCGCTATACTTCGAGGGCAAGCGAGAGAAGTTCGCATTTGAAAAACCGGCCGGAAAAAGCGCCGACCGGCGGCACCATGTGCGGTTCTGGAAAGTGCTCGATCGCGGTCAGGAGGGGCGGGCGGTTTGGCTTGGCTCGATTACGTTCGATCGCGGCGTCGGTATAAGTCACCGCGATGGCCGCATCACCCATCACATCGCACCCGACATCGACGCCGAACGGGATTTACTCACCGCCGGTCTGGCGGCCGCCAAGGTCGTCACCAGCGTCTATGAGGTGACCGGCATCGGACCGACGCTCGATGGGCACAATGCCGAGGGCGACAGTTACTATACCGACGGCGAGATCAAAATTTCGGTCCTCGTCGAAGGTTGCGGGCAACGCGCCGATACCGCCACGGTGATCGCCAATCCGCCGCTGGTCGATCTGAAAAACCTGACCTGGACGGCGATTACAAAAGTTCTGCTTCCTGCCGCGGACGAGGACAACGATGGTCCCTAAGCGCAGACAAAGACGCCGCCGATAGTCCGGCGGCGCCTTGCGTCAGCGCCAAGTTGTCAGTGCCAAGTTTAAAGCGCGCTAAAGCCGCCGGCGGAAGCCGCCGCGCATACCGCCCGCGATCAGCGAAATCAGAAAGAGAACGATTGCGACAAAAAACACGATTTTGGCGATGCCGACCGCTGCGCCCGCGATCCCGCCAAAGCCGAGCACGGCGGCGATCAGCGCAACGATGAGAAGTGTGACAACAAGGCTCAACATCTGTGTTGCTCCAAAATTCGATGCCCAGAACTCGATACTGAAAACAAAACTCCCGAACACCCGGAGCGGTTCCCAATAGGCGAGGGTAGCGCCCTAGACCATGCAATCAGGACCTGATTGCAGTCAGATCTGGTCCAGATCGTCCCTGGGCGGAAATACGATAACGCTCACGATCACCACCAGGGCTAGTGATCCGATTCTAATATTCGCATCCGTGTTCGGCACCCTCTCATGCGAATGTTAGAATCAAAAGGACCACTAGCAAATATGAGTCCTAGTGGAGCTTTGGATTTGACATTCGCTTCACGAGTCTGCCGCCAGGTGGGTAGCGAATGTTAAATCCGCTCCACTAGCGTCGCATAGAGCGGCAATTCCACACGGTGAATCGCGGTCGAAAGCTGCCCGCAAAAGCGGTCGACCTCGGCCAGAACCGAAAAAATGTCGCTCATCGGCCAAGTCCCCGTTTTGGCAGCGTCCACGGCAAGAATTTCCGTCCCCTGAGCCCGGAAGCCAGCGAAAATGAGGCTTCTCCAGTTCCATCCTGCCCCTGCCCAAGAATTCGACGGGCCCTGCCGCAAGGCAGGGCAGCGCGTTCGCAGCGGGGTTTAAATTCAAATATTTCAATCCGGTAGAACTGGCATGTCATTTGCTGCTCTGCAGCATGAGGGCAAGCTTTGGTCTGCCGGATGGCTTCGTAAACGACGTCACGGCGGCCATGGCTTCTTAAGCCAATTGGAGTCGAGACATGGATTACGTGAAGCCGGTGGATGTCGCCTCCGCAATGGTCAATGCCGGGCGGACGAAGCTCGCTTTACCTCCTCTGGACCTTCTGATCCGCGGCGGTTTAGCGGGGGCGATACTTGCCGCAGCAACCAGCCTTGCCATCACCGGAGCGGTGCAAACCGGTCAGCCGCTCGTCGGCGCACTCATTTTTCCGGTTGGACTCATTCTTATCGTGCTGCTCGGCCACGATCTTGTGACCGGCAGTTTTGCTCTGCTGCCGCTGCCCTGGATCGAGAATGACACCAGCGCGAAGAGCATGCTCGCCAATTGGGGCTGGGTCTTTCTCGGTAACCTGATCGGCAGCGTCGTCTATGGCGGATTGCTGGCAATCGTTCTCACCAATTTCGGCGCAACGGCTCCGGCCGGCGTCGCGGCAAAAATCATCGCCATCGCCGAAGCCAAGACGACAGGCTACGAGGCGCTTGGCTACGCAGGCTTGGTCACCGTCTTTGTCAAGGCGATGCTGTGCAACTGGATGGTTTGCCTCGCCATTGTTGCCGCCATGACGACATCCTCGACCATCGGCAAGATTGCTTGCGCCTATATGCCGATCTTCCTGTTCTTTGCGCAGGGCTTCGAGCATTCGGTCGTCAACATGTTCATCATCCCGACCGGGATGCTGATGGGCGCCAAGATCACGGTTGCCGAATGGTGGTCGTGGAACCAAATTCCCGTCACGCTCGGCAATCTCGTCGGCGGCTTCGTCTTTACCGGGCTGGCGCTTTACATCACCCACAAGCCCCGCACCGCCGCGCCCGCACCGCTAACCGCGCTGACGCGAGTGCCGGCGGAATGACCGAGGTCGATCTTCAAGCTATCGTCGCCGGGCCGATCGGAGACTTCGAGCCCGAACAGAAACGTTACCTCGAAGGGTTCGTTGCCGGCGTGCAGATCGCCAAGGCGGCTAACAGCATCGCCGGCGGTGGGACTGTTGCCGCCGTGGTGGCGTCCGAGCCGGTCGGGCCGGAAGCCGCCGCGTTGAAGGCGCAGAATCGCGCACTTGCCGGCGGTGGCAAGTTATCCGATCCGGAAAAGTTCAAGCGCGAACAGCATCCGTTCGACACCTACGAACGGCTCAGGCAGCACGTTGCCAGAGGCGAGTATCCGAAGCCGCCGGATAATTTCCGCTGGCGGTTTTTCGGCCTGTTCTACGTCGCGCCAAACCAGAACTCGTACATGTGCCGTTTGCGTATCCCGAATGGGATTCTCAATGCGGTGCAGTTTGCCGGCCTTGCCGATCTGGCGGAGCGTTACGGCGGCGGTTACGCCGACGTCACGACGCGTGCCAATATCCAGATCCGCGAAATCGAGGCGCCCAACGCCGTCGCCATGATCGAGGCGATCCAGGACCTCGGGCTCTGCTCGCGCGGCTCGGGCGCCGACAATATCCGCAATGTCACCGGCACTCCCACCGCCGGCATCGATCCACAAGAGCTCATCGATACGCGCCCCTACGCGCGTGAGTGGCACTTCCACATCCTCAATGACCGGTCGCTCTACGGTCTCCCCCGCAAATTCAACGTCGCTTTCGACGGCGCCGGCGCTATTGCCGCGCTCGAAGACACCAACGATATCGGCTTCCAAGCCGTGCAAGTTACCGGTGGCTTTGGGCTTTCGCCCGGAGTTTGGTTCAAGCTTGGCCTCGGCGGCATAACCGGCCACCGGGATTTCGCCCGCGAAACCGGCGTTTTGGTGCAACCGAAGGATGCCTGCACGGTGGCCGACGCGGTCGTGCGGCTATTCATCGATCACGGCAATCGCAGCGATCGCACCAAGGCGCGGTTGAAATATGTGCTCGATGCGATGGGCATCGAAAAATTTGTGGCGTTACTCGAGGAGAAGCTCGGACATAAGCTCGACCGGGCGCAGCCGGGCGCGGTGGCGTCACGGCCGGCTTTCAGCCGCACGGCCCATCTCGGCGTTCACCCGCAGACGCAGGCCGGTCTCAACTGGATCGGGGTGGTTGTGCCGGTCGGCCGCATGTCGGCTGCACAGATGCGCGGCCTTGCCGATGTTGCGCGCGAGCGCGGCGACGGCGACCTGCGGCTGACGGTTTGGCAAAACCTGCTGATATCCGGAGTACCGGACGCGGAGGTGGCGGCCGCCACCGAGCGTATCGAGGCGGTTGGTCTAAAAATCGCAACCAACGCCATTCGCTCGGGACTCGTCGCCTGCACCGGCAACACCGGGTGCAAATTCGCCGCTGCGGACACCAAGCGGCATGCCGAGGAGGTCGCGCGCTGGTGTGAGACACGCGTACCGCTCGATACGCCGATCAACATCCACCTGACCGGCTGCCATAATTCCTGCGCGCAACATTTCGTTTCGGAGATCGGACTACTCGCTTGTAAGGTGCAGGCGAATGAAGACGCCGATCCGGTCGAGGGCTATCACATTCTGGTCGGCGGTGGATTTGGACCGAACGCCGCGCTCGGCCGCGAGCTTTATCGTGACGTCGTCGCAGAAGAGACGCCGCGCATCGTCGCGCGCATCCTCAAAGCCTATCTCGCGAACCGGCAATCGCGCGACGAAACTTTCCTCGCCTTCACGCGCCGCCACGAGATCGTTGCACTCAAGGCGTTGACCGAGCTGGAGGCGGCCGAATGAGCATGGCGCCACGGCCGCCGATCCCCTCGCTGATACCTGAATCGGCTCCGTTCACGCTGGAGCAGCGCACTTGGTTGAACGGGCTGTTCGCCGGGCTGTTCGGGCTGCCGGAACACTTCACGCCGGTGCCGACCGAAGAAGCCGCAAGGCTTTTGGCTGGCTTGCTGGAGGGCCGAGCCGTGCCGCCGGCGACGACGGAAGGCGACGATAGCGCTCTCTGGCATGATCCCGCCATGCCGTTGCCCGATCGGATGAAACTCGCCGAGGGCAAGCCTCTGCCGAAGCGGATAATGGCCGCGATGGCGCAACAGGATTGCGGCCAGTGCGGGTATAACTGCAAGGACTACGCCGACGCACTGTTCGTTAAATCCGAGAAACGGCTGAACCTGTGCGTGCCGGGAGGCAAGCAAACCTCCCGCATACTCAAACAGCTCTTTGCCGAGCTTGATGATGCGCCGGCTCTGCCGCATGCCGCGGCTGCCGGGGTTGCACCGCCGGACGAAAAGCCTGGGCGGGCTTTCGCGCCGGGCCGTTCGCGCGACAATCCGGTCTACGCGACGTTTCTCTCCCGTCGCCTGCTCAACAAGCCCGGATCGGAAAAACAAACCTGGCACGTCGATATCGATCTGGCCGGCACCGACCTCGATTACATCGCCGGCGATTCTCTGGGCATCTTTCCGGCTAACAATTCGGGCCTTGTGGCGGCCGTGCTGGCCGAATTGCAGATGCCGTCCGACTTTCCCATCGGCGGCCGTACCTTGCGCGAGGTGCTGACTGACGGGGTTTCGTTGTCGCCGGCGCCCGATATGCTGTTCGAGCTTATCTCCTATCTCACCGGCGGCGAGCGACGGCAGAAGGCAAAGCAGCTTGCCGCAGGCGATGATCCGGACGGGGACGCCGCCGCTCTCGACGTGCTTGCGGCTCTGCATAAATTTTCCGGCATCAAACCCGATCCGGAGGCGTTCATCGAGGCGCTCGATCCGCTCCAGCCGCGGGTTTATTCGATCGCATCGTCGTTCAAGTCGAATCCGGGCCGGGTCTCGCTTGCCGTTGACGCGGTCCGTTACGAACTCGACAAGCGTACGCGGCTCGGTGTCTGTTCAACCTTTTTGGGCGGTCATATAGAAGCTGGCGACAAAGTCAGGGTCTACGTCCAAAAGGCCCAACATTTTGCGCTGCCGGGCGATCCGTCAAAGCCGATTATCATGATCGGACCGGGCACCGGTGTCGCGCCGTTCCGCGCTTTCCTGCAGGAACGCCAAGCCATCAGCGCGTCAGGCCGCAACTGGCTATTTTTCGGACACCGGCGCCGCGATTACGATTTCTTCTACGAAGATGAACTCACCGCCATGCGGGCAAGCGGCCTGCTGACGCGCCTGACACTGGCATGGTCGCGCGATGCCGACGAAAAAACCTACGTCCAGCACCGCATGCGCGAGGTCGGCCGCGATCTTTGGGCCTGGCTCAACGACGGCGCGCACATCTATGTTTGCGGCGACGCCACGCGGATGGCTAAAGACGTAGAAAACGCGCTGATCGAAATTGTTGCCACGCACGGCGGTTGCTCGTCCGTGGAAGCGGTGAAATTTGTCGCGGACCTCAAGACCAGGGGGCGCTACCAAGTCGATGTCTACTGACGCTCGATGCGAAACCATGACCGTTCAACGCGTGTTCGCGGCGACCCGCGCCGGTCGCATGCAACCGCTGGCGCGGTTGCCGGTTTTCTTCGCGCTTGAAGGCAGACGTGCGGTAGTCGCTGGCGGAACCGCTGCCGCAGCCTGGAAAGCGGAGTTGCTGTCGGCAGCAGGCGCCCACGTCGATGTCTATGCGGAAAAAATCTGCGATGCGCTACGGACGGTTGCCGCCGAGCCGCCACGCGGGCGGATCGTTCTTTACCGGCGCGGATGGCAAACCAAAGATTTGCCGGACGCCGCCGTTGCCGTTGGCGCATGCGAGGACGACGCCGAAGCCGGCGCCTTTGCCGAAGCGGCGCGAGCTGCCGGCGTCTGCGTCAATGTGATCGACAAGCCGGCTTTCTGCGATTTTGCCTTTGGCGCCATCGTCAACCGTTCCCCGCTGGTGATCGGCATTTCCACCGACGGCGCTGCGCCGGTTTTTGCGCAGGCGGTCCGCGCCAAGCTTGAAACGCTGTTGCCGCAGGGCTTCGCCGTCTGGGCCGCAGCCGCGCAAAGTTGGCGCGCTGCGGTTAAAGCCGCCGGATTGACGACGGCCGCCAGGCGAAAATTTTGGCAGCTCTTTGCCGCCCGCGCGGTTATCGACGCCGGCCGTACACCGGCTCAGGCAGACTTCGATTGCTTGATGGCCGAAGTTCGCAGCCATGGGCCCGCTGTCGCGCATGGTTCGGTCGTGCGGGTGCGCGTCGACTCCGGCGATCCGGAGTTGCTGACGCTTCGGGCCGTGCGCCTCCTCCGATCGGCCGATATTATCTTGTTCGATGAACGCGTCTCCCACGCCATACTCGATTTTGCCCGCCGCGAGGCGCGCAAGCTCCTCTTCGGTAACGCCGGCACCGATGACCAAGTCATCGCGTTGATGAATGGTCTCGCCAGACAGGGTAAGTGTGTGGTGAGGCTGTGCGTTGAAGACGAGGCCGCCGTATTGGAAAGCAAGACGGCACGCGGTCAGCCTACCAACTTCAGTGCGCCCGCCGTTGCAAATTCATCCGCAATCCGTAACGGGGTCGGAGCGTAATCAAGCCTTGCGGTTCAACCGGGTGGCCCGGCGTAAGATGTAGCCGATACCGTTGGGCGATAGTCGCAAGGATGAGCGTTGCTTCAGTCATGGCAAACGCCGCGCCGATGCAGATGCGCGCGCCCGCGCCGAACGGAATGTAGGCAAAGCGCGGCCGCGCCGCCGACCGCTCCGGCGCAAAGCGCTCCGGGTCGAACAGCTCCGGATTTTCCCACAGCGACGGCTTGCGATGGGTCAGCCACGGCAGGATCAAGACTTCGGCGCCAGCCGGAATCCGATGGCCGAGAATGTGGTCATCGACGATCGGTTGGCGTCCGAATGTGTGGGCCGGCGGATAAAGCCGCATGGATTCCTCGATCACCATACGCGTATAGCGCAGGCGTGCGACGTCCTGATTGACCGGCGTGCGGCCACCGAGGACGTCCGCGAGTTCGGCATGGAGCTTGGCCTCGACCTCGGGGTGTTGCGACAGCAGGTAAAAGGTCCAGGTCAGCGCGAGCGAAGTGGTTTCGTGCCCGGCCATGAAGATAGTGACCACCTGGTCGCGCACCTCCTTCGGTGACATTCCGCCGCCGGTTTCGCCGTCGCGCGCGGCAATCAACCGGGCCAATAAGTCCTTCGGCTCGGCGTCCGGCTGTTGGCCGCGCTCCATCAGCAGGCGATCGACCTTTTGATCGAATTCGCTGAAGATTTTCGTCGGCAGCGGTGCAAGCAGTCGTGAGAGCCAGAGCGGGAAGTGCAGGAGATCGGGCAGACTGGGCCGCACCTTCGTCTGATAGGTGCTAACGCCGCGCTCGACGGAGGCGACGATTTCGTCGGAATCGGACGAGAACATTGCATTCGAGATGATATGCAGCGTCAATTCCATCATTGCTGCGGCAACGTCGAGCTCGCGTGGGGCGGGCAGCGCATCCCATTTCGCCAGTAATTGTTCTGTCAACCTCGTCATGATCGGCGTGTAGCCGACGATGCTGCGCGGATCGAAGGCGGGCGCCATGATGCGGCGATGGCGGCGCCAGGTTTCGCCCTCGCTGGTCAATAGTCCGCGGCCTAACGCAGGCTCGAGCAGGCGGCGTCCAACCTCGGACTTGGTGTAATTCGCGGCATTATCCAGCACGATGTGCCGGATGGCATTGGGTTCATTGATGATGAACATCCGCCGCCACAG
>DATKRE010000213.1:0-18202 GCA_035532335.1 Xanthobacteraceae bacterium | reverse complement strand
CGAGCCAGGCTACGCCGGGGCCTTGCCAGAGATATCGCCGATCCTGCTGCCGCCCGTTGGTCATGAGCGGCCCGCGAGATAGAGCAGGGGATAGAGCACGATCCACACCGAATCGACGAAATGCCAGTAGATCGCCGCACCCTCCATGGTCGAGCCCTGGACCGGGATGACGCGCCGCTTGAACAGGGTCCAGACGACCAAGACGACGGCGATCCCGGCGGTCAGATGCACGGCATGAATTCCGGTCATGATCCAATAAAAACCCCAGAACATTGCGGTCGCCGGCGGCGACAACGGGAATTGCGGGCTCGGGAACAAATGTTCTTTGAGATCCTCGCGATATTCGAGGTCCTTGCAGACGAGAAATGCAACGCCGAGCGCGGCAGTGATCCCGAGGAAGATCAACGTGACTCGCCTCACATTCGCGGTCGCGGCGCGCAACGCCACCGTCATCGTGAAGCTGGAGGTGAGCAGGATGACCGTATTGATCGAGCCATAGACGATTTGCGCGTGCGCGCCAGCGATGCGGAAGGCTTCCTCGTTGAAACTGCGGTAGACCGCATAGCTGACGAGAAGGCCGCCAAAAAACAGAACTTCGCTCGCCAGAAACATCCACATGCCGAGGCTGACGCCCGCGCGCTGCATGCGAAGGTCAGGCCACGGGTGCTGCAATGCGCCTGCGGTGTCGCTCATTACGCTTCACCTTGCGGACGGGCGCGCGCTTCGCCGCCGGTTTCCTCGGTGCGGCCGAAATCGTGATAATCGTAAGGATCGGCGTCGACACGCGGCGGCCGCAGGAAATTTGTCTTCGGCGGCGGCGAAGGCGTCTGCCATTCAAGCCCGGTACTGCGCCACGGATTGTTGCCGGCGTCCTGCCCGCAGAACAGCGACCAGGTCAGATAGACCAGTGGCATCAGATAGGCAGCCGCCAGAATGACGGCGCCGCCGCTCGAAAGGACGTGCCAGATTTGAAAGACATCGGGATAGTAGTGATATCGCCGCGGCATGCCGAGCCAGCCCATGATGAACTGCGGCAGGAAGGTGAGGTTGAAGCCGAGAAACATGGTGATGGCGGCGAGCTGCGCCCAGAACTCGTTGTACAGTTTGCCGGTGACCTTCGGCCACCAATAATGAATGCCGGCCATGAACGCGGAAACCGTCCCCCCCACCATGATGGTGTGGAAGTGCGCGACGACGAAGTAGGTGTCCGTCGTGGCAATATCGATCGGGACCGAGGCCAGAAACAGCCCGGTCAGTCCGCCGATGGTAAACAATCCAAGGAAGCCGAGCGCATAGATCATCGGTGCTTCGAAGCCGATGTGACCGCGGTAGAGCGTAGCGGTCCAGTTGAACACTTTAATCGCCGACGGCACCGCCACGATGAATGACAAAAACGAGAAAATCAGATTGGCGAGCGGCGACTGTCCGGCAACGAACATGTGATGGCCCCAGACCATGAAGCCGACCACGGCAATCATCAACATCGCGAACACCATAAAGCCATAACCGAACACGCGGCGGCGCGCGAAGCAGGCGAATACTTCGGATACGACGCCCATCGCCGGCAAAATCATGATGTAGACGGCCGGATGGCTGTAGAACCAGAACAGATGCTGGAACAGCACGGGATCGCCGCCGGCGGATGGATCGAAAATCGGCAAACCGAAAAGTCGTTCCGCCACAATCAGCAGCAGCGACATGGCGAGCACCGGCGTCGCCAGGACCATCACAACGCTGACGGTGTACATCGACCAGACAAACAGCGGCAGGCGAAACCACGTCATGCCCGGCGCACGCAGCATATGGATGGTGGCGAGGAAATTGACGCCGGTCGCAATCGAGGAAAAGCCTACGATAAAAACGCCGATGGCCGCCGGAATCACATTGGAATGGGAATATTCCGACGAGAACGGCGGATAGAAGGTCCAGCCGGTGTCGACGCCGCCTGACAGCAAGACATAGACGGTGAACACCGCTCCGCCGACATAGAGATACCACGACAGCAGGTTCAGCCGCGGAAATGCCACGTCCGGCGCCCCGATCATCATCGGCACCAGGAAATTTCCCATGGTCGCGGGAATCGACGGCACCAGAAAGAACCAAACCATGATGATGCCGTGGATCGTGAACAGACGATTGTATTCGTCGGATGTCAGGAACAGTCCGGTCGGGCTAATCAGTTCCAGCCGCACCAAACCGATCGCCACGCCGCCGATGAGGAAGAACACAGTAATCGACAGCGCGTACAAGATCGCAATACGCTTGTGATCGGTCGTCGTCAGCCACGACAAGATGGTGTGGCCTTCGTCGAGGTAGCTTCCTCGCCGAACGTCGAGCGGCGGCACGAATGGCAACGCAGCGTCGGTCATGGCGGCGATCCACCGCGTTGTCCCGGCGATGCGTTCGGCGTGCGTGCTGCCCGATTTGTTGTCAGCGATTTGACGTAAGCGATCAGCGCGTTCGCCTGACCCTCGCTGATTGAGCCGGAAAAATTCGGCATCAGCGGCGGAAAACCCGCGACGCGGTTCTTGTCAGGTAGGAAAATGCAATCGCGCAAATAAGCTTCATCGGCGGTCACCGTGCGGCCGTCGGCGAGTTGTACGGCGTGGCCGTAGATGCCGTGCAGATCGGGTGCGTGCACGGTCGAGCCCGGCGTGTGGCAGCCGGAGCATCCGAATGAGCGGAACAGCGCTTCGCCTTGGTGCGCCAGATCGTCAGCTTGCGGCTGCGCGGAAATCCAGCGCGCGTAATCTTCTGGTTTCATAATGACCAGAGAACCGGCCATGACCGAATGGTCGGTCCCGCAAAACTCCGCGCAGGTGAAATGGAAGGTGCCGGTCTTGGTGGCGTTGAACCATTCGTACGTGTAGCGGTCCGGCAGAATGTCCTGCTTCAATCGCAGCGCTGGCAGGTAAAGGTCGTGAATGACGTCCTGTGACGTCATCGCCAGCCGGATATTGGTATGCGCCGGTATGTGCAATTCATCGATCTCGCGGGCGCCGCTGGGGTGCTGGAAGCGCCACATCCATTGCTTGGCGATCACGTGGATTTCGAGTGCGTCTTTCGGCGGCGCCAGCGCCGTAAGCTGGTCCGAAGCCGCCCACCAGAACAGGAACAGGAAGCTGAACAGCGTTGCGACCGTCCAGCCGATCTCGATCTCGCGGCTTTTGCGCTCCGGCACCTCGCCGCGCGGCGTGCTGGAGCCGCGGTAATAAAGCGCGAAGAAGACGACGATGAGTCCGGTGACCAAAAGCACAACAAGGCCGGCAATGACCGATTCCAGGTAGAACAGGCGATCGACCTTCACTGCATAATCGGAGGCAGCCGTGGTGAATTGGGAGATATTCATGTCGCTGCCCGCCGCCGTTGACGGACGATCATGCCGAATATGCCGGCGGCCAAAATGATGAGTGTCGCGCCGGCGGCATAACCGAGCATTTTGGTGATGCGCTCGGTGTATATGCCGCGAACGGGATCGTAGCCGTAGCATAGGAGGTGAATACGGTCGGCCAGCGTTCCGACGGTGCCGTGACTGGCATCGACGAGAGCCAATCGCAGATCGGCGCCGTCTACTCCGATGGCGGAGAGTACACGTCTGACCCGCGCGTGGGCGTCAACGACGAAGACTGCGGCAGGATGGGCGTATTGATCGTGCTCGGCGTCGTAGGCGTAGTGCAATCCCACGGCTTTGGTCGCAGCCGCGATCTGCGCTTCGTCTCCACTCAAGAAAATCGCGGCAGCTTCGACCGGGTCGGCGGGATCGATGTGTTTTGTGCGCATCGCGCGCGCGGCACCGAGGCCGTCCTTCGGATCGAGGCCGATCATGAGGAGCCGATAATCAATTCCCGGCTTCAATCCGGTTTTGGCCAGCCCGGCCGTGGTGAATTCCAGGATCGGACCGCAAAGGGTCCGACAGGTGTAATCGGCAAACACGACAAGGGCTGGCTTCCCGGCGATGGCCTCGCCGAGCGTCAATCGGTCGCCGTGTTCATCGCGGAACGGCAGATCGGGCGGCAGCGCGGCGTCCGGTGGCGGCGACGCCGAAATTGCCGCGAGCTGGGTCGCGCTGAAATTTGCGTGCGCCGGCGCGGCGACTAAGCCCATCGCTATCAACAACAGAACCAATTTGATTTGCGCCGCATTCATTGTGTGTGCCCAGCCGGCGGCGTGATCGCGTTTTGTGCACCGGCGCTCGGCGATGACAGCGCCGGCTGTGGCGGCAGCAGAGGCGCGTAGGCGCCGGCACCCTTTTGCACCAAAAGCCGCATCGCGCGGTCGATCGGGATTTGTACCAGCGTGTGATGATCGTCGGCCCAGCGCCAAGTTTGCAGGCGCTGGTTTTGCGCCGCGACGAGCTTTCGGCGCTCCTTCATATCTGCCTGCCTCGTCACGACTTGCGGCTGCGGAAAACTTTCCGGTAGCGGCACGGTCTCGATCGGGACCTCGTGCTGATAGATGGTGTGTAAGACAGCGATCGCGCCAAATAGCAAAACGAGCGCGCCAACCGCTCCACTCACCACGTAACGCAACTCAACGGCGGGGGATTCCGGCCGGTATTCGATGTGTTCTTCAATGGGCATTGGCGCGCTCCCGTGCAGCAAACACGCTGGTGATGCCGCCCAGAAAAACTCCTATCAGCGCGAGCCCGATCCCGAGTATCGCGATGAGGGCGGTGACAAGCGCGATCCCGCCTGCGGGGGGCGCCAGAAGATAGGCGTCGTAGCAGGCAAGACCGACCAGCACGCAGGCGCCGACGGCGCGGAGTGGGCGTCGCGCGTTGCGCACGCGCGCCAGCAACAAAGCCGAAACCGGCAGCAATGAAGCGAGCAGAAATGCGATCCACGCCAATGCCGCCCATGGCATCTTGTCGCGAACGACGAACCAGGCTTCTTCACGCGGCAGATCGCCATACCAGATCACCAGCACCGCCATGAAGTCGATGTAGGTGATGCCGAGAATGGTTGTGAGCAACAGCCCGCCGACGTCGCCGACGGCGGGCTCATCCTCGGGCGCGGGGGCCCAGAGTACGGCCCAGGCCAGCGCGGCGACGAGCGCCGAAATGGCAGCGCCGGCGCCGAACGATGACGACGTGAATGGCGCTTCGAGCGAAAGATACCAATCGATCGATACGCTGGACATGACGAGCGCGTGAAAAACCAGGCCGAGGGCGGCGAGAAGCTGGCCGGAGCGGCCGCCAATTCGCGGCAGATAAACGGCGAGCGCCGACCAGCCGACCAGCGCCACCACGCTGCGGACGATGAAAGATGGCGCGTTCAGATAATACGACAGCACATCCGGCTTGATGGCGACCGGCCGGTGCGGCCACGGATAAATGACCGGGATGGCGATGAACAACGGAATGGCCAAAAGGAGGAGGAATGGCACGGCAAGAGCCGCCGGTTCGACCGCTGGCGCCACGATCTCGCCCCAGCGGCCGCCGGTGAGCCGATGGATCATCGTCAGCGTCAGGCTGCCGACGAGTATTTGCATCCAGAACACAAACCCAACCAGCCAGCCGGCTGCGGCGACGTTCGGGTTGAAGACGGCAATGACAATCAGCGCGATCGCCAACCCGCCGGCGCCGACGAATGCGGCGTTCCGTACCGCTGCGCCATCGTAGAGTCGCAACCTCATCGGATGTTCTCCGACGCATCGGGGACCTGAGCGACCGTGGCGTGGCGCGATAATTGAAGCGCGCGGACATAAGCGGCGATCGCCCAGCGATCGTGCGGGTCGAGGCGATCCGCATAAGAGTACATCGCCCCATAGCCGTCGGTGATCACACTGTAAAAGTGCTGCGCCGGCGCGGCGAGCAGGCGATCGATGTGATAGGAGGGCGGCGCCGGAAATCCGTGCGCGACAATGATCCCATCGCCATCGCCGGCAAGCCCATGACAGGGTGCGCAGAAGATACCGAAGCGCTCGCGGCCGCGCGCGAGCAGCGCAGCGGTGACCGGTGGCGGCGTTTTTTCGGCGGCGGCCCGTTCAACGTCGCCTTGAGCGACGACGTGATCGGGCAGGGGACGCGCCGACGTTCCGTCCGTCCACAACGTAGACGGAGCGTAGGTTGCAAGCTTCCGCTGCTCGGTCATGCTGAGGTCGCAGCCGACAAGTGCGGTCGCGCAGCTTAACAAGCACGCAATGACCGAGAGGCCGCGCATCATCGCTCGATCTCCCGCACCCGGGCTGCGCCGATGTCGTGCAACATCCCGATCACGCGGTGCTTGCCGTCGTCGATGAGCGGCGCCTCCAGCGCCAAAATGAAATGGTCCTGGCTGGCGCGTTCGAAGCCGTCGACCGCAAACAGCGGATCGTGCAAGCGCGGTAATCCGGTCGCGACGAGAAGCGCGGTGAATCCGGCGACCGCCGCCGCCAGAATCCCGGTCGCAAAAGGTACCAGCATGAAGGCCGGCCAGGCGTCGAGCGGTCGCCCTCCGCTGTTGTAGGGATAGTCGATGACCGCCGAAAAATATTCGAGGCCGTAGGCGATTGCCGCCATGCCCATGCCGGCAACAAACATGACGACGCGCACGTGGCTGCGGCGCCGCGGCAATAATTCAAGAATTTCCTCGACGGGAAATGGCGTGAACGCGTCGAGCAGCCGATGACCGGCGTCGTGCAGGCGCCGAGCCGCCGCGAGAAAGCGCGCCCGATCGGAAAACTGAGCGAGGAGAAGACGCGTCATGGCGTTTGCTCCTGGGCGACGAGACGACGCACCTCATGCATCGAGACCACGGGAATGAGACGGACAAATACGAGGTACATCAGGGCGAACAGACCGAGCGAACCGAACGTCGTTACCCAGTCCCAAAATGTCGGGATGAAAAGGCGCCACACGCTCGGCGTGTAGTCGTGCGACAGTGTGTTCCAGATGATCAGGATGCGTTCGAACCACATGCCGATGTTGATTAATACGGAAATCAGAAAGACCGCGAAAATGCGTTGCCGCACCGCGCTGAACCAGAAGGCCTGCGGAATCGCCACATTGCAGACGAGCATGATCCAGAACATCGGCGCGTAGGCGCCGGTAAACTCGAAGATGACCAGATTGCGGTCGGTCGGATCGCCGCCGTACCAGGCGTTGAACCATTCGGTGGCGTAGGACAGCCCCATGACGATCGCCGCCGTCAGCATGACTTTCGCCATGACGTCGAAATGCGCGACCGTGATGAGACTCTCCATGCGAAAGCCCCAGCGCACCAACGCGGCGAGGCAAACCACCATGGCGAAGCCGGAATACATCGCGCCGACGACGAAGTAGGGCGGGAAGATCGTTTCCTGCCAGCCGGGCATCAAGCTTGCCGCGAAATCCATCCCCACGACGCTGTGCAATGACACCACGAGCGGCACGCCCAGGCAGGCAAGCGCGATATGCAACCGTTCGTAGACGTACCAATGATGCGCCGAGCCGCGCCAGCCCAGCGCGAGCGCGCCATAGATCGCGCGTGGCGCTTTTGTCCGCGCGCGGTCCCGCAGAGTTGCCAAGTCGGGAATGAGGCCGACGTACCAGAACACGATTGAGAACAGGATGTAGCTGAGGATCGCCCAGAAATCCCAGATCAGCGCGCTGCGCCATTGCGGCCAGAGATGCATCGTATTCGGATAGGGCGTCAGCCAATACCAGTAGAGCGGCCGCCCCATATGGATGATGGGGAAGATGCCGGCGACGGTCGCTGCGAACAGCGTCATCGCTTCGGCAAAGCGATTGGTCGATGCGCGCCATTTCTGTCGCATCAGCAGCAGCATTGCCGAGATCAAAGTCCCGGCGTTGCCGATGCCGATCCACCAAACATAATCGGCAATTGCAAATCCCCAGACGACCGTGGTGTTGACGCCCCAAATGCCGATGCCGCGGGTAAACACCATAAAAATCATGATCAGGAATAGGCTTGTCAGAGCGAGACTGACGACAAAGGCGATCCACCAAACCCGCCATGACCAGGAACCGCGCTCAAGCAGCGGTGCGGCGATCAAGGCGTTGACGGTTTCGAAGTCGCGGGCGGACGGCAGCGTCCAGCGTTCAACCTCGGACGCTTCCATTCGGTCTGCCACGGCTGCCATTGTCATGGCTGCGGCTTTCCAAGAGTCGGATTGGGATTTTGCAGGCGGGCAAGGTAGGTCGTGCGCGGACGGGTACCGAGATTGCCAAGGAGCGCGTAAGCGTGCGGCGCGGAGCGCAGCGCATTGATGGAAGATCGCGGATCGGAAAGGTTACCGAAGCTGATCGCTTGCGTCGGACAAGCTGCCTGACACGCGGTAACCACCTCGCCGTCGCGAATGGCGCGGCCTTCTTTTTCGGCGGCGCGTCGTGCGCGACTGATGCGCTGGACGCAGTAGGTGCATTTCTCCATGACGCCGCGGCCGCGTACCGTTACGTCCGGATTGAACACAGCCTTGACGATGTCGGCGCCAAAGCCCTTGTATTCTTCGCCGTCCGCATACCCGAAGAAATTGAAACGGCGGACTTTGTACGGACAATTTGACTGGCAGAAGCGCGTACCGACGCAGCGATTGTAAACCTGGACGTTCAACCCTTCGCTGTCATGCACGGACGCGGCAACGGGGCACACCGGTTCGCACGGCGCGTGTTCGCAATGCATGCAAGGGACGGGTGAAAATCCCGGCTGGCCGCCCACCGTATAGTCGTCGATGCGCAGCCAATGCATATCGCGCCCGACAGCGATTTGATCCGGGCCGACGATTGGTACGTTATTCTCGGCCTGGCATGCGATGACGCAGGCGTTGCAGCCGATGCACGCCGACGTGTCGATCGTCATCGCCCATTCGTAAGTGTCGTACGAAGCCGGGGGGTAAAGCGTCGGTGGATTTGCGTCCGGCCTGGTGAAGTTAAAGTGCCCGCTCGCCAGATCGGCAAGGTTCAGCCGCGGCTGCAGGTCCTCGGCTTCGCCTTCCAGTTGGAAAAAATGCTGGGTGCGCAACAGATTTTCATGACGCGGCGTGCGGCTGATACCGACATTCTCGATAATCCAGGCTCCGTCCGCAGGCCGTAGCCCGTAAAAATCGAGGCCGACATTGCTGCCAATGCTGCCGGCCGCGGTACGGCCGTAGCCGAGCGTTGCGGCCAACGTGCCGGCTGCTTGGCCGGGCCGCGTCAGTATCGGTGCTTCGAGGACGCGCCGGTCGAGCTTGAGCTGCACCACGTCGCCATCGACGACACCGAGCTCGCGCGCATCGTCCTCCGCGATATGCAGCGCATTGCCCCACACTTGTTTGGTGAAGGGCTTCGGACATTCTTGCAGCCACGCATTGTTGGCCATGCTACCGTCGAAAACGGCGGGGTCTGGCGACAGCGTAAGCGTGAAACCTGTGGTGGCGCCTGCCGGCGCAAATTGCATCAATTTCGGCGATGGCGAAGATGCGTGCGGCGCCGCGCTGTTGGCGATGACGCCGTCTTGTAACGACTGGCGCCACCAAACGTCGAAATCGGCGTTGCCGTTATTAGCGCGCCGCCAGTGATCGCGAACGATGTCGAACCCGGAACCAGTCGTGGCGCTGCCGCCGAGCAGCGTCAGAAGCTCGTGCGCGGTGCGGCTATCGTAGAGCGGCCGGATGAGCGGCTGGACGATGCTCGCCGTGCCGTCGAAGGCGCGAATGTCGGACCAGCCTTCCAGCGGATGCGATTGCGGCAGGTGCCAGGTGCAGCGCGCAGCAGTCTCATCGTCGTGGAGACCGAGATGGACCGAAAACGGGACCGCGCCGATTGCATCGGCGAGCCGGAGATCGCTCGGCGTATCGTAGGCCGGGTTTGCTCCAATAATGAATAGCGTGTCGATGCGCCGCGCATCCAGGTCTTCGCGCAGGGTGTGGAGCGCGTCGGCGTGCCCAGTTGCGCCTTGATCAACCGGTTCGATGAAATCGATCGGCGCCCGCAGCTCGTGATTGATCCAATGACACAGCGCGTGCACTTCGGGCGGCTGGCGGGGGCCCGCAAGCACCAGCGCCATGCCACGCCGCGCCGCAAGGTCGGTTGCGGCGGCTTTGACGAATTCCCTGACAGCGGCCGGCAGCTCTACTGTCGGCATGGCCGCGCCCAGTTCGCCCGCGATCGCAAGGGCAATGTTGCGAACGAGCTGATGTGAGACAGCCAAACGATGATCCGCGAGCGCGCCGGTCAATGTCCAGACCGGCTCCGCCGCATAAAGCCGCAGTGAGTCTTGCGCGACGTGCGATCGCCGCGCGCGAATGAGGTCGTGTGCAAATCGAATTTGCTCGGGGCCGAAGCCAAGCGGATCAGCATCGAGCACCAGCGCCACGCGCGTGTCGCCAAAGCGGGGTATGGCTGTCAATGCGCGACCGAACGCTTGGACCGAACCGGCGCGGACTGTATCGTCATCGATCGGCTCGTATCGATACCATTTGGCTTCCGGCAAAGACTTGGTCAGCGCGCCGATCTGCTCGACCAGCGTCGGCGAGGTCGTGCGTCCGGTCAGTATCGCGATGCCGGCGCCATGCCGGGGCGTCATGCGTTCGAGTTGTACGCGGAGCGCCGCCTCGAACGCGCTCCAGGACTGAATCCGACCGTCGCTCCGCGGTGCCTTGGAGCGGTCGGGATCGTAAAGTGATAGTAAGCTGGCTTCGCCGAACACGTCGGTTGCGCCAAGGCTCGCCGGATGACGTGGATTGCCGTCTATCTTTATCGGGCGGCCTTCCATCGACGTCACAATGACGCCGCGTCCGTATCCGCCGAGCGCCAGCGCGCTGGCAAACCGCATCGGCAGGCCGGGCGTCTCGCCTTCTGGCATCTCGACATAGGGCGTGACTTGCTCGGTGGGACGGCCGCACGAAGCCAGCGCAAGCGCTGTGCCGCTGACGAAAAGTTTCAGCGCGGCGCGGCGATCGAGGCCGGAAACCGAGCGCTCGGACGGTTCATCACGGTGGAGGTGTGGATGAACGTTCATCGGTGACATACCGAGCAATCGGTGAGGTGGCTGTTGTCGAGATGCTGATGGGCGAGGATTGCGCCGCGCTGGGACTGGTCGTCGGGGAATTTCCAGTCCGGATCGAAAACACCCGAGGCCGGCCGCAGATACGGCGCCGGATCGCGATGACAATTCAGGCACCAGCCCATGGTTAGCGGCTGCGCTTGCCGCATGAGCGGCATGGCCGCAACGTCACCGTGGCACGTGGTGCAGCCGACGCCCTTGGCAACATGGATCGAGTGATCGAAATAGACATAGTCCGGCAGTTTGTTGACTTTGTTCCAGTGAATCGGTTTCTCGTCGGCGAGACTGGCGCGGACCGGCGCTAACATCGCGGTTTGGGTGTAGAGCTGCGAGTGACAGGTCATGCAGGTGTGCGTTGGCGGAATTCCGGCAACCGGCGAGGTCTCGACGCCGCTGTGGCAATAGCGGCAATCAAGGCCCAGTCCTCCGACGTGGTGCGCGTGGCTGAACGGGATCGGTTGATCGTAGGTGATTGACCGTCCGGTCACGTATTCGGAGGCCGAGATCCAATAGGCGAACGCGACGGAAATAAACGGCAGGACGACGATTGCGATGAGGACGGAGCGGGCAATGGTGTCGGCATAGGGCGGAAAAAGTTGCGGCATTTGCCGCTCTCCTCACCAATCCGCCCGCCCAATCAATGAGTTTCGCGCGCCCCCGCTTTCGATCAGCCGTTCGGAGACGCACTCGAGCGCGAAAAAATCCGCTTGTGTAACCCCCGCTTGCTCTAAAAGTTCCTGGTTGGGAACTCGATGTCGCAGGCGTTCACGCCTGCAAGCGATTTGCGCCGGGTGCCGATTATTCAGTCAGTCTGCGCAGCGCCGGCATCGCATTCGCATTATTCGGCCGCCGAAGCCGGCGCAATGGCGGCTGCAATCGTCGGCGACAGATAAGCGCCTTGGTCAAGCAACTCGCGCTGGATCGCGCTCACCGGGAGATCGCGGGGGGCCACGCCGGCGCCCACTGCGAGGGCGGCCGCAATTCCGGCAGCTTGGCCGGTGAGCCAGCATTGCGGGATCTCGCGCAGGAAAGTGTGCGAACTCGCATCGCAAGCGACGTGCCGACCGGCGCCTAATATGTTGTCGAGCTTTTCAGGCACCAACGCGCCGTAGGGGACGGAGATATTCGGGAATTTCGGCGACAAGGACGTGGACACGCCGATTTCGTCGTCCCAGGCAATCCCGGTATCCCACTGCTCGCGGGTTACCTTGCGCAATCCGGCGAGCCGCCGGCTGTGCCGAACGCCAATTTGCGGCGCGCCAAGCATGAGGAATGCGTCGCGAAAACCCGGGCCCGCGGCGCGATAGACGTCGAGATGGCCGATGGCGAGCTCGCGCGAGCGCAACTCCACCGCGGTCAGGTCTTCGACATCGACGGCGCTGTATCCTGCAAGGCGCGGTCCTAAGAACAACGCCACGTCGTTGCGCCATGAGACGAACGGCTTCTCGAAGAATTTTACCCGGCTGCGGCCGTATTCCATGAAGGCGGCGAACGCCTCCGGTTCTTCGCGGCGGAAAGCAAGCCACCGTTCCATATCGACGCCGCCAACCAGGAAAACGGTGTTCATGCAATGGTGAATGTCGCCAGCGTCGATATCGGACTGGCATTGCGCGCCTGATCTGGCGATCAGATCTGCGTCGCCGGTGGTGTCGACGACGACTTTGGCCAAAACCGCGTGGCGGCCTTCCTTACTTTCAAAGATCGCGCCCCGGACCACGCCGTTCTCCACGATCGGCGCGGTGCACCACGCGTGAAGCAACAGCCGGACCTTGGCCTCGTGAGTCATCCGCATCGATAGCGTCTTGAGCGCCTCGGGATCGATCGTCGGCGACCAGGTGACGATGCCGTGGTACGCTGCGGTTCGCTGCGCCCAATAGGAAGCGGTTGCGGCATCGCGATTTCCCCAGTCGGCGCGCGGCGGTCCCTGGATCGCATCCTTTGGCAGCCGTTCCATGAATTCGTTGGCAAGGCCGCGGATGACGTGCCGGCCCGACCAATCCGTCATGCGGTCGATCCAGATGACAAGGCCGCCGGTCGAGAGCCCACCCAAGTGGTTATAGCGCTCGACCAACATGACGTCGGCGCCAACCCGCGCCGCGGCGATTGCGGCAGCCGTGCCGGCCGGGCCGCCGCCGACTACGAGCACGTCGGTTTCGGCGAAAACCGGAGTTTCACGCGCGGGCTCAAGAATGGTTTTGGCAGGGCGGGCCGTCCGCGCCCGGCCGCTGCCGGCAAACAGTTCAATACCCTGCGCGGCGCCGATGCTGCTGCTGTAATTTCCGCTGCCCGGCGGCTCGCGGAAAACTTCGCTCTCCCGCGTCGTTCGTAAACCCGGCTCGGCGTCTTTGCCGTTCGTCATCCCTTGACCTTAAGGCCAACGGAAATCGTCATCAACCGCACCGAGCGTCCTTGTTCGGCGGTTTATCTGTCAGAAGACCGACGGCAGGGTTGCTGGCGAAGCGAATAAAAGAGGCCCGGTTTTATAAACCGGGCCCCCCGTTTTGCTTGCCGATGCTCAGACCGAAACCGGCAAGCGGTGTGTCCCTACCGCAACCCGCGTTACCAAAAGCCTATTTCAATGGCGTAGAAATACGATGAACGCGGGGTTACGGCGAAGTCGTCTGTGATAACCGCACGGAATCTCGCCGGGGTTAACCGTCGCCTGTCATCGGTGATGAAGCCTTCCTAAAACACTTCGCCGAAAAACAGTTACTTTGGGGAAAGCAAAACAACTCGTTTGCAGCGCGCGGAAATAACGCCTTCCCTCAGCGACCGTCCGGCGTGCGCAGTCCGAACCAGGCGTCGCGCACCTGCTGGTAGTGCACCATCGGATCGTAGATTGCGACCGGCAACTGCAACTCCTGCGCCGACAGCCGGCCGACTGCCGAAAGCAGGCTATAGGAAGCCACGACGCGATCGTGCTGCGCGGTTATCAAGCTGACGCGCGCATTCACCAACGCCTGCTCAGCGTTGAGTACGTCAAGGGTCGTGCGCTGTCCGGCTTGTGCTTCGTTGCGGACGCCATTGAGCGCCCGTTCGGAAGCATCGTTCTGGCGCATCGCCGCTTCGACTTGCGCCTTCGCCGCGATCAATTGTCCCCACGACTGGACGACATTGGCGCGCGTCTGATCGCGCACCTGGTCGACGCTCAAGCGCTGTTGCGCGACCGTCTCCTTGTCGAGCCGGATCGCCGAATATTCCGCGCCACCCTGATAAATCGGCACAGTGAGGTTGAGCGCCGCGGTGCCCAGAAACAGACTGGGCGTCAGAATGTTGGGATACGTTTGCTGCTGGACCGAGCCTTGCAGCGCCAGCGTTGGCAACAACGCGCCTTCCGCGATCTTCACCTGTAGTTGAGCGACGTCGACGCCGTAGATCGCCGCCGTGATCGTCGGATTCTCCGCGGTGCCCACCGCGATGGCTGCGTCGAGCGTGGTCGGCGCCAGGCGATCGACCGGCGAGGTGGCCGCGAGACTCGTCGGGTCGACGCCGATGATGCGCCGATAATTGGCGCGGGTCGTCATCAGCGTGGATTCGGCTGCGTGCAGGGTTGCTTCGCCCGCCGCCAATTGCGCTTCGGCCTGCGCGACGTCGGTGGGTGTCACTTGGCCGGCGCTATACCTGTTCTGCGTGTCCTTGAGGGTGCGCTGCAAGACGCGAACGTTGTTCTGCTGCACCTCGAGGTTGGCCGTATCGCGCGATACGTCCATGTAAATGGTCGCGGCCGAAAGCAATACCGACTCTTCCATCACGCGCAGCGTTTCGCGTGACGCGGAAACCTGACTCTCTGCCTTGCGCACCTTGTTGGCGGTCTGCTGGCCGTTGAAAAGCGTTTGCTGGCCGGTAAGCCCGGCCGACCACGGCGTGGTATAGCCTTTGACGTTGTAGGAGACGCCGGCCGGCAGGCCGGGCGGAATGGGCGGAATAACGCCGGACTCGTTGGTGTATTGCCTGCCGACCGCGGCTGTCGCCGACAGCGTTGGGCGGTATCCGGACAGCGCCTGCGACACGCCCTCGTCGCTCTGGCGGACGATGGTGCGCTGCGCGTTGAGTTGCGGATTGCCCTGATAGGCGCGGGCCAGCGCCGCTTGCATCGTCTCCGCAGCTGCCTGGCGCGGTCCGGCCGCGATAGTCGCAAGAACGACGCCAATCGTAACCGCCAGCGTGCCGCCGGCCCAGCCGAACGCGGATCGCGAGCGTTTTTGAGTCCCGAAAACGATAACGCGACGCGTCACAACCAACCCCATTTACGCGCCGAAACCTTAACGTGGGGGTATGCCGCTTACAAGGTTTTGCGCGGATGCCACACAGCCTGATTGCGGCGCGTCGAGGCGGGGCGCGCACGCGCGTGAAGCTCCCGTAATCCGGTACAATGCGGAAAAAATAATGGCAGCGCCACGTTTGCCGGCCAGCCGCCGATGCTGCTGCCATGCGCGCGCGGCTTACGATGCAGGCTTGGGAATCAGCGCATCGTCGATTTGAGAGGCGCGAACGTAGGCCGGCCGCGCCTTGATCCGGTCCCAGTAGCGCTCAAAGGCCGGGCGCTTTTCGATCGAATTGAACATCAAGCCAAAACCGATCTGCGAGCCGGCATAGACATCGGCCGCGGTGAAGCTGTCGCCGACAAGATAGGTGCTATGCGATACCGCCTGTTCGAGCGTGTTCATGACTCGGTCGAAGTTGCCGTAGCCCATGGTGGCTTCCCGCTCGGGCGGCACCACGAAGCCGAAAGTCTTGTTGCTGACGGCCGCTTCGATCGGGCCGGCGGCAAAGAACATCCACCGATAATACGTGCCGCGCAATTGATCTCCCGGCGGCGGTGCGAGCTTCGCCTGCGGGAACGCGTCGGCGAGATAGGCGCAAATGGCGGCGGTCTCCGTCACGACGGTGTTGCCGTGAACCAGCGCCGGCACTTTGCCCATCGGATTGATGGCGAGATAGTCCGTCGCCTTCATGGTCGTGCCGTAATCGACCACTTCCGTGCGGTAGGGCTGGCCGACTTCTTCCAGCATCCAGCGCACGATGCGGCCGCGCGACCGTGGATTGGTGTAGAAAACGAGTTCGTCGGCCATGCGTGCTCCTCGTTGATCGGTTTTCTGCAATAAGGGATGACGATAAAGCGCAGGCAATAATGGCGCCGTTCAATCCGGGGCGCGCAAGCGATAGCCGATCCCGGTTTCGGTCAACACATATTGCGGCTGTTCGGGGTCGGCTTCGATTTTCTGCCGCAGCTGGCGGACATAGACCCGCAGATACTGCGCGTCGGTCAAACTGTCCCACAATTCGCCGAGCAGGAATTTGTGCGTCAGCACCTTACCGGCGTGCTGGACCAGCACGCGCAGCAAGTCGTACTCCTTCGGCGAGAGCTTGATCTCCCGGTCGCCGACCTTGACGATGCGGCGGACGAGATCGACGGAAAGCTGGCCGAGCCGGAACACTGGCCGCTCGCCGTGGATCTGCAATTGGTGGCGCAGCGCGGCACGCATGCGCGCGAGCAACTCATCCATGCCGAACGGTTTGGTGACGTAATCGTCGGCGCCGAGATCGAGCGCCTCCACCTTGCCGGCTTCGTCACTGCGGCTGGATAAGACGACGATGGGAACACTCTCGTTGCGCGCGCGGATCGTGCGCAGCAAATCGTGGCCGTCCGCATCCGGCAGTCCAAGGTCGAGGATGATCAGATCGGGAGACTCGCCGAGCAGATCGAGCGCCGCCTTGACGTTGGGCGCTTCCAGTGTCAGATAGCCGTGGGCGGAGAGCCCCATGCGCAGGAGCTTACGGATCGGCGGCTCGTCGTCAACCACCAGGACGCGGAGCGGGGCGGCGTTCATACGGCGGCGTCCAGGCATTGCCGCTGGCGCGGGATCGGCAGGGTGATAGTGAACGCGGCGCCGCTTCGATCGGTGCGTTTGGCGGCCATGATCGTGCCACGCATGGCTTCGACGAAACCGCGCGAGATGGCGAGCCCAAGCCCGGTACCGGCGCGCACATGGTCGGTTTTCTGTGCGCGATAGAATTTGTCGAAGACGTGATCGAGATCGGTTGCGGAGATACCGCTACCTTCGTCGAGGCACACGCAAACAAACATTGTCGATGTCGCGCCAGCTCTGCATCAGGATTTTGCTGCCAGGCGGAGCATATTTGGCGGCGTTATCGAGCAGATTGAACAAGACCTGTTCGAACAACACCGCGTCGAGTTCCAGCATCGGCAAATCGGGGGCCAGTTCGAGTTCGACCCGATGATCGGATAGAATTCGGCTCGCGCGCCGTAAAGCGCTACCGACGATCTCGGCGACGTCGTGCAAAGCGACATTCGGCGAAATTGCGCCGGATTCGAGTTTGGTCATGTCGAGCAGATTGGCAATGAAACGATTGAGCCGCTCGGACTCGTCGATGACGGTCGCGAGCAGATCGGCTTTCTCCGCATCGCCAAGTTTGCCGCCGAGGTCGCGCAAGGTACTTGCGGCGCCGAGCACTGCGGCCAATGGCGTCTTTAGGTCATGCGAGATCGAGGTCAGCAGCGCCGACCGCAGCCGCTCCGTTTCGGCGGCGCGCTCCACCCGGTCCATCTCCTCGACCAGCCGCACGCGCTCGATCGCCAGCGCTCCTTGATCGCGGAGCGCATCGAGAAGTCGGCGTTGATCGGGCGTCAGCAGCGGCCCCGGCTTGTCGCTGTCGATGCCCATCACACCGATGGCGCCGCGGCCGGTATGCATTGGCAGGAAAAGGCGCTTGGCGCCCGGCAACGTCTCGGAGCCGCGCCCGGCGCTGCGATCATGCTGCCAGGCCCATTTCGCCGCCGCGAGGTCGGCATCGTCGAGAATGTCCTCGGGCGGATAGCCGGTCTTCACCGCGATCGAACCATGCTCCGGCAAGAGCAGCACGACGCGGACCTTGAGCATCAGCGCGGTTTGATAAGCCGTGGCCCAGAGTACGTCGTCGAGGGTTCCGGCGCCGGCTTGGCGGCCAACGAGCCGGCGATCGTCATGGTCGGGATGATCATCCAGAAACGGCCGACGAACATCGCGACCGCGCCGGTGAGATTGTAGAAAAGAGTGTTGGCGCTGAGCCCGGCAAAGGCCGAGCCGTTGTTGCCGGTCTGCGAGGTGTAGGCGTAGAGCACTTCGGTAAAGCCGTGCGGGCCGGGATTGCCGGTGGCGGCGACTGCGGATGGCGCCAGCATCGCTACCGCGGTCCAGCCGAGATACATCAGCGGCAGAACCAGGATGGCAAGCATC
>DATKRE010000212.1:0-19783 GCA_035532335.1 Xanthobacteraceae bacterium | reverse complement strand
ACCGGCTGCAGATCGCCCGGCGAACTGGAGATGACGCTCAGCACCTCCGACGTCGCCGTCTGCTGCTCCAGCGATTCGCGCAGTTCGGTGAGCAGCCGCGCGTTCTCGATAGCGATGACCGCTTGCGCGGCAAAATTCTTGACCAGCTCGATCTGCTTGTCGGTGAACGGCCGAACCTCCTGGCGAAACAGGCTGAATACACCGATCAGATCGTTGTCCTTGATCATCGGCACCGTGACGAGGGTACGGGCACCGGCAAATTTAGCGAGCGGGTTGTTGGGATTTTCAGTCAACAGGTCGGCTGTATGCGCGAGCTGCTTCGTATTCCAAACGTGCGTGAGGGAAGCGGCGGCCTTGTACTCGATCACCGACGTCGTTGCGGCAAATTCCAGATAGGCTGGCGGGGCATTGTGCATGGCGCAGCGGACAAAGTGATCGCCTTCACGCAGCATCATCGTACCGAAACTTGCCCCGCAGATACGAACGGCGTTCTCCAGCATGGCCGAAAACACTGGCTTAAGATCCCCTGGCGAACTGGAGATCACGCGCAGCACGTCGGAGGTTGCCGTCTGCCGCTCCAGCGACTCGCGCAGTTCGGTCAGCAGCCGCGTATTCTCGATGGCGATGACCGCCTGGTCGGCGAAGGTTCGCACCAGCTCGATCTGGCGCTCGCTGAACGGCTCTACGCGCTGACGCGAAAGCCCGAATGCGCCAATTGCCTCGCCTTCGCGAAGCAGCGGCACGCCCAGGATCGTCCTGATGAAGCCCCTGCCCGCGGCTTCGCGGCCGATATGTTCACTGTCGGCGCCAATGTCCGATATCTGAACCGGACGGCGTTGCGCCAGCGCCCGGCCGACGGCCGTCCCGCGCCCGGGCGCGTATGAGATTGACTGGATCAGCGCCGTCATCTCGGGCGACATCGCGGAGACCGCAATGCTGCGATAATCGTCACCAACCGGAAGTGCGAGATGTCCTGCATCCGCCTCGCACAATCGCCGCGCCTTCTCCACCATCGCCTCGAACACGGGCTGGAGGTCGCCACGGGACGCATTAATAACGCTCAGAACTTCGGCGGTCGCGGTCTGCTGCTCCAACGCCTCTCGGGTCTCAGTGATCAGCCGGGTATTTTCGATGGCGATGACAGCCTGCGCAGCGAAGTTCGTCACCAGCGCAATCTGCTTCGCGGTGAATTCGTGTATCTCGGTGCGAAAGATGGTAATGACGCCGATGGTCGCGCCGTCTTTGAGCATCGGCACGGTGACCATCGTACGAATGCCGCCGACCTCGACGGAATTAACGGCTTTCGGATTACGCGCGAGATACGAGGCTGCCTTGCTCAGGTCCACGACCTGGAGCGACTGCCCGGTCAAGAGCGTCTGAAACGCCTGCAACTCGGGATCCGGCTGCAGCAGTATTCCAACCCGCCATTGCTCGTCCCAAGCCTTGGTCAACGAGCCATGGTGCGCGGCTACACGTAGCGCTTCGCCTTCGCGCAGGAATAACGTGCCGAAGTTTGCTTGGCAAATCCGCGTCGCATTGTCCAAGATGGCCGTGAAAACCGGAACCAGCTCGCCCGGCGAGCGCGAGATCACGGCCAGCACTTCGGATGTGGCGGTCTGCTGCGCCAGCGACTCGCGCAATTCGCTGAGCAACCGCGCATTCTCGATGGCGATGACCGCCTGCGCGGCAAAATTTTGCACCAGCTCGATTTGCTTGTCAGTGAACGGCCGAACTTCCTGCCGGGATAAGATGAACACGCCGACCAGCTCGTTCTCTTTCAGCATCGGGACCGCAATAAAGGTTCGTACACCCGCGAGATCGGCGGCAGCGACCGCTGTTGGTTCGCGCCTGGCGTACTCGTCCTCAAGGGTGACATCGGGAATGTGAATTGTCTTTTTTGTAACGATCACGCGCCCGGCAACGCTTTTGCCGCCCGGACGAAGTGGCATGCGGGCGCGGGCCTCGGCATAACCCGGCGGCGTGTTATGCGAGGCGACCAGGCGCAGGGCCTCGCCGTCCCATCGGTAGATATTTCCAAACGTCGCGTCACAAATGCTTACCGCCTTCTCCAGCATCGTTGCGAATACCGGCTGCAGATCGCTGGGCGAGCTGGATATAACTCTCAGCACGTCGGCCGTCGCCGTCTGCTGCTCAAGCGATTCGCGCAGCGCGCCCAACAGCCGCGCATTCTCGATGGCGATCGCGGCCTGAACCGCGAAGCTTTGCAGCAGCGCCAACTCGGTCGCCTCGAACGGCCGCAACACGTTGCGATAGACCAATAGCGCACCAATGGCGCGGTCGTTCGCGCGCAGCGGTGTGCCGACCGCCGTGCGAATGCCGGCGCGGCGCGCGATCGGCAGCCCGGGCCAATCGGCATACACATCGTCGAGATGATCAAGATCGGCAATATGGATTTGCCGGTTCTCGCGGACCACGGTGCCCGGCAAGGTTAGGCTGCGAACGGTTGAACGTTTTGCCGGGTCTTTATGGAGGACGGCGTGAATCTGCTCGGCGCCCTGGCCGACGCTGACCATGAGCTTAAATTGGTCACCTTCCGCCACGCGAAAGGAAACGCCAACGGCGCCGAATAACCGTGCCGCAGTCTCGGCAATCTTGCGTAGCGCGCCCTCCGCGTCGCCGGGCGCGGTAGCGATGGCATGTAGAATGTCCGAGGTCGCTTGCTGGCGGTCCAGCGCCTCGTCCCGTTGGCGGGTGAGACGTGCGACCTCGGTCTCCTCGGAAACAGCGGAAGGCGGGCGGCCGCGCGGCGCTTTTGTCGCCACGCGCCGGGACGGCTTCGCTTTTTTGACCCGGGACTTCATGCACGATCACTCTAACGCGCCACGATCGCAAGAAAGCATACTATCTCGGGCGGCGCAGGGGGAAGGACGGGACTTTCAGTCGCTATCCCGTTTCAGTCTATCCTTGGCCCGAAGAATGGTCTGCCAAACCCGCTCCGGCGTCAGTGGCAATTCCAGGTCGGTCACGCCGAGCGGCCGCAATGCGTCAAGAACCGCTCCGGCGATGGCCGCCGGCGCCCCGATCGAGCCGGCCTCGCCGCAGCCTTTGGCGCCGAGCGGATTGTGGGTACAGGGCTGGCTTTCGTCGAGCTCGGAGACGATGGGCGGCATATCGGCGGCGCGCGGCATCGCGTAATCCATGAACGAACCGGACAGCAATTGGCCGGAGTCGTCGTACACGCAATGCTCGCGCAACGCTTGCCCGAGTCCCTGCGCGACGCCGCCCTGGATCTGCCCGTCGACGATCATCGGATTGATCACCGTGCCAACGTCATCGACGCCCCAATAATTGAGCACGCGAACCTCGCCGGTATCGCGGTCGATCTCGACCTCGCAGGCATGCGCGCCGTTGCTCCAGGCAAATGAAGTCGGGTCGTATACGGCGGTGTCATGCAGCCCGAGCTCCATGTCGGCCGGAAAGGCATGCGGCACGTAAGCGACGCGCGCGACCTCCTGCAATGTCACACGCCGATCAGTGCCGGCGATCGAGAAGACTCCGGCGCCAAACGTCATGTCCGCCGGCGAAGCTTCCAGCAGGTGCGCGGCGATCCGCTTACCCTTGTCGATAATCTTTGCCGCGGCGCGGTCGAGCGCCGACCCGCCGACCGCGATGGAGCGCGAGCCGAAAGTGCCGGAGCCGAACGGCACCCGGTCGGTATCGCCTTCGATCACTTCGACCTGGGCCATCGGCACCCCAAGCCGGGTTGCAAGAATCTGCGCGAACGTCGTGGCGTGGCCCTGGCCGTGATTGTGCGTGCCGAGCAAAGCCTGCACGCTGCCGTCCGGCTGGACGCGGATGGTCGCGGCTTCGAAGAAGCCGATCCGCGCCCCAAGCGCCGCGGCAAAGCGCGACGGCGCCACGCCGGACGATTCCACATAACAGGCGATGCCGAAGCCGCGCAGCTTGCCGGAGCGTTCCGCGCTCACCCGCCGTTTGCCGAAGCCGCGGTAATCGGCGATGTCCAGCAGCCGCGTCAGAATTTTGGGAAAGTCGCCGCAGTCATACACCGGCCCGATCGGCGTCTTGTACGGCATGGCGTCGGCGGGAATGAGATTACGCCGTCGGATTTCCGCGCGATCAAGCTTAAGCAGGTGCGCCGCTTCATCGGCGAGCCGCTCCAGCACGTAACACGCCTCCGGCCGGCCCGCACCGCGATAGGCATCCGTCGGCAAGGTGTTGGTGAAAACGCCGGTCGAAGTGATGGCGATGGCTGGCGTGCGGTAGACGCCGGCCAGCAGCGCCGAATAAATCGCGCTCGGGATCGCCGCGCCGAATGTCGAAACGTAAGCGCCGAGATTGGCGATCGTATCGACGCGCAACGCCAGGAAATGCCCGTCGGCGTCGAGCGCAAGCTCGGCGTGAGTTTGATGGTCGCGACCCTGATAATCGGACGCAAAACATTCGCTGCGCGTGGCGATCCATTTCACCGGCCGCCGCAGCCGTCGCGCCGCCCAGGCGACGATGGTTTCCTCGGGATAATGCTTGCCCTTGTAGCCGAAGCCGCCGCCGACGTCGGGCGCAATAAGGCGGATCGCGCTCTGCGGCAGGTTCAATTGTTCGCTGACAGTGCGGCGGACGAGATGCGGCACCTGCGTGGCACAGTAAAGCGTGAGCTGTTCGGCCGCTCGGCCGTCGGCCAGCACAGCGCGCGGTTCAATCGCAGCGCCGATCAGGCGATTATTGACCAGATCGAGGCGCACCTTATGCGGCGCGCCGGCGAACGCCTTGCGCACGGCGGTTTCATCGCCGCGGGCAAAACGGAAGCAGACATTGCCGGGCGCCGCCTGATGCAGCTGCGGCGCGTCGCTGCGCATGGCGGTCTTGGCATCGACGACGGTTGGGAGCGGGTCAAAATCCACCTGCACAAGCTCGGCAGCGTCGCCCGCGATAGCCGCACTTTCGGCAATGACGATGGCGACCGCCTCGCCGACGTGGCGGACGGTGCCGCGCGCCAGCGCGAAGCGCGCCGGCTCGGCCATCGGTTTGCCGTCGCCCGACTTGATCGCCCACAGCGGCGCCATCGGACCAACATTATCGGCCGCCATGTCGGCGCCGGTGAGCACGGCAACGACGCCGGGTTGAGCGAGCGCCGGCGCGGCATCAATCCGCAGGATGCGCGCGTGCGCATGCGAGGAGCGCACCAGCGCGCAATGCAACTCGCCCGGCAGCACGATATCGGCGACGAATTGACCGAGCCCGCGCAGGAATTTGTCGTCCTCGACGCGGCGAACCGGCGCACCGATACCTTCGTGCGCCAATGGCGGGCGTGGATTTATTGGTATTCCTCGCGGAACAGATCGAGACGCTCGAAGGCGCTGCGGTCCGAGACAATAAAGAGATCGGCGTCACCGCCGCTCGCGGTATGGCTGACGAAATTCCAGTGCGGAATCGAGAATACGTCGTTTTGCGTCCAGCGGAACGTATGCTCGCCGACGGTCGATTGGCCGCTGCCGGAAACCACCAGGCAGATCATGTTGCAGGTCACCCGCTTGGGCTGCGTTGTCGTCCCGCTCGGCAATCGCATGGCGTAGCAATCGAGCGCCGGCATCACCGCGCCGCCGGTCGCAGGATTGGTGTAGCGAAGCGTGCGTGCACCGTCGCGCCCGGCCGGCAAAGCAGCCAACAGCCGCCGGGTGGCCTCACCGGCATAACGGTATTTCGGCGAATGCGCCGGCGCAGGTTCCGCGTCGGCGGCGGCCAGGCCGGACTCCGCCCACAGCTTTTCGTCACCGTCATCCACCTGCCAGAATTGATTGGACGACGGATCGCCCGGCTCGAAGAAATTTGCATCGAGCGTACGGATCAGCGGAATATTGGCGGCGTCGAACCAGATGATGCGATGGTCGCTGGCGTTGATATGGCCGTGCCAGCACATCGGCGGCGTCAGAATCAGATCGCCGTCTTGCATCTCGCAGCGCCGGCCATTGACGATGGTCGCCGCCCCCGCGGCGCGGGTGGCGAAGCGGATCGCCGCGAAAGTATGGCGGTGCGGGCGCGCGCGGTCGCCCGGATCGAGCACGGTGAAGGCGCCGATCAGATTTGACGTCGTCACCGTGTCGCCGCCGAACGCCGGGTTGACCAGGATCAGCGCCCGGCGTTCGACATCGTTGATCGCCACCTCCGACACCGCCCGCTCGGTGAACGGCTCAATGTCGCGCCAGCGCCAGAGAAACGGCGGATCGGCGGCCTGCGGTTTGACCGGCGTGATGGTGCGGAAGCGATCCCACAACGGATGCAGGTTGGCCGCTTCCAGTTGCGCGACGAAATCGCTTGGCTTGGCCGCCGGCGCAGCACTGGCCATTTTAATGTCCCTTACGGCTTCTTCGGCAGCTTCTCGTCGATGTTGGTCTTGTCGACCAGGACGTGTTTGATGAAGACGCGCGACTCGACCTTGTCGCCCTTCAAATAGCTCGCCAGCACATCGACGCCCAGCCGGCCCCACAGGAACGGATTGAGCTCGACGGTCATGGCGAGTTTGCCGTCCTTGATGGCATGCAGCGCCGGCGGTACGCCGTTCATGCCGGTGACGATGGTCTTGTCGCCGCGGCCGGCGGCGATCACCGCCTGCGCAGCGCCCAAGGCTACGTCGTCGTTGGCCGTGTAGATCGCCTTGAGATCAGGATTGGCGACTAGCGCATCCTCGGCCTGCTTCACGCCGCGCTCGCGTGTCAGCGGTCCGTCGGTTTTGAACACGATCTGGATCTTCGGATTTTTGGCCATCACCTCGGTATAGCCTTCGGCGAGATTGCGAAACGTCGGAGCCCCACTCGGGCCCATCAGCATGGCCACCTTGCCTTCGCCACCGATCGCCTTTACGGTCCAGTCGGCGATGTCGCGGCCGATCTGCTTTTCGTCCATCGCAACGTGGATGGTTTGATTGGGTGACGTCGAGCCGCGCGCCACCGATACGATCGGAATGTTGGCGGCCTTGGCGGCGTCGTAGGCGGCGTTGACGCCGACGGCGTCGATCGGCGAGATCAAGATGCCTTTTACGCCGCGCGCAATGAGGTCTTGCACGCCGTTGATCTGCTTGACCTTGTCTTCGTTGGCGGAAACGGTGGCAACATCCCAGCCGAGTTCGCCGGCGCGTGCGCGGATGCCCTTGAGCATGACGATGTAGAAAGGGTTGTCATCCTGCGCGAGCGAAACGCCGATGGTGATTTTTTGGTCCGCCGCTGACGCGGCCTTGGAACCAAAGGCAAGCACGGTTGCCGAGACGGTAGCCAAGGCGGCAAACGCGTAAACGGCCGGACGAAGCTTCAACATGACAAGTACTCCCCCTCTAGGAACGCGAGCGTAGCCGATCTGCCGCCGCCGCAGCAATGATCACCACGCCAATCGCCACCCGCTGCCAATAGGAATCGACGTTCAGCAGATTGAGGCCATTGCCGAGGACGACCATGATAAAGACGCCGATGATGCTATTGTAGAGGCTGCCTTCACCGCCCAGCAGGCTGGCGCCGCCCAGCACCACGGCGGCGATGGCGGTGAGTTCGTAGAATTCGCCGGCGGTCGGTTGGCCGGATTGCAACCTGGCGGCGAGCATCACGCCGGCGAGGCCGGCAAGCGCGCCGCACCAGACATAGGTCGAAGCAATGATCCGCTCGACCGGAATGCCGGAGAGATAAGCCGCCTCACGGTTGCCGCCGGTGGCGTAAATGCGCCGGCCGTAGGGCGTCGCTTGCATCACCCAGGTCAGAACCACCACCAGCACCGCGGGCACCCACACCAAATAATGGATGCCGAGGAAACGCCCGGTACCGAAGGCCAGGAACGCCGACGGCAGGCGGTCGTCGCCGACCGGCGCCCCGCCGGTGACGATGTAAACAACGCCGCGCACCAGCACCATGGTGCCGAGCGTGGTGATGAAAGGATTGATGCCGAGTTTCGCGATGATCGTGCCGTTGACGAGCCCGACCGCGCCGCCGGTGGCGACACCGGCGAGCACGCCTGCGACCAGGCCGAACTGTGGCATGGTCATCGCCGCGATGCTGCCGGCAAGCGCAACCGTCGAGCCGACCGAGAGATCGAAGCCACCGCCGACAATCACAAAAGTCATGCCGATGGCGATCACGGCCATGATCGAGGATTGCACGAGAATATTGGTGAGGTTGAGCGGCGAAAGAAAGCGGCCGGTCAGCAGACTCATGATCACGCACAACAGCAGCAGCGCGATCAGCGGGCCTTGGCCGAAGAGATTGAGACGTTTGAGCCACGGCAGCATGGTCATCCGCCAATCGCCGCGTGCAGCCGCTTCTCGTCGAAGCCCTCGGAACGCTGCAAACGGTCGGTGATGCGGCCCTGATGCAAGGCAAGGATGCCGCCACAGATGAGCGCAAGCTCGGCCAGGTCGCTGGAGCGCACGAGAACGCCGCCGCCGCGTTTGGCGAAGTCGCCGATCACGGCGTGAATCTGCGCTTTGGCGGCCACGTCGATGCCCTGCGTCGGTTCGTCGAGCAACAGCACATCGACTTCACGGGCAAGCCACTTGGCGAGAATGACCTTCTGCTGGTTGCCGCCCGATAGCGCGGACGCCCGCGCGTGCATCTGCCGGGGGCGGATGTCGAGCAGGTCCATCAACTCCCGCACCACCTGATCGCCTTTAGCGCGGTCGAGCCGTCCGTTGCGCGCCAGGCGGTCAAGACTCGGCAGCAAAATGTTGTCACGCACCGACATCTTCATCACCAGTCCCAGCCGGCGTTCATCGGGCACGAAGCCGATGCCGGCGCGGACCGCCGCGGATGGGCTGGCAATCCGGCGCGGCTTGCCGTCGCGGCGGATGTCGACCGTTTCCTTGCCGATACCGAACAGGCGCCGCAGCACCGAACTCGCGCCACTGCCGAGCAAGCCGGCGAGGCCGATCACCTCATGCGCACGCAACTGGATGGCGTCCGGCCGGTCGGTTGCGTCTTCCAGCAGCACCGCGCCGGCCGCCGACAGGCCGGCCTCGATCGGCACGTTGGCGCGGCCGGTCATGGCTTTGACCAGATCGGCAACCTTGAATTCGCCGCGCCGGCTCGTTGCCGCGACACTACCGTCGCGCAACACGGTGCAACGGTCGGCAAGCGCAACCACCTCATCGAGCCGGTGCGAGACATAGACGATCGCCGTCTCTTGGCTTTTCATGCGCGCAAGTGCGGCAAACAAACGTTCGATCTCGCGCGCCTCGAGCGCCGCGGTCGGTTCATCGAGCACCAACACGCGGCACCGCCGCCGTAACGCCTTGGCGATGGCGACGAGCTGGCGCTCGGCGAAGCTCAGTCGATCGATGCGCAGCGCCGGATCCGGAGCAAAATCAAGTTCCGCCAGTTGCTCCTTTGCCTCCGCACGCATGCGGGTGCGATCGACGACTTGCACGCCGAGAATACGCCGCAGCGGCGGGTCGCCGAGCGTGAGATTTTCCGCAACCGACAGCGCCGGCACCAGTCGCAATTCCTGCGGGATGCTGATGATGCCGGCGGCAATGGCATCGCGTGGGCCGCCGAACTGGCGCGCGCGCCCATCGATGGCGATCTCGCCGCCATCCGGCCGGTGCACGCCGGCGAGGATGCGGACCAGCGTCGATTTTCCGGCACCGTTCTCGCCGACCAGCGCGTGCACCTCGCCGGGCATGACTTCGAAGTCCACGCCGTCGAGTGCGCGCGTTGCGCCAAAATGCTTGCTGATGGCGCGCGCGCTCGCGGCCGGAATCGTCATGCCGGCGCGCTCTTCGCGTTAACGCGCCGCACGCGCGACGCGCATCTTCTCGTCGGTGAAGCGGCCGCGCTCGATGATGACGTCGTTGTTAAGCGCGACCGTGCAATCGCGCATCGGCACGTCGTAGTGGCCTTTGGTGGTGCGCTTGCCGCCGCCTTGCGAGTTCGGGCCGGTGGAGAACAGGAAGTTACCGGCAAAGCAGCGCGCGCCGGCGTGATGGCGCTTCGGATCGGAACCGTTGAGCGCGAGCGCATCCCAGCGCGCTTGCGGATTCAATCCCCAGCCGAGATGCGAGATGGCATGGCCGTCCATGTCATCGGGGCTGGCGCGATTGCCGTCGAGCCAGTCGCTCATCAGCTTGGCGTCGAGGCCGCCCTCGATTTTGCGGATAAAGCCATCGCGGATGTCGAGGCGCACTTCATCCTGCACGTAACGGCAATAGGGCAGTACGACAATGTCGCCCGGCGCGAACACGACGGTGCCGTTGGCCGAGCCTTCATTCGGAAAAGTGTGCACGTGCCCGGCGCCCCAATGATCGAAACGGCCTTTCGATTCCGAAAAACCGTACTGGATCATGGTCGGATAGCCGCCAAGCGCGACGGTGAGGTCGGTGCCGCCAGGGCGCGTGATGCGCATCGACTTGGCGCGTTGCAACCGCTCGCCGGCGTGGGCGACCGCTTCCTTCAGACCGGGCGGCGCCATCAGCTCCTCAAGTTCGTCCGGACCGTCGATCACCATCAACACCCGCGTGCCGGCATCGCGCGCCTCCTTGAGCCAGCGCGTGAACAACGGAATATGCAGGCAAACCAGCATGTCGGCGGACTTGATGGCTTCGAGCGTGCCCTTGCAGCGGCCGACTGTCGCGACGCCGACCTTGGTCCAGGACGGCATGGCGTTGACGCACATCTCATAGGCATCGGCGCCGAGATCTTCCGCGGCCGCAAACGCCGCCGAAACGTAATCGCGCCGGGCGCCGAGATCGCTCAACAAAACGACGGTCTCGCCCTTTTGCAGGTTGCAGAGCTGGAATTCCTTGCGGAACAGCATCGCAAGCTTGGCGTGATTGAGTGTTTCGGACATGGCGCACACACCCCATTGTTCAATGGCCTAATACTGACCTTAGCAAGAGAGGGGAAGGTGCAATAGGGCGAGTACGGAAGCCCGCCTGCCGCGGCGGCGGCCGCGTTCCGTCCTACGATCGGCGGCTATGGCGGTCCCGGCAAGACGGAAATCGTATACCGAAAAGCAGGCCCTCTAAGCGAGTCCACATCGCGGGAATGCCGTGTGTCCGGACGGCACCGAAGTCGCCGGAGATTTTCGTGTCGACTTTCGGCTTGCACCGGGCTTAAGGATCGCGTGATAGACCTCAACCGGTCCGCGCGTCCCGCGAACACGGTCACGGGTCCGTCCGATATGGGGTTCCGTCGCGCGTTATCCTGCGAGCGAGTCGAGAAACGAATTCCGGTTCATGCTCGCCGTGCATCGTGCAAATTGACGCGCTCAGCCACGTGCACCTCTTGCAGCACTCGGTCACGGAGCCGCGTCGGGTTGCGCTCGCCGCTCTTTGCCAAGTCAATGATGCGCACGGCCATGACTTCTCTTGCCGCGCTATCGTCCCGAAGGTTTAGCTGTTTGCAAATGTCGTCGAGTGCCATCGACATTGCCGTAATGTCTTGGGGGTCGAACACGTCGTCATCACGACGTAAGAAAGAAACAATGGCTGCCATGGTCGCTACTCCCATTCCGTCCCGTGCGATGCCCATGATCGGCAGAGTTTGGGACCCACGTAACCTTCGACCAGCTTAGTGGGATCAACCGGGATGCGTCTGTGCAATAGGGGACAACTGCACAATTATTTGAAGCGGGGTCGCAGCTGTCTAAAAGGGACAGCCGCGCCACTATCGTCCGCTGTCGTTATCCCTCCTGATTTCAGGCGCCTCGTGCAGGACCATGGTCAGCAAGGAATTGTGGACTTCCAAGACTCCGTTGTAGTCGATGAATCCCAGTTTACGAAATTTGTTCATGAAGTTATTCACGCGCGACCGCGTGGTGCCGACCATATCTGCAAGTGTCGCTTGGCTGATTTTTGCGATGACCCGCTCGGGCCGCCCCTCCTTGCCGAAATTCGCCAGCAGCAGAAGCGCCCGCGCCAGCCGCCTCTCGCTCGAATTGAAAAGCTGATCCACCAAATCCGCTTCGACTCGGGCGTTCCGAGTCAACAGGTGCGCCGTAAATCGCTCGGAGAACTTCGGCTCGTCATGGAGCATCCTAACCACGGTGGCCTTGTCGAGCCGCATGATGACGCATTCGGTCATTGCCGCGACCGTCGCCAAGCGTAGTGGCTGGCCGATCAGACAGCCTTCGCCAAAAAAATCCCCCGCCCGATGCAGGGCGACCACGGCTTCCTTTCCCTGTTCGGATATGACGCAGACCTTGACTTCACCTGCTTGAATGTAAAACAGGGCATCCGCCGGGTCGCCCTGCCGAAAGACCTGTTGCGCCTTTCGATATTTCGTAACGGTCCTGCCACCGTTCACGGTGGTGAGAAACGCCTTAACATTGAAGGGCTGTTTTTTACGCGCCGCCTTAGCCACGACAATCTCCGCTGTTAATGCCGACTCGCACAGCCGAACCGGGCGGGGGTCATGTTCGCCCGGTCGGAGCCAATTCGACGATCGCTCTCTCAGAACGAGAGAGGATTTCCTTGGGGATTGTGAGCTAGTTTGGGGCGGCCGTCGGTAAGGTACATTACCGAAACGGCGGGAAGCCTGCCCTTATTCGCGCGCCCTTATTCGGGGTAAGTCTTGCGAAGATGAAAAGCCACGCGTTCCCGGACCAGCCGATAGCATTCGCACGATGCCTGCACGAGACCCTGCCGATCCAGTATCGCCACTTGCTGTCGGCTGCGCGCAATGAGACCGGCATCTTCCAACTCTGCGGCAGCATTGGTGATGGTTGGCCGCTGGACACCCAGCATTTCGGCGAGAAGGTTTTGGGTGATCGGCAGTGCGTCGTCGTCAGTGCGGTCACGCATCATCAGTAGCCAACGCGCCAGCCGCTGCTTGAGGCTGTGTGCACCGTTGCACGCCACCGACACCATGACCTGCTCCTGAAAGGCCTGAGTGTAAGCGGACATGAGATTTCGGAACGACGGCATGGACTCCATCGCCCGCGCGAAGGTCGCACGCGACATCTTTGTTGCGCTCCCCGGGATCTGGACGAGAAGCCGGACGGAGGACGTCTTGGCGCCGAAGAAGGCTTGGAAACCCGTGCAACCCTCCCGACCAATGGTTGCCATCTCGATGATGCTGCCGTTCGCATAAACCGCGACCACCGAGACAACGCCGCTATCGGGGAAGAAGACATGTTCGAGCGAACTATCGGCGTCCATGAGGACTTGCTCGCTCTGGCAGCGAATGTTTTCAAGCTCCGGCATAAGCTGCTTGAGATTGCGGGCTGGCAGGGCGAGCAAAAGCCGATTGCGGGGCCAATTCGATAGTTCGTGCACGTTCCTAAATCGCGCCCGGTTCGCGTTTGTTCCACAAAGAAGCGGCAAACTCGATTGTTCACTGGAGCATGATCTTTTGGGAAAACCGGCATCCACCCTCGGATCAAGTCCAAGGGCAAGCTTTTCCGGATCATGCTCCAGACGCAACGTGCCAGTTCGCTGGCAATGCTTATGGCGAAAACACTGTCGCCAATGACTGTCGTTGTCGCCAAAATGACAATTAAGCGATTGATTTCACTAGCTGGCGGTCCCGGGAAGACTCGAACTTCCGACCTTCGGTTTAGGAAACCGCTGCTCTATCCGGCTGAGCTACGGGACCGTGATTTTATTCAATGACTTAGAAGCTTCGCGTTCCGTTCAGGCGCCAATTTCCCACCCAATTCCCACCGAGTAGCTCTGAAGTAGCATGATTTTTAGTGCCTAACGGAGCCACGCGTCTACTCGGAGCGCCGCGTCGGCCTGCATGCTTGGCATATAAGCTGCGTACACTCCGAGTGTGATGTTCACGTGAGCGTGCCCGGCCCTTTCGCTAACGACTTTAGCGTGCACGCCCTCCATGAGAAGGTGGCTAATATGCGTGTGTCGCAGTCCGTGAAACGTGATCGGTGTCACCTTTGCGGAGGCGACGAGCCGACGAAACGCCTTGCTGAGGGTGTCAGCGTCCATCGGTTGGCTATCGGGACGGGCGAACACGAGCCCCCGAGGATTGCGCCCAAGTCCAAGTTTTAGGCGCTCTTCGAGTTGCACTTTGTAGTGCCTTCGCAAGGCTTCAACCGTGATAGCTGGCAAGGTAATCGTTCGCCGGCTTGTTTTTGTTTTTGGTGATTTGAATTCGAACTTACCTTTAATGCGCTCAAGCGACTGGTTGACCGTCAATGACGCTGCCTTCAGATCGATATCCGACCAACGTAGCGCTAAAAGTTCTCCGCGCCGCATACCGGTGGTCACGGCGACAAGAACGGGAACATATAGGCCAACTTTCTTCGCTTCCTTGATCAGGCCCGCGATTTCATTCTTGTCGAGTATCTTGATCTCACGTGATGATGGACGTGGCGGCTTTACTTGCCGGGCTGGGTTCTTGAACAAAACGCCAAGCCGCACGGCATGGCCGAGTGCTTGGGAAAGTACGCGGTGAACATGCAGCGCGGTCTGTGCTGATAAACCGCGTTTCTCCGGGAGTGGGGCTGCTTCGTCTTTTTTGATCTTTTGCTTGGCCCGCGCCTTCACCCATCCTTCGCGCTGTAGCTCGGCTTCAAAAGCCTCAATATGGACCGCGGTCAGTTTGCGCACGGGGACGTGGCCAAGCTTAGGAATGATGTTTTTCTCTACAATTCCCCGATACCTCGCGGCCGTGCGGGCAGCGACCCGACGCTCTATGTCCGCTTCGAGCCAATGGTGGAGATATTGCGCCACCGTCATTTTGGTGGGCTCGATGTAACTGCCGTCATTGCGTTGGCCAAGAAGGCGGGTCAACTCCTCCTGCGCTTTTCGCTTCGTGCCGCGGAACGTCACGTACTTGGTGATCCGCCGCCCCGACAGGGGATCGCGACCCATATCGAATTTGATCTCCCAAGAGCCGTCGCCCTGCGGTCGGATATGTCCCTGTGACATGATAGCTACCCTTCCCTCTCGAAACGCAGTCTGAGCCCTTCATTCGCGTTCTCCACTAAAGCGGCACGCGCAAGTTTTCGGCCGATAGCTTCGGGCTTCTCATCGGGGCCATACCGAGTTTGCAGTTTGCTTATGGTCCCTCCCCCTGGTTCGTTTGGGCCCATGGTCGAAATCAGGTCCGACAGGATTTCATTTATTGCCGTTTTGAACACATCGAAAGCAACGGCGTTAGCCCACCACCACTCATCGAGCGAAAGTTTGAGGGCGATGCGCTTGATTAGATCGAGCAGCAAGTCCGTAGCTGGATCGCGCGGACTTTCCTCAACTCCAAAAGAAGCTTGAAGTCGGCGGCGGATTTCCTCGCCCAATCCTCGCTCGCCACCCTCCTTCTTCAACTTCTCATGCATGTCGCGGGGCAGCCACAGGGCGGTTTGGATCATGTTTTCGGTTTCGCGGGTAGATTTTCGCTTCGGCATGTGGATGGCCTGAAGACTGGGGGTTGCCATAGGACCTACACGTTGTGTCCATATACCCCTTATGGCAGCAGGTCAACATACGATGATACGAATTCTTCGGATTTGGCCCGGTCCAGCACAGAATGAATTCCCAATTAACAGCGAGTAAATCCCCAATTTTTGCCGTTACTGCGCAGTAACATGCCTATACCTACCGTACACCCTGTGAAGGGTTGACACAGGGTTTTATCGTGGTAGAACACAAATAGAGCGGCTCCGCCGAATGAAAAACTATGGGGTAACGACAATGAACGACAAGTCATCAGCAATTCAGGTCGAGGGGCGCGTTAAAACCCTCAATGAGGTAGCCTCCCTCCTTAGGATTTCACGAGGCTCTGCCTACGAAGCGGCGAAACGGAAGGAAATACCCACCATTAGGATTGGCCGACGCCTGCTTGTGCCATCCGATGCTCTGGAAAGATTACTCTCTGGCACACCTGCGGCCTGAGCGAGCGCGTGAGCATCAGAGAGGCGTGTCATGACTGGCGCAACCGGCCCCGCACCAAATGAGGGCAAGCGTTATCCGGCAGCACCCGGGCTTCCGAGCCTAATCGACTTGGAACAACAGGAAAGCGAACGGCAGGCTAAACGCCGTGCTGCGCGGCTCTATGGAGCACCAAAGAAGAGCAACGGGTTAACGGGCGTTTCGCCGTTTTCTTCGGGCGAATTAATTGATACTGGCATTTTCGGCCCGAAAATAGCCGAACAGGTTCAGGCCGAAGGCTGCAAGCGCGAGATACCGCCGGCCGAATGCCCATTGGCGGCTAATTCGGTAGGCGGCGAGGCCAAGGCCGGCCGTGTCTCTGATTTGGCAAAAGACGAAGCGGATTTTCTAAGGCACGTATTACCCTGGCCCAAAGAAGCGGAGCCTGGGTTCATAAATTTGCATTGGGTTATCCCTGCCCCGAGTGACCCCAACAAACTAATTTGGATAGGCAAGCCAACGCGGACCCTGGAAGAATTTTTGTCCTTGTTAGAATGGGTACTGAGCCGTCCAACAACAAAGGACATTTATTTTTGTCTTTCGCGTCAAGAAAAGACTAAAACGAACGACCGCGGCAAGCTCGCGGCAATGCGTCACCAGAAAGATGCGCTCGCGCTAAAAGCAATTTGGCTCGACATTGACGTTAAGCCCCCGCCTAAAGGTTACGCCACGCTGGACGAAGCGTTCGACGCTCTTGCAGCATTTGTAAAAGCGGCGGGATTACCCCCACCTAACGCGCTGATTGGCTCGGGTGGTGGCCTGCATGTCTACTGGATGTCAGACAAGCCTCTGACGCCTGATGAGTGGAGACCCTACGCAGATGGATTGAAGGCGGCGGCGATCAACTTCGGGCTCCGCTGCGATACTCAATGCACAGTCAACGCTGCACAGGTGCTGCGAGTGCCAGGGACATTCAACCATAAAACCACGCCTCCCCGGCCAGTGAAGCTATTGGAATTGGGTAAGGGGCCGCGTGATGTTTGATTTTGCCACCGACCTAGCAAACCTTGCCGTACCGGTCGCGCCGAAGAAAAACAACGACGCGGCCAACGTTATCCTATTCGACCCGGCGCTGTTTCCGAAACGAAACCCCACTCCATCAGAGGACACCGATAGGTTGTCCGAGGGCATCAAGCGTGAGGAGATGCCTCCGCTCGGCTGGGAGCCGCTGGTTGAGACAGGCGGCTGCGCTTTCATCCGCGAGGCACTTAGGACCGGCGGCAAAGACTACTCACAGTCGATGTGGAATTTGACCACGTTGACAGCGACATTCTTGGCAGACGGAGAAAAGCTGGCGCACAGAACGGGTAATCAACATCCCACGTATACGCCCGGGGAAACGAGGGCAATGTGGGAACGTAAACTGGCTGAACGCGAGTACAACAGAGGTCTGGGCTGGCCAAGTTGTAATGCCATTCAGGCCGCTGGATGCACCTCCTGCGCGGGGTGCAAGCACTTCGGCAAAATCAGATCACCTTTAAACCTTGCCCGACCGCAACAAACCCCACACGCAAAGACCCCGCAACAAAGTCAACCAGAGCAGCCATCATTCGTGGACCCATATCAGGATTTCGTTGGTCCACCTTTTCCTTTGGCGGTGCTGCCTCCGACAGTCGCAGAGTTTGTTAAAGCTGAGCAGCGCGCGATGGGAGCCGATCCTTCGGCACTCGCTATGGCGGCGCTTACGGCGGTCGCTGGCTCGCTTGACGCGGAGACATGCGTGCGAGTGGCGGATGGGTGGTTCGAAAAACCAATCATTTGGACCACTTTGATTGGAAATCCCTCGACGCAGAAATCGCCTATCATCGACAAGGCGGTGAAGCCACTACGCGAGATTGACGCAGAGCGGCACCAGAAATGGGAGCAACAATTTAAACTCTGGAAGCAGCAAGCCAACCGGCAGCAAAAACAGCAGACGAAACTCTCGACACAACCTACGACGCCGCCTCCACCGAGGCCGGCTCGCTGCATTATCAATGATAGTACGGCAGAAAAAGTGGCGGAGATTTTATCCCGCGCACCAAGCGGCTCGCTCATGGTGCACGACGAACTTGCGGGTTGGCTGGAGAGTTTTGAGCGCTATAGCAGCGGTGGTTCCTCGCGGGCGTTTTACTTGCAATCCTGGAACGGTGGCCCCCACAACAAGGACCGCGTGGGAAAGGGAAGGACCGACGAGAATGCAGAAATTTTCGTCAAGAACCTAGCCCTAAGCATATTAGGCGGCATCCAGCCGGACCGGCTTACGCAGATGCGAGACCTAACAAGCGATGGCCTGCTACAGAGGGGTTTACCGGTCCTTATGCGGCCAGCCGAGCGCGGCGACGAAAACTATCCTGTCGCGGACGCCGAGGACAAATACAACAAGCTGATCGCGTCCATTAATGGCGCTAAGCCTGAGAAAGTTATCTTTGATGATGAAGCCCGTGTGGTCCTTCGCACAGTGTTGGACCATTTGCATAGGCTCGGACAGGTGGATGGATTTTCCTCGGCGTTGATCGGCGCCATTGGCAAGCTGAATGGATATTTCGCTCGCCTTTGTCTCGTGCTGCACATCGCCCAGGAGCACGACCCGGTGAGCAGTAACGAACGGTTGCTGAAGGTATGTCCGTTTCCAGAACGCTTTCGCCGCGCCGAAGGCGAACGCCCGTGCGAGTTGCTCGGGGGGAACCCGAGTGATCGGAATGATACCCTGTCGGCAGGTCTGGGCACGAGCACGGCCATTTCCCGCCGGACCGCGGAAGCCGCGGAAAGGATCGTTCGTGAGTTTCTATTGCCCCATATTTTTGGTCTCTATGACGGGCTGAACGAAGGCAAGGAGCGCGACAAGCTGCGGGCGACCGCAAGCTTCATTCTAGCGTTCGATAAAGACCGCCTCCGTCCCTCCGACTTTACCGAGGGCGTACGCTCGCTGAGAGGGGCCTCACCAAAAGAACTTGGGGAATGGGTCGGACGGTTTTGCGCCCTGGGCTGGCTGCGTCCCGAAGACGACCGCTACCCGGCGCCCAAGGCTTGGCTTGTCGAGCCTGGATTGCGGGAGCATTTTGCCGAGCGCCGCCAGCAGGCACAATCCGCCAGGGCAGAGGCGCATAAAATCCTTCTTGCGGGTGGCTCCCGAGCGCGCGACACGGTGTCTGACAAACCCGCCTAGGGCAACGGGGATTATCCGTTTGCTGCGGCGCGCGTGGCAAATTTAAGTAGCTGCGGCGCGCGGGGCAAATTTAAGTATAAGTAGAACGGCAGAAAGAAATCTATAGGTCGCGCGCGCAAGCGGATTTGTCAGACAATGCCAATGAACTTTGCGATTAACACACGCGACGTGGAGAACTTTGCCAAAACGTGCTGCCTTCGAGCCAAATCCCCCGTTGTTGGTTGATTTCGATGCCTTACCGCTGTCTCGAACGGCCGCTACGGTGATTTTTGTCTGACAGTTCTGGTGCCCCCTGTCAGAAAATGTCAGAAATTGCATTCTCCATCGTTATACGGCGCTTCGCCCCCGACTTGTGGAAAGGTCGCACGACTTTAATCACGCCCCCGTGACAGACGCGCCACCACCATGCTCGCCTCCCAACCCGCAAGCGTCACACTTTGAAAAGGCGTCGTGCCACCGTGAGCGACGCGCCGAAGCGTCAGCCACGCTTTAAGTATTGGTACTGAGTTCGCTGCTATGCTTTGTGGGCCAGATTGATCTGCCGAAAAGGGCCAAAAAATTTGTTGCCGCTTTGGAGATTGCGCCATGTCGTCCTTCATCGAAGACCTAAGGAAAAGGTTAGCTGAGCAGCGTGCGCGTGACGCCGATCCTTTTCGACAGAGTGTGGAAGTTATTGTGCGTGGGATGGAGGCAATCAGCACCCATGCGCTTCTCGACCTAATTGGCCTCCCAAACACCACGGGTAACAGCCGCCGGCTCGCCCCGACGATGCGCGCTCTTGGCTTTGTCCCGATCAAATC
>DATKRE010000211.1:0-6652 GCA_035532335.1 Xanthobacteraceae bacterium | reverse complement strand
ACGTCGAACGAAGACATTTACCGATTAGAGCAGGTTCTTGTGTTAATCGAAACGACGGTACAGCGCACAGGGGCGTGTGCTCGTGCCACCCTCAAAAACCTAACAAATTATTAACGATGGTCTGAGTGCCAAATATATGCGCGAGGCCATCTTCTCTGCGCGTGCAAGGTGCCGGCTGTCCAGCGTGGTGTGGGGTGAACTCTCGGCATCCCGCTGCAAAATTTAGAGACCGCTCGACGCGCCGTAACGGCATGCGAGGGCGGTGTTGTGAGACGCGATCTATACGGCGAGGTATCCGTGCGCATTGTTGCTGAGTTGGAGCGCGGCGCGGCGCCTTGGGTTCGCCCATGGGCCGCGACAGCCGGCGCAAACACTCCATGCAACGCGGTTTCCAATAGACCTTACTCGGGCTGCAACGTGATCCTGTTATGGCTCGCGCGTGATCACGGCTGGCCAACGCCGCGGTTCCTCACATTCAAGCAGGCAATCGAGGCCGGCGGAAATGTTCGGCGCGGAGAACACGGGATGCGCGTCTATTTCGTCAAGCAACTGCAGGTGAAGGACGACGACAACAAGGAAGCCGAGCCGCGCATAGTTCCCATGTTACGCGAGTACACGGTTTTCAACGTCGCCCAATGCGAGAACCTTCCCGATAGCGTCAAGACGGGAAAGCCGCGGCGCGTTCGAAATCCCGATACGCGCGATGCATTGGCCGATGAATTCTTGCGTTCAACCGGTGCGGATATTCGGGAAAGTGCCGGGGAGGCGTACTTTGTGCCAAGCCGAGACTTTATTTCCTTGCCTGCATTCGAGGCGTTCAAGGGAGCAGACCATTTTTACGGCACGGCGTTCCACGAATTAGGTCACTGGACGGGTCACAAATCGCGCCTTCACCGTGATTTGCGCCACCGCTTTGGCGAGCGCGCCTTACGCGGCAGAGGAATTGGTCGCCGAGCTATGCGCGGCATTTCTGTGTGCTGAGTTCTCGATTGACGGCGATCTGCGCCACGCTGGCTATATCCAAACCTGGATTGGGCTTTTGAAGGCTGACAAACGAGCATTCTTTACAGCGTGCAGCAAGGCGCAGACCGCCGCTGATTATCTACGCGGCCTCGCCCTTGCCGCGCCCGTGGAAGCTGCGGCGTGAGGGCGCCAGCCGCGGCGCGCGCTTATACGGGGATAGCTTCGGGCCCGCCAAATGCGGGGCCGTCTGCGCCTATCCACGGAGGCGCGGAGCCATACCCCGTCGCCGGCGATTTTTCCCACCCGATTTCCCACCGAACTCTTCACTACTGGGTGGGAAATGCCAGGATTGGAGGGTCGGTGGCCAGTCAGAAATGCCTGAATTTCTGGACGAAACGGAACAGCAAGATACAGGACAAGATGGGCTGCAACGGTTTAGGAAACCGCTGCTCTATCCGGCTGAGCTACGGGACCGGCTGGGAACTTGTATTTTTTACACCTTATAAATGACGCCATTTTACCCCGCCATAGCCCTCCGGCCGGTTCAGATCGTCCACCCCCGAAGTCACAAAAATTCCCAAATTACGGCTTGGCCCGGTCTCAAACATGCGTTTGAATTTCATTCGGTCGTTTCAAAAACGCCAAGCAACGCACGGGAATGAGCATGCTGGGAATTCATGAGTTGAACGGAAGGGCAAATGACGCGGTGACGGCGCGGCCGTTGTGCCCGAACTGCGGCCGGCCGATGCATGTCAGCCGGACCACAGCGGAAACTGGCGGGCAGCCCGCGCTACGAACTTACGGCTGCGGCGAATGCGGCGTCTGGGTCACCGAAGCCGCCAACGATTGAACTTAAGGCCGGAATCCTCCGATCCTGCCAGCCCCAAGCGCTCCGATCCCCCTCCTAGCGCTTGGGGCTTCTTCTTTCCGGCATTGGCAATTGAGCGCGCCGGGCCCGATTGTCGTAGGCATGGCTCGGAACAAGTTCCGTAGGTGTGTGCGAGCGCAGTCGCCGATGAACGACGCGGAACCATTGCTGGCCGCCGGCGAGCCGGAACCCGTCACGATCTACAATCCCGGCGGAACTTCGCCGCTGGTCCTGGTCGCCGACCATGCCGGCAATCGCCTGCCGCGCACACTCGGAACGCTCGGCCTGCCGGCATCGGAACTTGAACGCCACATCGCCTGGGATATCGGTATTGCCGGCGTCGCGCATTCGCTCGCCGACGCGCTCGACGCCGTCCTGATCCGGCAGAATTATTCGCGGCTGGTCATCGACTGCAACCGCCCGCCGGAATCGGCCGCGTCGATGCCGGAACTCAGCGAATTGACCGCGATCCCCGGCAACATTGGGTTGAGCGCGGCGGCTAGAGCAGCGCGCGAGCGTGAAATCTTTCGGCCATATCACCGGGCGATCGAACACGAACTCGACCGCCGGCAAAACGGCGGCCGGCCGGCGGCGCTGATCGCATTACACAGCTTCACGCCGGTTTTCAAAGACGTTGCCCGCGCCACGCACGCGGCGGTGCTTTATCATCGCGACCCGCGTCTGCCCCGTGCGCTGCTGTCGCTGCTACGGCAAGACAACGACCTGATCGTCGGCGACAACGAGCCGTATTTTGTCAGCGACGCGACCGATTTCACCATTCCGGTCCATGGCGAACGCCGCGGCCTTCCCCACGTCCTGATGGAGATTCGACAGGATTTGATCGGCGAAGGACCCGGCCAACAAAAATGGGCGGCGTTGCTCGCCCAGCTTTTGCCGGAAGCCTATCGCCGCGCTGCGGCGTAACGATGCGACCACGCGCGGATTAGCGCACGGGCGTAAAGATCGCTAGTGGAGCGGATTTGACATTCGCTACCCATCTGGCGGCAAACTCGAGAAGCGAATGTCAAATCCAAAGCTCCACTAAGCCGCAAATTTGCTAGTGATCCTTTTGATTCTAACATTCGCATGAGAGGGTGCCGAATACGGATACGAATGTTAGAATCCGACCACTCGATAAGACCAAAGCGCGCAGAAAACGAAACGCGCCACGGAGAAACTCATGGGCACACTCTTGGGCACATCCTTGGGCACACCCTTGGGCAAGCTGACCCAAAGCTACGTTCACGGCGTGTCGGCAACGCCACTCATCGGCGACACCATTGGCGTTTATTTCGACCAGGCCGCCGAACGCTTCGCCGATCGCGACGCATTGGTCGTGCGGCAACAAAATATCCGCTGGAGCTATGGTGAGCTGAAAGCCAAGGTCGATGCGCTTGCCGCCGGATTGCTCGCGCTCGGGCTGACGACCGGCGACCGCGTCGGGATCTGGTCGCCCAATAACGCCGAATGGACCATCACCCAATTCGCCACTGCCAAGGCCGGCTTGATCCTCGTCAATATCAATCCGGCCTACCGTTTGTCCGAACTCGATTACGCGCTCAACAAAGTCGGCTGCAAGGCGCTCGTCACCGCCGATTCATTCAAGACCAGCGACTATGTCGGTATGTTGCGCGAGCTGGCGCCCGAAATCGACCACGGCGCGGCGGGCAAACTCCAGTCGAAGCGGCTGCCGCATCTCACCACGCTCGTTCGTATCGGCGAAGGCAGTAAGCCCGGCTTCCTTCGCTTCGATGACGTCCTCGGCATGGGCGGCGAGCGCCATCGCGCCCGGCTCGCGGAGCTTGCGTCGAAGCTGCAATTCGACGATCCGATCAACATCCAGTTCACCAGCGGCACCACCGGCACACCCAAAGGCGCCACGCTCACCCACCACAACATTCTCAACAACGGCTATTTCATCGGCGAGGCGATGCAGCTTACCGAACGCGACCGCGTCTGCATTCCGGTGCCGCTCTATCACTGCTTCGGCATGGTGCTGGGCAATCTCGCCTGCATCACCCACGGCTCCGCCATGGTTTATCCCTCGGAAGGGTTCGATCCGCTGACGACACTCGAAGCGGTCGAAGCCGAGCGCTGTACCGCACTCTACGGCGTGCCGACCATGTTCATTGCCGAGCTTGGCCATCCGCAGTTCAAACGTTTCGATCTCTCCTCGTTGCGTACCGGCATCATGGCAGGCTCGCCCTGCCCGACCGAAGTGATGAAGCGCTGCATCGCCGAAATGAACATGGGCGAAGTCACCATCGCCTACGGCATGACCGAGACCAGCCCGGTGTCCACCCAAACCTCATGCGACGATCCGCTCGAACGGCGCGTCGCCACCGTCGGCCGCGTCCACCCGCATGTCGAGATCAAGATCGTTGACCTCGACGGCCACATCGTTCCGCCCGGTATTTCCGGCGAGTTCTGCACGCGCGGCTATTCGGTGATGCTCGGCTATTGGAACGACGCGGAGCGCACCGCGGAAGCGATCGATCGCGCCGGCTGGATGCATACCGGCGATCTCGCCACGCTCGATGAGGACGGCTACTGCAACATTGTCGGCCGCATCAAGGACATGGTGATCCGCGGCGGCGAGAACGTCTATCCGCGCGAGGTCGAAGAATTTCTGTTCCGTCATCCCAAGGTGGAGGCGGTGCAGGTGGTCGGCTTGCCCGATCTGAAATACGGCGAAGAACTATGCGCGTGGGTCAAGCTCAAGCCGGACGCGACGGCGACCGCCGAGGACATTGTGAATTTCTGCAAAGGCCAGATCGCGCACTACAAAATTCCGCGTTACATCAAGTTCGTCGAGGCATTTCCGATGACCGTCACCGGCAAAGTGCAGAAATTCGTCATGCGCGCGGAGATGGTCAAGGAACTGGGGCTGAGCGAGCAGAAAACCGCGTAGCGGCGGGCGTGACCGCTCCGACTGCTGGCTCGGCGATCGAAGCAATGCGATGCAATTGCTTTACCCTAAAATTACACTCGGTGGGAACAAACCGAAAACGCGCGAGCTGCCACGCCTGCAACGAAGGGCGGGAACGAGGTATCATCGAGTTTCGTTGTCCCAAGTTGTTTGGTCGTCCAGTTGCTTTTCAGGAGTGTTCCGTGGCACCGCGCGCTTATTGGAAGGGCTATCTGCGGCTTTCGCTTGTTTCCTGTCCGATCGCCGTCTACCCGGCCACCTCGGAACGGGAAAAGGTCAGCTTCAACCAGATCAACCGCGAGACCGGACGCCGCATCCGCTATCGCAAGGTCGACGCCGAGACCGGCGACGAAGTGCCGTCGGAACAGATCATCAAAGGCTACGAAGTCGCCAAGGGCGAATATGTCGAGATGACCGACGAGGAACTCGAGTCGATCGCGCTCGAGAGCACCAAGACCATCGAGATCGATGAGTTCGTGCCGCGCAGCGAAATCGACGATCTCTACAACATCCGCCCCTATTACATCGCGCCGGACGGCAAGGTCGGCCAGGACGCTTTCGTCGTCATCCGCGACGTCATCGAGCAGATGAAAGTGGTCGCGCTCGGCCGCGTGGTGCTCACCAGCCGTGAGCATGTCATGGCGATTACGCCGCGCGGCAAGGGCCTGATGGGAACGCTGCTGCGTTATCCGTACGAAGTGCGCGACGACAGCGAATATTTCGAGGACATTGAGGGCGTCAAGATCAGCAAGGACATGCTGGACCTGGCGCGGCACATCGTTGAAACCAAGAGCGGCCATTTCAAGCCGCAAAAATTTGAGGATCACTACGAGGACGCGCTGAAGGATTTGATCGCGAAGAAGGTCAAGGGCGAGAAGATCGAAGCGCCGAAGGAGCGCCCGACCGGCAAGGTCATCAACTTGATGGACGCGCTGCGCCGCTCGGTGCAGGCCGAAGGCGGCAGCCGCACGACCGCTCGCACCGCCGGCAAGAAGGGCCGCAAGAAGATCGAGGGGCAGAAGGAAATGCTGCTGCCGATCACCGGCAAGAAGGCCGCGCGGGACGCGCGGGAAGAGACCCACGCCAAGCCGCACCGAACCGCCGCCCGGCACCGTAAAGCGGGGTAGTCGTTTCCCGTCACGCTTTGGTGCTCGACGCGCCGAGCCTCGAAGGGCGGCACTCGCCACCCTTGCACGTCATGGCCGTAAACTTGTCCCGGCCATCTGCGTCTTTAAAGGCAGAGCAGGCGTAGGGTGGGCAAAGTCGCGAAGCGACGTGCCCACGTAAAATTCCAAGGCTAAAATTCGCGTGGGCTTTGCTTCGCTCAGCCCACCCTACTCGCCAGAGCGGCGAGGGCCGGAATCCATAACCACAGATCGTAGATATGGATTCGCTTCTCCTTGCTGCAATTGACGATTCCGAAATCTGGCTATAATCTAGCCAAAATGCCTTTTGCGATCGTGCTCGCCCCCGAGGCCGTCGAGGATCTGAAAAACCTTAAGGCCAGCGTCAAAGCACTGGTGCGGGCGGCGTTCGAAACGCATCTGCGGCATGAGCCGACGAAGGTGAGCCGCAGCCGGATTAGGCGGCTGCGTGGCCTTCATCGGCCGCAATACAGGCTTCGTGTGGACGACGTGCGTGTGTTCTACGATGTTTCAAATTCGACCGTCGAAATTCTGGCGATCGTGAGCAAATCGGAAGCTGCGGCATGGCTGGCTCGATTCGGAAATCCCGCGTGAAAGCGGTACCGCTGTCCGAGGCGAAAGACGACTTGTCGCATCTGTTGCGCGAAGCGGCTAAGGGCGACATCGTGATTACCCGGCATGGCAAGCCGGCCGGCGTGCTCATCGGGTTCGAATCGGAGGACGACTGGTTCGACTATCGGCTTGAGA
>DATKRE010000210.1:0-8084 GCA_035532335.1 Xanthobacteraceae bacterium | reverse complement strand
CCCCATTCCGTTCATCATAGCATTTTACGCAGCGCGTCTTTGTGACTACTGACAGAGACGGCACGTGCTAGATATACAGGGTGCAATGAATCGTTTGTGGGCTCTGCGGTAAGCAGCTTCTGTGCAGCCCGCACGGAGATGTCAGAGCTCACATGATTGGGCTATACGGATCCGCAGGCGCTTTCAAAAACATTTCTGCGATATTGTCTCTCGCGGCCTCGACGGCTTCAGCAGCTGCATCTGGTAGCTGTTTCGCAGCGCTTTGCCAGTCATCGAGTTCTATCGGCGTCAGGTCCTTAGGTACATCAACACGGATCATGTGCTCAGGTCCGATCAAAAGTCGTGCTTGGCCGAGGGAGTTCTGTGACTGCAGTCGCATCGCGGCATTGATGAGATCGCGCCAGTGCCACATACCCCCGCGGGTGATTTTCTTTCCGGTCACGGTATATGGCTCTTGACCGCAACCGATACTTAGAATCCGAATTTGCTCGCGTGTTATCTTGAATGACGTCAGCGCCTCGGTAAGCCCGATCATCACCGGATTGTTCGCCCAAATTCCACCATCAATGAAAGTATAACCACCATCTTGAATTGGACGGAAAAACGTTGGCGCAGCCGACGTAGCAAGCGCCACCTTTACCATTGTCTCGTGTCTATCCTTGGTGAAATCCGGATGATGCGGGGTTTTAAAAATATAGACTTCGCCATATTCGCCATCGAATGAGGGAATGCACAGCCGCGAATGCGCGTCAGCCAATTTCCGATCACCGAGGCGCTCTCGGAGAATTCGAGTGAGTGCCTCCTGATCGTAGCTATAACGCCACAAGCGTCGCCACGCCTTGATCTTGCGAATTGCTCGCCCGATCGCACCGGGCCCCGACGGCGGAAAAATATCCCGGCCCTCACGTACGTAGAGATCGCGCAGTGCGGCAGCGCTCAGATTGGCTGCCAAGCCGAGGGCAATGATTCCGCCCGTCGAGGTGCCGGCAATGAGGTCGAAATATCCGGCGATCGAGGGTACTCCGGGACATCGTGCCTCCAGTCCAGCCAGGAAAGCGGCCGGAAAGATCCCGCGGATCCCGCCACCATCAATGGAAAGGATGCGGAAGTCCCGATCCGTTGGCCAAGGAAGCGGTACCCGGCGCGTGGCGAGTGTACCGGCCGATCGAGGCTCGGGGCGGTCCGTTGAGCGCTTGGATCGTTGCATATCGTCTCCACCGCTTGCGCCTTCGGGGCGGGATGTCGTCCGCCACCTTTCCACTCGCCCGTAGCAAGCCAGCCCTCGTAGCACACGAGCCAATCGCTCACCCAAGGCATTGCTGTATCCGCCACAAAATCGCTAATCGCCCATTCAGAGGTGGCGGGATCAAAGAGGCAGAGCGTCGATGACTTCGGATCGTCTGAGCGCCAATAAATATGAGGCGTGGTCGCCCGCGTGTCGGGATGTTCAAGAACGAGTTCCGGCTCCACAAGGCGAACGCCCGGTGCATATCCATTCGTTATATCAGCGTCGTAAAGCCGGAACCGCTGCACATATAGCACTTCGACTACGTAGGTGCGTTGCAGTGGCCGTAGCGGGCCTCGCCAAGTCACCATCCAGCCGCAAGCGCCGGATACTCGCATGCGGGGATACAGGTCGCGCATGTGCGCGACCTGCTCCTCGATCGTCGGAGCCGTCATTCGCGGCGCGTGCCGAAAAACGTATGCGGCCGCGCGGGCGAGGGCTGACCAGGTCTGGAAGCCGTTGCGGGGGCTACGACAGCGGCCTTCCCAAGATCAAAACGGCCGGTGCCGCGTTGCGACGAGCTTTGCCCCAAGGCGACACGGCTGCCCATTTGTTCGTTGAACGATTTGAAGACGTCGCCTGTCGGGTTTTCGCCGAACAGATCGGCCATGATCGCTCGCATTTCGTCGAGGCCGCACTCGCCGTGCAAACGCGCTGCCTTGATGATGAGATCTTCAAGGTCGCGGAGGAACAGCGCCTGCTGATCCAGAGTCTCCGGCCACCGGTCGGTGAGTATGTCGGCATCACACACCGGATTTGCGACATGGACCTGCCGCCCCACGCGGTGCGCCGCAAGGAGTACTTCATGCATGTGCTGTGCCTGGAGAAGCAGCTCTTCGGACAACGTGCGGGTCTGATTGGCCGCATCGGCGATCAATTTCGCCATCATCACGGAGGGCGGACGCCTCACGCCAGTCCGCTTATCGTACCGGACATTTCGCCAGCGCTTCAAAAGCTGGAGCACGATGACCGCTTTCGATTTCTCGTCGGCGTCCTGTTGCGCCGGCACCGGAGCAGCGTCGGCCTTCTCCATCATCAGCCGATCCCAGGTCCCGGCACGCACCGCATAGGCCTTCGAGAAGACGTGGTCGAGCGGCGTGCGCGCCTTGAACCACTCCGCAAAGCCCCACGGATTGGCCCAGAGGCTGCGGGCGGGCTCCTGCGGATCGCCCGGCCTGTGATGGAAGATGCGGCTCGTCTTCGGTCGGTACTCCGGCGCGAGGATCGCGGGCGTTACATCGAGGTGCATGTCGTCTGCGTAATGCACCGTCACACATCGGGTCCGCCGCTCGGTCATGGCGAAATACCGCGATCCGCGCTCGCCACGGATGCTCCCGTAAAGAAGGTCGAGAACCGTCTGCGGCGCCGTATTCGACGCCAGCGCGAGCTCGGTCACGAGATCGATATCGAATTCGTCGGTGCGAAGCTTGGATGCGATCGTCGCGCCAATCGCCATCGACCCTTGGGGGTAGAGCAATTGGACCAGACCGCGAAGCGCGCTGCCCTCGCGGTCAAGCCAGTCGTTGATCGCGTGGTATCGCGTTTCGGCCTTATCATGATCGGTGCGCGACAGCTGAACGCGGATTGCGACATCCGCCAGCAGCACGTCAGCCGGCGTCCCCAATACATCGGGGCCAAAGTCTTTAACTATTTGATTCATCGGATAAAAGTCCTTTCTTTCTGGGCCAAACACTTCCCCCTGACTCATTAGGCTCCATACGAGCCCGAGTCGGGACAAGCGGATAAAAATTTTTTGCGCTGGCGTCCCAGGATTACCGTACGGTCGGCCTAAGAGAAAAGGATGGCCAAACAGGCTCCCGGCGCGCCGGTAACGGACGTCCTCTCGCCGGCCGAATTGCGCGCGGCGATCGAGCAGCTTTCGCCCGCTGACCTCTTTCGGCTCGAGAAGGTGGCGAGAGGCTTTGGTGCGCTTGCTGGAAAAGACCCTGAAGACCTTTTGCAGGAAGCGATCATGCGAGCCCTGGCAGACGTAAGGCACTGCCCACGTGACGTAAGCGTCCCGTCATTCCTTATGGGCGCAATGAAGAGCCTCGTTTCGGCAGATCGCAAGAGTGCGCCCGCGAATCGTGTCATTGCGCCGGTCGATGATCCCGCCGTTGAAGGTGAAATCGCTAAAACCCATGCGACCGAAGCAACTCCTGAAGAGGCGATCGTCGATCGGCTGTCCAATGAGGATGTGGTCGAATCGGTATTTGAGTTGTTCCATGGGGACGACGACGCCACCTACTGGTTAATGGCGAGAATGGACACAGACACGCTCGCGGAAGCCCAAGCTGCGACGGGATTCGATTCGAAAAAGATGAATACCGTCGGCAAGAGGGTTCGGCGGAAAATCGAACGAGAACTAGCGCCGAGGTTGAAGCCATGACAGGGCAAGATCGAAACCACGACCGAGAAGTGCGCCGCGTAGAGGATGCGCTGATCGAGGATATTATCGGGCGCTCAGATGAGGAGATTCTTGCAGAGGTTCGGGAGGATCACGGCGATATCGACGCGGCGGTGCAGCGGCTGCGGGGACTAATCACAAAAGCCCTGACTCTTGTAGCCAAGAAGAAGCTACAGGCAGCACAAGCGGCGGTACGCGAGGCACGTGAGAGATCTTCTGCGTTGCGCATAATCCCCGGTTCCTTTGAAGTGAAAAAGAAATTGCTCTTGAGCGTAATCGCGCGGCAACCGGCTGGCTCATCGCCTCTTACTCTCGCTGCTCGTAATGCGGACGAACTAACGGAGAGTGACGTTGATGGGATACTTCAAGACTTACAGGACCTTGGTCTAATTGACGAGCGGGGCAACCCGAAGTGATTCGGCTTCGACCGGCCGAACTCCTGTTGCAAGAACTCGGCGTCACGGAGCCAAACGACATAGACTTAGAGGCCATTGCTCATTATGTCGGCTGCGAGGCGAGGTATCGCGATCTTGTGGGGTGTGAGGCCCGCATCATCGGAACCGGCGATCGTGCAATCATCTCCATAAGCACCGCCGTCCACCCCGTTCGGCAGCGATTCTCGCTCGGCCATGAACTTGGACATTGGTGCCATCACCGGGGCCGCCCGCTCATGTGCCGCGCTGATGATATCGAAAATCAAACCAGAGGCGCACTCGATCCTGAGCGGGTTGCCGACGGCTATGCGGCCGATCTTCTGCTTCCTCGCTACTTAGTCGAGCCTCGTCTGGACCGAAAGTCCCGCCCGTCTTTCAAGCAGGTCGAGGAGATCGCTACTGCATTTCGCACCAGCGTCCCCGCGACAGCATTGCGCTTCGTCGATCTCACGCCATACGACGTTATTCTCGTTTGTCATAATCAGCAGGGTCGCCGATGGTTTAAGCGAGGCCCACGCATTCCTGAGCGTTGGTTTCCGCGCGATGATCTGGATGCTGACAGTTATGCCTTTGATGTGCTCTACAAAAAACGGCCGCGGTCGCACATCGCGTTGATGCCAGCCGCTGCATGGTTTGATCAGCGTGAGGCCGAGAGATACGAGCTCAATGAAGAAACGATCGCTCTAAGCAGCGACGACATTTTGACAATGCTTACCATCCGGGACGACGGAATGATGGAAGAATACAGACCCTAGGCCTCGGTGGATTTTTTTGGAAATTCCCAAATTCGGCTTCAGACTACGGTAATGCCTGGTGCAGCAGCGCCGCTGGCTACATATGCATTCAGATTCGCCGGTAAGTACTGAGTTGGCGCAAGTCCCGGGTTCGCGATAACAGGGCCCGCGCGCATTCGATCAATGACAAATTGCGCAAGACTGTATCCGGGTGCAAGGGTGCGCAGCCCTCTAGGAAGATTGTCGAAGGGCGGTGATGTCCAAGGTTGGTGGGCCGCCCCCCTGCAGTCGGGCTTCGGAACGTAGGTTGGTGACGCCGCGAATTGCACGCCAAGCGCTGCAAATTGGGCGATCATCCATTGTAACGTGCGATCGGATAGGCCGCTTTCGTTGTTAGTTGTCGGATAGCCGCCACCGACGTCGGCGTGTGCGCCTGGGAAGAGGACTTGAGTGACGCGAGGGTCGGTGTCCCAGAATGTGGGCGTAAAATCTCCACGTTGCTCGTCGACGGCAATAGCGTGAAAAGCTCGGCCGACTACGTTACTCAACTTTGTATCTGCGAACTCGAACAGGTCCACGCGGACCATGTTCATATTGTAGGCAGGAATCCCGAGCGCTCCAACCGTGTCCCATACGCCGATAGCTTCTATGGGTGCGGCTATCAACTTATCTCCGGTTGGCGGCTTGCCGAAGAATCCGGGAAGGTCGACGACGAAATTCGCAAGGTCGTCGAGGAGGCCCGCTTTGGTCTGAAGCGCGCCGCGACGATATTGATACCAGACGGCTGCTCCTAGCCGGTAAGCTGCATTCTTATCCGACAGATCAAGCCGCGTTGCATCGATTAGACCCTTTGCAGCGATCAAGCCGGCTAACGCACGCGCCGTATAGGCGCCGCGGCTGAAACCAGTCAAAAAGATTTTGTCACCGGCAATATAATTTCGCGAAACAAACGTGTAGCCGCGGACGATCCGCGTGATAAGACCGGCACCGAGTGAGCCTCCCAACGCATGAACAAGAAAATTGTCGGAGTCGCCGACGCCATCCAGGTACTTTGCTGCTTGCTGGATCGTTCCGTCCTTGCCGGTGAGCGTGCGCTCTTGCTCTTTTGCGAGTTTATATGTACTCGGCGTATCGACGCCTGCCAAATTGAGGAACAGCTTAAACACGTTGGTCGTGGGCGCCGATTTATCGTCGGTATCCAGCTCGCCTGGGCCGTTCCAAGTTCCATCAGTGCAGAGCACAATATTTTTCGTCATTTCGTTTCTCCCCAAGCTGTCGATTTATCCCTCACCTGGTTTTAAAGCGGCCTTCTTGATCAGGTAGGCGCCCTGACCCACGCCAAATCCCGATAAGAGCGTCGTGTCGATATCAGGCAATGTCGTGACAGCCTTCGCAAAGTCGGCCGTGCCGATGAAGTAGAACGAGGTGGTGACAAAAATCACGACCGCAGCGATTGTCACCAAGATCATTTGGAAGTCACCAAGGTCTGCATTGCCGAAATCATTCTGGATCAGATCCGTCAGGAGATTGGGGCTTCCAGCAACCGGCTTTGGCATTGGCGCGTTCGCGACTTTCTGCGCCGTAATTACCTTGGCTCCGCCGAAGCTGAAGGCGCTTAAGCCCGTCATCGCAAGCAAATTCTGCGTGATTCCCACGCCACCGATAAAGCCGGAACCCAGATAACGCCAACGAAGCAACACTGTCGCTAGATAGACGGTAGCGACCGCACCGAACCAGAGTGCCAGCTGGCACTGCGAATTGCTGTAACGGTTGTCCACCCCAATAAGGAAGCGCATTGGCCTGCCTTTTGTCACTGCCGTCGCGATAAGGATCAACACGATCAGGGATGTCCCCAGCGCGAGAATCCGCGTACCGGCGCTGATCGGGTTAGCAGTGCTGGCATCAGCGGCGTATGCCGACCCACAGAATGCGAAAGTGACAATTACGTAGAGCGAGGCGGTTAGAAGCCGGCCCATGAATGAACGCATATGCTCCTCCCCTGTATAGTTCCGGTTCTTCACCGGATCCTGATCATCGCGACAATTATTTGATCGCTTTCCCCGCCGCGAACGCGCGTGGCGTTGTCGCGATGAGCTTGCTAACAAACCCCCTGCACATCGCTGGCGTGAGCACTGGGTTTGGGGATGCTGCGCCCGGCCGGCTTGGGTCGAAGGTGGTCAGGCAGCTCACGAGGATCGCCTGGAGCATCGCCTCCGGCATTGAACCGTAATAATCACGGTGAATCGCCTGAATGGCTTGCGCCGAAGTTGCCGAGTTGGTTGAGCTGGAACCACTGCCTGAAGGCGCCGTCGCTGCGGCTTCACCGAGCATCAATGTCGTGAGGAGATCGCCGTAGCGCGCGAGGATGAGACCATACGCCGTGTCGCCGATTGCACCGTTAGCATAAGCCTCGCACGCTTTATAAAGACCGTCGCGCAGCGCCACGACCGCGGCGGTGCGCCCCGCCATGGCGGTGATGGTCTCGGCCGCTGTGTAGTTGACGCTACCCGACGCTGTGACGCCGTGGGTTTGGGCGTTTGCACTGAGCGCGAGCGCCGTCTGCAGCGCCTTGGCAATGTCAGGGCTGGGTTCCGTGCACAGGATAGTGCGCGTTGGATCGGCCGGTGACGGGCGTGCCGTGATAAAGCGATATTCTGAATATGCGGCGACCGCGGGTACATTGCCGATCATGACGTTCTGCGGCGCATCGCCTGCCGGGGTGGCGCACGCGGCGAGAAATAACCCGCCTCCGAGCACGATGGCGCACGCGGTAAATTTTCCAGCCGCCAACATTGACACGCGCATGATCCCCCCATTCTTGCGGCTATCTCGAGGAGCCACGGCGAAGCGCCTACTTTCTGCCGTGCACCCCTTTCCGTGCCTTCACGATCTTTGAAATGCCAGCGCCAACGACCGAGAAGCCCGCCAGTCCATACGTGTACGTATTAAGCGGCAGCTTGCCGAGAATCATTCCCGCAACGACGAGTAACGCGACTAGTACACCGCCGATCGCAAGAACATCCTCCGGTGCAAGTTGCCATTTGCGCGTCTTGATAACCGTTCCGTCCGGCTTTTTCGTGGTGGTCGTCTGACCTCCCATTAGCGTTCTAAACAGGATGATTCCTCTCATCATCGATCCCCCGGTCTGTACGGACCGCGCTCGCACCACGCAGCAGCGCGCGCGGATCCAACCCAGCAAGCACTATCGATCGACGAACGGAAAT
>DATKRE010000209.1:0-16033 GCA_035532335.1 Xanthobacteraceae bacterium | reverse complement strand
ACGACGACCTGGATGCTGTGGGTGACGGCGCGATACATGGCACAAATCTTGACCCAATCCCGTCGCTTTCTCAAGCCGCGACGACGAAACATGCAACGGCAATATCATAACTGCTTGCGAATTTTCGAATCGGGGCCCTAGTGGAGCGGATTTAACATTCGCTACCCACCTGGCGGCAGGCTCGTGAAGCGAATGTCAAATCCAAAGCTCCACTAAGACGCATACTTGCTGGTGGTCCTTTTGATTCTAACATTCGCATGAGAGGGTGCCGAACACGGATGCGAATGTTAGAATCGGACCACTAGATTACTGTCGGCGTCCGCGACACGCCGCCGGCAAAGGTTGCGGAGTGTATGGCGATGGTATCCCCACCTGCGGCGGTCCCCGGCGAACGCGATCTGCGGCTCGATCTGTTCCGCGGCGTGGCGCTGTGGCTGATCTTCCTCGATCATATTCCCGAAAACATCGTCAGCTGGTTCACTATCCGCAACTACGGCTTCAGCGACGCTACTGAAATCTTCATTTTCATTTCCGGCTACACCGCCGCTTTCGTCTATGGACGCGCCATGCGCGAGCGCGGCTTCACGGTTTCGAGCGCCCGCATTCTGCGCCGCGCCTGGCAAATCTACGTCGCTCATATTTTCCTGTTCACGATCTTCATGGCCGAGATCGCCTACGTAGCGGCGACCTTCGACAATCCGCTCTATGCGGAAGAGATGAAAATCCTCGACTTTCTCAAACAACCCGACATCACGATCTTTCAGGCGCTGCTGCTGAAGTTCAAGCCGGTCAACATGGATGTGTTGCCGCTCTATATCGTGCTGCTGCTGTTCTTCCCGCTGGTTCTGTTTTTCCTGCTGCGGCGGCCGAATTTCGCGCTGGCCGGATCGGCCGTCGTGTATGCGTTGGCCTGGAAGCTGGACTGGAACCTGCCGGCCTATCCGAACGGTGTCTGGTTCTTCAATCCGTTCGCCTGGCAATTGTTATTCGTGTTCGGCGCCTGGTGCGCGCTCGGCGGCGCGCACCGGCTGGCCGGGGTGCTGCGCTCGCGTGTCTTGCTCACGGTCGCCATCGCTTATCTGGTGTTTGCGTTCTTGATCACGCTGACCTGGCACTTTGAATCGCTCGATCGCTTCGTGCCGGGCTGGCTGGCGAATTGGATGTATCCGATCGACAAGACCAATCTCGATGTCTTGCGGTTTGCGCATTTCCTGGCGCTGGCGGCGGTAACGGTTCGCTTCATTCCACGCTCCTGGTCCGGCCTGCGGGCGCCGGTACTGCTGCCGGCGATCCGCTGTGGCCAACATTCGCTCGAAATATTCTGCCTTGGCGTGTTTTTGGCCTTTGCCGGCCAGTTCATCATTGCGGAATGGTCAGGTGGGCCGCTGCTGCAAACCGCCGTCAGCGTATTAGGGATACTCATGATGGTTGGTACGGCGAGGCTGCTTTCGTGGTACAAAAGCATAGAAGGGCGAAGGTCCGTGCCGCGTTTAAAAACGCCGGACCCCGACCTCGCGGGGGGCGAGGCATGAGCTTTGTTTTTGCCGTCGTGACGGCGATTGCGCTGGCCGGCAGTGCTGCTGCAACCGAGCCGGAACCGAACTGCACCGTTCCGGATTCGCTCATTGCAACAGATGTCGCGCTCACCCGCGCCGCCGCGGAAATCAAGGATCGTCACCGGCTGGATATAACCGTCGTTGGTTCCGGCTCGTCAGCGCTGTCGGGTCCCGATGGCGCACGTTTTGCCTACCCTGCGCAGCTTGAACAGGCGCTCAAAGAGCGGCTGCCGGGCAACGAGATCAAGGTTACCGCACACGTCGAGCCGCGGCTGACCACCGCCGACATGGCATCGGGGTTGCCGCGCATTCTCGCGGAAGACAAGCCGGCGCTGGTGATCTGGCAAGCCGGCACGGTCGACGCGCTGCGTGGTGTCGAGCCGGATGATTTCCACACCAGTCTCGATCACGGGCTCAATGCGATAGCAACGGCGCAAGCCGAAGCGATCCTGATGAACATGCAGTTTAGCCCGCGCACCGAAAACATGCTCAGCGTGACGCCTTACGCCGACGTTATGCACTGGGTGACCGAACAGCGCAGCATCCTGTTGTTTGATCGATTAGCCATCATGCATTTCTGGAGCGATGAAGGCACGTTCGACCTCTATTCGACCACCAATGGGTATGCTATGGCCCGAAAAGTGCATGAATGTCTTGGCCGGGCGCTGGCGACGCAAATCATTAATGCCGCCCATCTTGACGCTGGAACGCCGACGAATGTTGAAAGCAACAAATAATAAGCCTGTCCGCGGGTTTGTTCGCGGTGTGGCCGTAGCATTGGGGCTGGCGGTGTTGGCCGCCGCCGCGGCGCCGGTGCAGGCACAAACGGTCGCGGCGGCGTCGCGCGCACCGGTTGACCCGAGTGCCACGACTTACGCGTGCGGCGCTCCAGCGGCGTTTGCCCATTTCAGCTACCCGCTGCGGCACACCGCGCAGCGCCTGGCGGCCGGCCAGCCGCTTACCATAGTCGCGATCGGCTCTTCATCGACGGCGGGCGCCGGTGCCAGCTCGCCCGCGACGAACTATCCGAGCCGCCTTGCCGCCGAGTTGAGGCAGTCGTTTCCCGGGCGCGACATCACCGTGCTCAATCGCGGCGTCAACGGCGAGGAGTCGCCGCAGATGGTGGCCCGCTTTGGCACCGACGTTATCGCTGCCCATCCCAATCTCGTTCTCTGGCAGGTCGGCACCAATTCGGTGCTGCGCGACGAGCCGCTCAAGCCGCATTCCGTCGTGCTGCAAGAAGGTATTGCCCAACTCAGGGAGGCCGGTGCCGACGTGGTGCTGATCAATATGCAATTTGCACCGCGCGTGCTGGCCAAACCGGAGACCGAGGGCATGGAGGATCAGATTGCGCTGGCGGCCAAAGTGGCGAGCGTCGATCTGTTCGACCGCTTCGCGATCATGCGCAACTGGCACGATGTGCAGCATATACCGTTCGAGGTATTCACCGCCCCCGACCAACTGCATATGAACGACTGGAGCTACGCCTGCGTGGCGAAGCTATTGGCGGCCGCGATCGGCGAGGCGAGTGCGCGCCCGGTTGCGTCGGCAGCAATGCGTTCCACCCGCTAAGCGGCTAGCGCGACTTTAGACGGCTTCCAGCGCGGTGAGCACGTCCTCAACGATATCGTCGGGATGCTCGAGCCCGACCGACAGCCGCACCAGTCCGTCGGTGATGCCAAGCTCGTCGCGTTGCGCCGGGGTGAGCCGCTGATGCGTCGTCGTTGCCGGATGGGTTATCAGGCTCTTGGCGTCGCCAAGATTGTTGCTGATACGGATCAGCTTGAGCGCATCCTGAAACTGAAACGCGGCTTTCTTGCCGCCTTTGATATCGAAGGCGACCAGAGTCGAGCCGCCGCGCATCTGCTTCTGCGCCACTTTGGCCTGCGGATGATCCGGGCGGCCGGGGTAGATCAAGCGCGCGATCTTCGGATGCTCGGCCAACGTCACTGCCAGCGCTGCGGCGCTGTCGGTTTGCTTTCGCACCCGCACCGGCAACGTCTCCAGACCCTTGAGCAGAACCCAGGCGTTGAACGGCGATAGCGACGGCCCGGTTTGCCGCAGCAGCGTGTGGACGTTTTTCTGGATAAAGGTTTCCGAACCCAGGATGACGCCGCCGAGGCAGCGCCCTTGGCCGTCGATATGCTTCGTCGCCGAGTAAACCACGCAATCGGCGCCGAGTGCGAGCGGCGACTGGAAGATCGGCGTGGCGAACACATTATCGACCACCAAAGTGGCACCGGCCGCGTGCGCGATCTCGGCGACGGCGGCAATGTCGATGATTTCCAGCGTCGGATTGGTCGGCGTCTCGATGAAGAAGGTCTTGGTGTTCGGCCGCACCGCATTGCGCCACTGCGCGAGGTCGGTGCCGTCGACCAGGGTCGAGGCGACGCCGAAGCGCGGCAGATAATCTTCCACGATATAGCGACAGGAGCCGAACAAAGCTTTCGCCGCTACCACGTGGTCGCCGGCCTTGAGCTGGCCGACGATCGCGAGCGTCACCGCCGCCATGCCGGTCGCGGTGGCGCGTGCCGCTTCAGCACCTTCAAATGCCGCCATGCGCTGTTCGAACATCGCCACCGTCGGATTGGCGAAGCGCGAATATTGGAAGCCCGGGTCTTCGTTCTTGAAGCGGCGCTCGGCCTGCGCGGCGTTCTCGTACACGTAGCCTTGGGTGAGAAACAAAGCCTCGGAGGTCTCGCCGAATTGCGAGCGCAGCGTGCCGGAATGCACCAGCCGGGTCTCGGGGCGGTAACGGTCGGGTTTGGACGCGCTCATGTGGCCCTCCTGCTGGCCAAAAAACAAAACCCGGCCGGGAGGATAATCCTCGGGCCGGGCTCAAGCGTCCCCGGCCTTTTAGCAACTTGTTTAACGTGGTTTGCAAGCCGGCCGGCTCAAATGACCACGGGATAAGGTCGCTCTTACGCCGGGGCTGTCTTTCCGTCAAGCCGGGCATCGGGTTAGATCGCAGGCACTCACGCCGACGTGGGACCGAATTTGGTGAGCCGTGCCGCTGTCCTCCAAGCCCGCCGACAAAGGAATTTTGCCCGACCGCATGATTGCGGAATTGGCGGCGGAGCGCGCGATCGTCGCGACGCGGCCGTTCGCACCGGATCAAATTCAGCCGGCCAGTCTGGACTTGCGCCTGGGCGGGATCGCCTATCGCGTACGCGCAAGCTTTCTGCCTGGCCCCGGGACGGCGGTCGCTCGCCGCATCGCCGATCTCAAGCTGCACGAATTCGCATTGACCGACGGTGCCGTGCTGGAAACCGGTTGCGTCTACATCGTGCCGCTGATCGAGAGCCTCGCTTTGCCGGACGATATCGCGGCTGCCACCAACCCGAAAAGCTCGACCGGACGCCTCGACGTCTTTACGCGGGTGATTGCCGACGAAACCCGCGGCTTCGATCGGGTCGAGGGCGGCTATCACGGGCCGCTATACGCCGAAATCAGTCCGAAGACGTTTCCGGTGCTGGTCCGCGAAGGGTCGCGGTTGTCGCAAATTCGCTTTCGCCGCGGCGAGGCTATACTCGACGGCGAAGCGTTGCGAGCCTTGCACGCGCGCGAGCGACTGGTCGATCGCGCCGAAGCTGTGATGGGCGAAGGCGTCGCGGTAAGCGTCGACCTTTCCGGCGGCGGATTGCACAGCGGCAAAGACATCGTCGGCTATCGCGCCAAGCGGCATACCGCGGTCATCGAGGTCGAGCGCCGCGGCGCCTACGAGGTGGCCGACTTCTGGGAGCCGATGGTCGCGCGTGCCGACCGCAGCCTGATCCTCGATCCGGACGAATTTTACATCCTGGCGTCCACCGAGGCGGTGCAGGTGCCGCCCGATTACGCGGCCGAAATGGTGCCGTTCGACCCGCTAGTCGGCGAATTCCGCGTGCATTACGCCGGTTTCTTCGATCCGGGCTTCGGTTATGCCGGCGCCGGCGGACTTGGCGCCCGCGCGGTGCTGGAAGTGCGTTCGCGCGAAGTGCCGTTCATTCTCGAACACCGCCAGACCGTCGGCCGTCTGGTCTATGAAAACATGTTGGCGCGCCCCGATCAGCTATATGGCACCGGCATCGGGTCCAACTATCAGGCGCAGGGTCTAAAACTATCGAAACACTTCCGCGATTGAGCGCGGATAACGCGCCGCGAAGGTTACGCGATGGGCGCCAAATTCCTATAGTATCGGTTCCCAAGGGGTGCGCTTTTGTGGTTGGAGGGGAAACGTTGCCAAGCTCGATGTTGCGAGCAATGCGAGGCGACGCATGCGCGCACTAACTGCAGCGTTCGCGGCGTTTGTCGTTGTCGCCATGGCAACGGCAACGGCCGGCGCGCCGGCTCGCGCGCAGTCGGGCTTTGACCGGCCCGGCGGCGATTATGCCGATGCCCCAGTTCCGAGCGGCGATCCGGCGGTTTGCGCTAACCGCTGCGAACGCGACAAAGGCTGCCGGTCGTGGAGTTTTTCCTATCCGTCGATCTCCGGCGCGCCGGCGAAGTGCTGGCTCAAGCGCGAGATCGTACGGCGCGTGCCGTCTAACTGCTGCGTCTCGGGCGTGCGCGGCGCCGCGGTGATCGAGCCGCATCTCGGCGAATTGGAATTTTCCATCGATCGCGCCGGCGGCGATTACCGCAACTTCGAGACCGCAGCCGAGCCGCGCGGCAAAGCCTGCGCCGCCGCTTGTCAAGCCGACACGCGGTGCCGCGCCTGGACCTATCACCGGCCGGGTTACGGGGCGGCGGCGCCGCGTTGCTATTTAAAGACCATCATCAAGCCGCCACGCCACCGGCCGTGCTGCATTTCCGGCGTGGTGCGCTAGCGAGCATGATCCGGAAAAGTGGTAGCCGGTTTTCCGAAAAGATCATGCTCCACTGTTAGCCCGTCCCGCCGACGGTGATGCTGTCCATCCGCAACGTCGGCTGGCCGACGCCGACCGGCACGCCTTGCCCGTTCTTGCCGCAGGTGCCGATGCCGTCGTCGAGCGCGACATCGTTGCCGACCATCGAGATGCGGTTGAGGTCGGTCGGGCCGTTGCCGATCAGCATGGCGCCTTTGATCGGCGCGCCCTGTTTGCCGTTTTCGATCCGGTATGCCTCGGTACATTCAAACACGTATTTGCCCGAGGTGATGTCGACCTGGCCGCCGCCAAAATGCACGGCGTAGATGCCGTTTTTAACCGAAGCGATGATTTCGGCGGGATCGCGCGTGCCGGCGAGCATATAGGTGTTGGTCATGCGCGGCATCGGCACATGCGCGAAGCTTTCGCGCCGGCCGTTGCCGGTGGGTTTCATTCCCATCAGCCGGGCGTTCTGGCGATCCTGCATGTAGCCGACGAGAATTCCGTCCTCGATCAATACGGTGCGGTTGGTCGGGGTGCCTTCATCGTCGATCGAGAGCGAGCCGCGGCGCTGGGCGATCGTGCCGTCATCGACCACGGTCACGTCCTTGGCGGCGACACGCTGGCCGAGCAGCCCGGCGAAGGCCGAGGTCTTCTTGCGGTTGAAGTCGCCTTCGAGGCCATGCCCGACCGCTTCATGCAGCATGACACCCGGCCAGCCCGGCCCGAGCACGACGTCCATTTCGCCGGCCGGCGCCGGCACGGCTTCAAGATTGGTCAGTGCCTGACGCACCGCGCTATCGACCGCGTGTTGCCAGGTGTCGGTAACGATGAACCGCTCGTAGCCTTCACGGCCGCCATAACCGGCGCTGCCGGATTCCTGCCGGTCGCCGTCGCCGACCACGATCGACACATTCACGCGCACCAGCGGCCGCACGTCGCGATAGGTCTCGCCGTCGCCGCGAACTACCTCCACGGCTTGCCACGTAGCGCCGAGGCTGACGGAAACCTGGCGCACGCGCGGATCTTTGGCGCGGGCAAAAGCGTCGATGGCTTCAAGAAGCCGCGCCTTCGCTTCGAAACTCGGACTCCCCAGCGGGCTCTCATCGCTATAGAGCTTTGCATTCGTCCGCGGTGGCGGTCCGGCGTAATGGCCGGAATAGCCACCCTTGACCGCGCGCACCGCGTCCGCGGCGCGTGCAATTGCGGCTTCCGAGACGTCGGAGGCATGCGCGTAGCCGACCGCTTCATCCTTGACGGTGCGTAGGCCAAAACCCTGCGACGTGTCGTAGGTCGCCTGTTTGAGCCGGCCGTTGTCGAACACCAGCATTTCGGCTTGGCGGTATTCGAGGAACAATTCGCCGTCATCGGCACCTTCGAGTCCGCGCGAGATGATCTTGGCGAGACGTGTCCGGTCGAGGCCGGCACGTTCGATGAGGGAGGTGGGGGCAGAAGCCATCCGAAACTCCAGGCGTTTCCATTATCGATGTTATCCAGACACATAGGCCATCGCGGACCGTATTTCTACGGACCCCTACGTTAGTCTCTCGGCAATATCCGGCGGCGTAATTATCGCAACGCAAACGGTGGACTGTCTGCGAACGGCCCCGCCCCTCGGAACTGCGCTCCTTAGCCGGCGGGGCCGTTTATTTCCTGATTTTCGCGGTTATCCTGAATTAACCGGACAGCCGCTCGATGGCGGCTCCGCAGCGCCCTAGCTTGTCTTCCAGTCGCTCGAAACCGCGGTCGAGATGATAGACGCGGTTGACGATGGTCTCGCCTTCGGCGGCAAGCGCGGCAATGACCAGCGAGACCGACGCGCGCAGATCGGTGGCCATCACCGGAGCGCCTTTGAGCCGCTCGACGCCCTCAATGGTGGCGCGCTCGCCGGTCAACTGGATGCGGGCGCCGAGCCGCACCAGTTCCTGCACGTGCATGAACCGGTTCTCGAACACCGTCTCGACAATGTGCGAAGTACCGTTCGCGCGCGTCATCAGCGCCATCAGTTGCGCTTGCAGATCGGTCGGGAAGGCTGGGAATGGCGCCGTCGTTACTTCGACCGGTTTAAGCTCATCGGTGTGACGGGTAATGCGGATGCCCTGATTGGTCGGCGTCACCGTGACGCCGGTCTGTTGCAACACATCGAGGGCGGCTTGCAGCAACTCCGGCCGCGCGTTCTGCAGCAGGATATCGCCGCCGGCCATGGCGACCGCCATCGCATAAGTGCCGGTCTCGATGCGATCAGGCAGCACGGCGTGCCGCGCGCCGCCCAATTTGGCAACGCCTTCAATTACGATACGCGAGGTTCCGGCGCCGGCGATGCGAGCGCCCATCTTGTTGAGACAATCGGCGACATCGGCGATCTCCGGCTCACGCGCGGCATTGTCGATCACGGTGGTGCCGTCGGCGAGCACCGCCGCCATAATCGCGGTATGGGTGCCGCCGACCGTCACTTTCGGGAAAACGATCTCGGCGCCTTTGAGCCCGCGCGGCGCGCGCGCCACCACATAGCCGGCGTCGACGTCGATCTGCGCGCCAAGCCGCTCCATCGCCATGATCAGGAGATCGACCGGCCGCGTACCGATGGCGCAGCCGCCGGGCAACGAAACCCGCGCTTCGCCCATGCGCGCCACCAGCGGCGCCAGCACCCAGAAACTTGCCCGCATTCGCGATACGAGATTGTAGGGCGCAGTGGTGTCGACGATGTTCGCCGCGGAGATGTTCAGCGTCTGGGCGTGATCGGCGGTTTCGCCGGCGCGCTTGCCGCTGACCATGATGTCGACGCCGTGGTTGCCGAGAATTCGTTCGAGCAACTCGACGTCGGCGAGCCTGGGTACGTTGTCGAGGATCAGCGTCTGATCGGTCAGCAGGCTCGCGATCATCAGCGGCAGGGTGGCGTTTTTCGCGCCCGAGATCGGAATCGTGCCGTTCAAACGCCGGCCGCCGACAATACGGATACGGTCCATCATCAATCCCACCCAAGTTCCTAATCGCGGCCCCGATTGCGGCGAAAGTCGGGAACCTCCGGCTGGTGCCCGATGGTGGCCGGTGGCGCGGGCTCGTCTTCCGCCGGGCCCTGAGCCCGGCCGCGTGCTTGCGCCTTGCGCCGTTTCAAGTTCTCACGCAGTGCCGCCGACAGCCGCGCCGTGCGGGCCGCTCGCTTCTCCGCTTTGCCGCGTGCGATCACGATTGCGCAATCCTCACGGCAACGGCAGTAGCTGTGGCACCAACAGGCCGAGCAATAGCACGCCGAGCCCGACGACGCCGAGCAAACCGGAAAACCACGCCAGCGCCATGATGCCGGTGATGACCGCCGCCGAAGCCAGCACGATGCCGACCTGAAACGCGGCCGAGGCAAGCTCATAGTGGTGGTATTTCGCCATCGCCAGATCGCGTTCTTCTTCGATTGATTTGGCGCGCTCGGCGAGTTCTTTGCGGCCTTCGCCCGTCTTCGGATCGGATTCGTAGCGCGCCGCGGTCTTGCGCCATGTCTCGATCTGTTTCTCGACGGCGGCTTTGGCGGCAGGGTCGGTCAAGCCGGCCGCCAATAGCGTGCTTTGGTCGGCCGCTACATTGAGCACCGTCCGGCGCGTATCTTTCGCCTGATAGAACGACCAGGTGTCGGTCGACTTGACGTTGGCGTCGATCGCCTCGGTCTGCGCGCTCTTGCCGAGCGTCTCGGAGAAGGAAAGGAGCAGCGCGAGGATCGCGATCACCAATGCGATTCTTCGGTCTTCGCGCGATACCTCCTTCGCGATGTCGGCTTGTTCCATCTGTTCGTGTGCGTCCGGCATTTGTCGCCCCTTCGTATGTTCCGTCACCCTGAGGTGCGAGCGGAGCGAGCCTCGAAGGGCGACGGTCCAAACACCTCGGACGCATCCTTCGAGGGCCGCTACTCGGCCACCTCGGGATGACGGTGAACGAAGCTAGTGGTCCGATTCTAACATTCGCATCCGTATCCGGCAGCTTCTCATGCGAATGTTAGAATCAAAAGGACCACTAGCAAATATGAGTCTTAGTGGAGCTTTGGATTTGACATTCGCTTCACGAGTCTGCCGCCAGGTGGGTAGTGAATGTTAAATCCGCTCCGCTGGCCGTGCGGTTGACGCAAATATTTCCGTCCAGAGCCAGTCGAACGCGCAGTGGATCGAGGGATTAGCTGGGTAGCTTGGCGGCTACAGTGCCACAAGTGCCCTTATTGCAGCGCGTCGCCGCCTGTTAAATGTGGACGCAATAGCGGGATCAGCACCAAGCACCGGGATCAGCGCCAAGCAACGATCCTGGAAACGGACGTCGCGTTGAGCGACGATTTGCTCCATTTGTTGGCGCAACTTGCCCATCTGACCGTCTTGATCGACGACATCGATCAGCTTCACGAAGCCAAGCCAGTGGTGGGGGGCGAGCGGCTTGTCGGCACGCTCGTCGAGCGTTTTGCCAACCTCATCGATAAAATCCCGGAGCACGGTCATCACCACGGAGTTTAGTAGTGGGTGGCAGGCCGTGTCCATCCGCTGCGGTCCCGGCGCCCCCGATGACAGCGCAAGGCGGCTCGGCTATGACCTACCACGATGCTGGACACACAACGTTCCGCACGCAACGCCTCGGAACTCATCGATAGCGCGGCGATCGTCGCCGACCTCAACGCGCTGGCGGAGACCCATGCCGGGCGCGAGCGCGAGTTGCGGGTCGCGGTCGCCCGCCGCCTCAAAACCGCGCTCACCGACGCGCGGGCGCGCGCCGAAGAACTCTTGCTCAAGGATCGTCACGGCCGGCGTTGCGCCGAGCGGCTTTGCCGGACCCAGGACGAGATCATCCGCATCCTGTTCGAGTATACGGTCACCAAGCTTTTTCCGCCGCGGGTCCACTCGCAGGCCGAGCACATGGCGGTGATCGCCACCGGCGGCTATGGCCGCGGGCTGCTGGCGCCGGGCTCCGACATCGATCTCTTGTTCGTGCTGCCCTACAAGCAGACCGCCTGGGGAGAATCGGTCGCCGAAACCCTGCTCTATTGCCTGTGGGACATGGGGCAGAAGGTCGGCCACGCGACACGCTCAGTCGGCGAATGCATCCGCCAGGCCAAGGCCGACATGACCGTCCGCACGGCGCTGCTGGAATCGCGCCTGCTGCTCGGCGATGCCCCGCTCTACAACGAACTCATTACGCGGTTCGACAAGGAGGTGGTGCAAGGAACGGCGGCGGAGTTCGTCGCCGCAAAGCTCGCCGAGCGCGAAGAGCGGCACCGCCGCGCCGGACAGTCGCGCTACCTGGTCGAGCCCAACGTCAAGGACGGCAAGGGCGGCCTGCGCGACCTGCACACCTTGTTCTGGATCGCGAAATACGTCTACCGCGTGCGTGAGCCCGAGGAACTGATCGACCGCGGCGTGTTCGATCGCGACGAATACAATATGTTCCGACGCTGCGAAGATTTCCTGTGGTCGGTCCGCTGCAACATGCATTTCCTCTGCGGCCGCGCCGAGGAGCGTTTGTCGTTCGACATTCAGCGCGAGGTCGCGGTACGGCTCGGCTACACCGAGCATCCCGGCCTGCAAGAGGTCGAACGTTTCATGAAGCACTACTTCCTGACCGCCAAGCATGTCGGCGACCTCACCGCCATCCTGTGCGCCGATCTGGAAGATCGGCAGGCGAAACCGGCGCCGGTTTTGAGCCGCGTGATCGCGCGCCTGCGCCCGGCCCGCGACACCCGCCGCACGCTGACCGAGACCGACGATTTCGTGATCGACAACAATCGCATCAACCTCGCGCGCGCCAACGTCTTTAAGCGCGACCCGGTGAATCTGATCCGGCTGTTCTACTTGGCGCAGAAGCACAATTTCGCCATCCATCCCGAGGCGATGCGCGCGGCCACCCGCTCACTCAAGCTGATCGACGCCAGTGTTCGCCGCAACGAGGAAGCGAGCCGGCTCTTTCTCGAAATCTTCACCTCGAAGAGCGAGGCCGAGACGGTGCTGCGCCGCATGAACGAAGCGGGCGTGCTCGGTAAATTCGTGCGCGCGTTCGGACGTATCGTAGCGATGATGCAGTTCAACATGTACCACCACTATACGGTGGACGAACATCTGCTGCGCAGCATCGGCGTGCTCAGCGAGATCGAGCGCGGCGACAATCGCGACTTCGCGCTGGCGAACGAACTGATACACACCATCCGGCCCGAGCATCGCAAAGTGCTCTACCTCGCGGTGTTTCTGCACGATATCGCCAAGGGCCGCGTTGAGGATCACTCGATCGCCGGCGCCCGCATCGCCCGATCGCTGTGCCCGCGATTGGGATTCAATCCGGCCGAAGCTGAATTGGTCGCTTGGCTGATCGAAGTCCATCTGGTGATGTCGACGGTGGCGCAATCGCGCGACCTCTCCGACCGCAAGACCATCGAGAATTTCGCCGCCGTCGTGCAGTCGCTCGAACGCATGAAGCTGTTGACCATCCTCACCACCGCCGACATCCGCGCGGTCGGACCGGGCGTCTGGAACGGCTGGAAGGCGCAGCTTTTGCGCACGCTTTATTACGAGACCGAGCCGGTGCTGACGGGGGGCTTCTCCGAGGTCAACCGCGCCGAGCGCGTCACCGCCGCCAAGCGGGAATTTTGCGCCGCAATCGGCGACTGGCCGGCCGAGACGCTGGACGCCTATATCGGGCGCCACTACCCGGCTTACTGGCTCAAGGTCGATCTGCCGCACAAGATCGCGCACGCGCGCTTCGTGCGCGATGCCGATGCCGCCGGCAAGCGGCTTGCCACCAGCGTCGGCTTCGATATGGAGCGCGGCGTCACCGAGCTCACCGTCTACGCCCCCGATCATCCATGGCTGCTGTCGATCGTCGCCGGCGCCTGCGCGATGGCCGGCGCCAATATCGTCGATGCACAGATTTACACCACCATCGACGGGCTTGCGCTCGACACCATCGCGATATCGCGTGAGTTCGAGCATGACGAGGATGAAGCGCGGCGCGCGGCACGGATCGGCGACGTCATCGAGAAGGCCGTGCGCGGCCTGATCAAGCTGCCGGAGGTGGTGCCGAAGCGGGCGCCGCCGAAAGGCCGCCTCAAGGCGTTCGCGGTCGAACCGGAGGTGACGATCAACAATCAATGGTCGAACCGCTACACGGTGGTGGAAGTCACCGGCCTCGACCGCACTGGACTGCTCTACGAACTGACCACCGCGCTGTCGAAACTCAACCTGAACATTGCCTCCGCGCATGTCGCGACGTTCGGCGAGCGGGTGGTCGACGTTTTTTACGTCACCGACCTGCTCGGCGCCCAGATTACCGCACCGACTCGCCAGGCCGCGATCAAGCGGCCGCTGTTGGCGCTGCTTGCCGCCGAGCATGGCGAGAATAAGCGCGATACCGCCGGTTAAAACCCCGGTAACTGGCCCTTAAACCCGCCAAACTAACGTTGTTTTCGGCGCTCTTCGTGGCGCTGAGGGCGGGATATGGCGTGGCGACAAGGACGAAAGCGTGGCGGCAACGCCGACGGCTTCGACCTGCGCTTGTGGCCGGCCGACCGTATCGGCGGGCCGCCGAAAGGGCGCGCGATCGGCACGCCGCGGAAATCCCGCAAGCGCGGCGGCCGTAAAACCCGTTCCGGCATCGGCCGGCTGATCTATTGGGGCGTGGTGCTGGCGCTGTGGGCGATCATCGCCGGCATCGGCACGCTGGTTTGGATCGGTATCCATTTGCCGCCGATCCAGTCGCTGGAAATACCCAAGCGTCCGCCGTCGGTACTTATCCTCGGCGCCAATGGTGCAACGCTTGCCACCCGCGGCGATATGGGCGGCGCGGCGGTGGCGCTCAAAGAACTTCCGGACTACGTGCCGAAGGCGTTCATCGCCATCGAAGACCGCCGGTTCTATTCGCATCACGGCGTCGATCCGCGCGGCATTTTCCGCGCCCTCATCGCCGACGTGCTGCACCGCGGCGCTTCGCAAGGCGGCTCGACCATAACCCAGCAGCTCGCCAAAAACCTGTTCCTGACCCAGCAACGCACGGTGTCGCGCAAGCTCCAGGAGCTGGTGCTGGCCATCTGGCTCGAGCACAAATTCTCCAAGGCGCAGATCCTCGATCTTTATCTCAATCGCGTCTATTTCGGCTCCGGCGCTTACGGCGTGGAAGCCGCGGCGCAGCGCTACTTCGGAAAATCGGCGAGGCAATTGACGCTCGCCGAAGCGGCGCTGCTTGCCGGCCTCGTGCAGTCGCCGTCGCGGCTCGCACCGAGCCATAACCCGGACGGCGCCGAGCGGCGCGCGCGGCTCGTACTCGCCGACATGGCCGAACAGAAATTCATCACCAGCGACGCCGCCAAGGTCGCGGCCGCTCACCCCGCGCGTGCGGTAAAAGCGGCAGGTTCAACCGCGGCCAATTATGTCGCCGACTGGGTGATGGACGCGGTCAACGACATTGTCGGCAGTTTCGACGAGGATATCGTGGTCGAAACCTCGATCGATCCGGCGCTGCAAACCGCCGCCGAACACGCCCTCGCCGATATACTCGCGCAGAAGGGCGAGAAGCAGAATGTCGGCGAGGGCGCGCTGGTTGCCATGACGCCGGATGGCGTGGTGCGCGCACTCGTCGGCGGCAAGAGCTACGCCGAAAGCCAGTTCAATCGCGCCATATCAGCCAAGCGCCAGCCTGGCTCGGCGTTCAAACCGTTCGTTTATCTCACCGCGCTCGAACACGGGCTCACGCCGGACAGCGTGCGTGACGATGCCCCGATCGCGGTGAAAGGCTGGAAGCCGGAAAACTACGAACACAAATATTTCGGTCCGGTGACGCTGACGCAGGCGCTGGCCGATTCGCTCAACACCGTGTCGGTACGGCTGACGCTGGAATTCGGCCCCGCCGCCGTGGCGCGTACCGCTTATCGCATGGGCATCACTTCGCCGATCGAGCCGAACGCGTCGATCGCGCTCGGCACCTCCGAAGTCTCACCGCTTGAACTGGTCGCCGCCTACGCGCCGTTCGCCAATGGCGGCTTCGGCGTTTCGCCGCATGTCGTCGAGCGCATCCGCACGCCGGACGGCAAAATGCTCTACGCTCGCTCGACCCAACTGCTCGGCCGCATCGTCGATGTGCGCTACGTCGCGATGATGAACACCATGCTGCATGAAACACTGGTCAGCGGCACAGCGCGCCATGCCGATCTGCCGGGTTGGCTGGCGGCCGGCAAGACCGGCACCAGCCAGGATTTCCGCGACGCCTGGTTCGTCGGCTACACGTCTCATCTCATCACCGGCATCTGGCTCGGCAACGACGATAATTCACCGACCCGCAAGGCGGTCGGCGGCGGCTTGCCGGTTGATATCTGGAGCCGCTTCATGAAGACCGCGCATCAAGGCGTGCCGCCGGCGCCGCTCCTTGGTCTCAGTAACGGTTTTGGCCTTGGTAACGGCTGGACAGTGCCGGCGCCAAACGCCACGCAAGCTCCGGCGCCACGCCCGGCGCAGCCGGACGACAGCGGCCTGGATTCCTGGCTGCTCGACAAGCTGTTCGGCCGTCGCTAGTGGAGCGGATTTAACATTCGCTACCCACCTGGCGGCAGACTCGTGAAGCGAATGTCAAATCCAAAGCTCCACTCAGACTCACATTTGCTAGTGGTCCTTTTGATTCTAACATTCGCATGAGAAGCTGCCGAATACG
>DATKRE010000208.1:0-3109 GCA_035532335.1 Xanthobacteraceae bacterium | reverse complement strand
CTGTCTGCGCTCCACGGAGTCGAGCGTCATGTCGATCATTCCGCTTTTAGCCAACTCATCGTTCGATCCCGAGGCGATTGAAATCCTCAGCGCCGCTTTCGACGACGCATGGGAGGAGCTTAAAGTTGCGAATTCCGATTTCGCGCGTCCGGCGTATGAGCGCGGCGCGCGCGAGATCATCGCCAAATACATCATCGAATCGGCGCAACGCGGCGAGCGCGACCGGCGCAAACTTTGCGAATCCGCGCTCAAATTCCTGGCGCAAAATTACGAACACTAAGCGCCGCGCGCACGGCCGCGCGCATCAGGATTTTGCAGGCTTTTGTCGCACCATCGTGGCCGATTGACTCGTCATCGCCGCGGTGAAACGCTCGACATCATACGCGGGGGGAAATCCGATGCGCCTGTCGATCGCCGTTGTCGCGCTGATTGCCGCCTTCTCGCTGACCGGATGTTTCGACGGCCCGCAAGGTCCGCCCGGACCGAAAGGTGAAGCTGGAGCGGCTGGACCACAAGGACCAAAAGGCGACGTCGGACCGATCGGCCAAACCGGTTCGCGCGGGCAGCCCGGCCAGGCCGGCCCGATCGGTCCTCCCGGACCACCCGGCGCACCCGGACCTTCCGGTCCGGCGGGATCGGCCGGCGCCAACGCCGCCGCCGCCGGTTCATCGGGGTTGCACGCGATCACCGTCGAGGCTTGCGGCAAAAGCTGCGAGCTTGCTTGCGACGCCGGTCAGAAACTTGTCTCGGTAACGTGTCCGGGCGGAACGATCCGCATCCGCAAGGCCGCAGAGCCGGAAACGGCGACCTGCAATAACGCCTCCGGCCCGGCACTCGGGCTGTGCATGGCGCAGTAGGTTGGTCAGTCCGGGGCGCGCCGGAAGGCGCGAACCCGGAATCCATAACCACCACCGCCGGGATTATGGATTCCGGATAGCCGCTTCGCGGCTTCCGGAATGACGGTTGCGGTTTGGGTTACGCTTCGATCACGATTTTCGGCGCCGGCCGGCTCTCGGCCTGCAAACCGTCGCGCACGCGCGCGGCGATATCGTGGAAAACTTTCGCATACGTTCCGTGCGGATCGCTCGCCACCACCGGCGCGCCGGCATCGGATGTTTCGCGGATCTCGAGCGCAAGCGGCACTTCGCCAAGGAACGGCACGCCGAGCCGCTCGGCTTCGTGCCGCGCGCCGCCGTGGCCGAAAATATCGGAACGCTCCCCGCAATGCGGGCAGATGAACGTCGACATGTTCTCGACGATGCCGAGCACCGGCACGTTGACGCGGCGGAACATGGCGATGCCGCGCCGCGCGTCGAGGAGAGCCAGATCCTGCGGCGTGGAGACGATCACCGCGCCCTTCAACGGCACCTGCTGCGCCATGGTGAGCTGCGCGTCGCCGGTGCCGGGCGGCATATCCACCACCATGACGTCGAGTTCGCCCCATTCGACTTCGCGCAGCATTTGGGTGAGCGCCGACATCACCATCGGGCCGCGCCAGATCATCGGCGTCTCTTCCTCGATCAGGAAGCCGATCGACATCGTCGGCATGTTGTGCCGCACGATCGGCTTTAATCGCGTGCCGCCCGCCGTCTGCGGCTTCTCTTTGATCGCCAGCAGTTTCGGCAGCGACGGCCCGTAGATATCGGCGTCGAGGATGCCGACTTTCAAGCCGAGATCGCGCAGCCCGAGCGCCAGATTGACCGCAACCGTCGATTTGCCGACGCCGCCTTTGCCGGAGGCAACCGCGATGATGGCGGCGACGCCCGGAATGCCCGTGGGTCCGCCTTGCCGCGTCGCTTGCGCGGCGGCACGCGGCGACGTCGCGCCGCTTTCGCGTTTTCCGCCTCCGCTTGCGGACGCCGGCGCCGACGCGCCGCCGGCGCGCTCACCGGTGAGCGCAACCAGGACCGATTGCACGCCGGGAAGCGCGCGGACCGCTTGCTCCGCCGCCGCGCGCACGCTCTCCCAGGCTTTGGCCGCACCGGCATCGACGGTAATCGAGAACAACACCTTGCCGTTATTGGCGACGATGTCGGACAACTTGCCGGCCGCCGTCAGCGGGCGGCCATCGGGCGTCGGTATGCCCGAAAGCTTGGCCAGCACTTCGTCTTTCAGCGACGGCATGAAACTCTCCGCGTTTATGTCGCCTAGATAAGCCACCCCGGCACGGCGCTCAATTGGCATCGCCCACAAACGGATTCCCTCTCCCCGCGTGCGGGGAGAGGGTTAGGGTGAGGGGGGCCTGACCGCGTGGCTCGAACTTGCGGCCATGCCCCCTCACCCGGATTGCTTCGCAATCCGACCTCTCCCCGCGTGCGGGGAGAGGTAAAGAAGGAACCGGAGATCGACCAATGGCGAAGGTTGCGTTCGTGGGCCTGGGCGTAATGGGCTATCCGATGGCGGGGCACCTGAAAACCAAAGGCGGCCACGCGCTGACGGTTTACAACCGCACCGGCGCCAAAGCGGACAAGTGGGTCGCGCAATACGGCGGAACCAGCGCGCCGACGCCGCGACAAGCCGCGACCGGCCAAGACTTCGTGTTTGCCTGCGTCGGCAACGACAACGATCTGCGCGAGGTGATGCTGGGCAAGGACGGCATCTTCGCAGGCGTTAGCAAAGGCGCGATCGTCGTCGATCACACCACCGCGTCGGCCGAGATCGCGCGCGAACTTTACGCCGAAGCCAAGACGCGCGGCTTCGACTTCGTCGACGCGCCGGTTTCGGGCGGCCAGGCCGGCGCGGAGAACGGCGCGCTGACGGTGATGTGCGGCGGCGAAGCGGGTGCGTTCGCGCAAGCCGAAAAGGTGATCGCCGCCTACGCCCGCGCCTGCAATCTCCTCGGCGCGCCGGGCTCCGGCCAGCTGGCGAAAATGGTCAATCAAATTTGCATCGCCGGCGCCGTGCAGGGCTTGGCCGAAGCGCTGCACTTCGCGCAGAAAGCCAATCTCGACATCGAGAATCTCATCGCCACCATCGCCAAAGGCGCGGCGCAATCCTGGCAGATGGAAAACCGCTACAAGACCATGGCCGCCGGCAAGTTCGATTTCGGCTTCGCCGTCGACTGGATGCGCAAGGACCTCGGCATCTGCTTGAGCGAAGCGCGCAGGAA
>DATKRE010000207.1:0-5939 GCA_035532335.1 Xanthobacteraceae bacterium | reverse complement strand
GTCAAATCCGGTGCTCGAAGCGCGGGCGCGCACGCTGTCCAAAGAGTTGCGGTGCATGGTGTGCCAGAACGAATCGATCGACAATTCGGCCGCCCCGCTTGCTCATGATCTACGCGTGCTCGTGCGGGAGCGGCTAAAGGCAGGCGATAGCGACGCGCAAGTGCTCAATTTCATGGTCGCGCGTTATGGGGAATTTGTCCTGTTGCGGCCGCGTCTTTCCTGGCACACGGCGATGTTATGGGGTCTGCCGCCCGCAATCTGCCTTTTTGGCATCTGCATTCTGGTTGTAGTCGCGCGCCGGCGCGGTTCCTCCGTGACCGCCGGGCAGACGGAAAATCTGACGCCGGCTGAAGAAACCCGGCTTTCGGAGCTTCTGCGCAAAGAAGGCTAGTCCTCCGACGGCCCGCACGTCACGCAATTGTGTCCGTGTAGGCGGGGCCAAGTCGCGACATTACCAAGTTTTAATCCAGCCGACAGAGCGCGGTAAGGCACGTAGTCCCACATTTGCTGGCACAAGCGGGCCTAGGGGCTAGCTTCCGTTGCAAAACGGACAAGCCATTTCGGAGACGGTAATGGACGGTAATCGACAACCTTCGCGCCGTATTCTTTCTGCAAGGCGATTTGGGCTTTTGGCGACAACGATCGTCGGTCTCGGGGCAGCGGCCTACTTCGTCGCGCCGAATCTGGCGCCTGAATCGGTATTCTTTGTCGGTCCCGCGCATGCGCAGAACCTTTCGCAGGAAGCGCAAAAACTTCCGCAGCGTCCGGTCGGTTTTGCCGACATCGTCGCGAAGGTGAAGCCGGCCGTCATTTCGGTCCGCGTTAAGATCGACAAACCCGTCAACTCATCTCTGGACGGCGGGGACGAACAAGACTTGCCGCCCGGTCTGAAGCACTTCTTCAAGCGCTTTGGCATGCCCACCCCGGGTGAGGGCGGGCATCAGATCATTACCGGCCAGGGTTCCGGCTTCTTTATCACCGCCGATGGATATGCGGTGACCAACAATCACGTCGTGCAAAACGCCGAAAATGTTCAGGTCACAACCGATGACGGCAAGACCCACGGCGCCAAGGTGATCGGCACCGATCCACGCACCGACCTCGCTTTAATCAAGGTCGACGGCAAGGACTTTCCATACGTGAAGCTCGCCGATGCGACCCCGCGTATTGGCGATTGGGTGCTCGCGGTCGGCAATCCGTTCGGTCTTGGCGGCACCGTAACGGCCGGCATCGTCTCCGCCCGCGGCCGCGACATCGGCGCCGGCCCGTACGACGACTTCATCCAAATCGATGCGCCGGTCAACAAAGGCAATTCCGGCGGTCCGACCTTCGATGTGGACGGCAATGTGATAGGCGTGAATACGGCGATCTTCTCACCATCCGGCGGATCGGTCGGGATCGCCTTCGCCATTCCGGCCGACACGGTAAAGAGCGTGGTCACCCAGCTGCGCGACAAGGGCAGCGTCACGCGCGGGTGGATCGGTGTGCAGATCCAGCCGGTAACGCCTGAAATAGCCGACAGCCTGGGCCTTAAAAAGGCGTCTGGCGCGTTGGTCTCCGAGCCGCAGCCGAACAGCCCCGCAGCGAAGGCTGGAATCGAAAGCGGCGACGTTATCACCTCGGTTGATGGAAGCCCGGTCGCCGACGCCCGCGAACTCGCGCGGCGGATCGGCACCATGGCGCCGGGCACCGCGATCAAGCTTGGCGTGATCCACCAGAATCAGGAAAAAACTCTCGCGCTCACGCTCGGAACGTTGCCGAACGAGCACCTAGCCTCCAATCAGGACGACCACCCTGCGGCGCCCGATGAGATGTCGAAGCTCGGCCTTACCCTCGCGCCGGGCAACAAGGTCGCCGGTGCCGAGGGTAACGGTGTTGTGGTGACCGCGCTCGATCCTAACAGCGTGGCCGCCGATCACGGGTTCCAAGTCGGCGACGTCATTCTCGACGTTGGCGGCAAGTCAGTCACCAACCCTGCGGACGTTCGCAAGCAGCTTACGGACGCCCGTAAAGATGGGAAGCACGCTTTATTGTTTCGGGTGAAGTCGAGTCAAGGCACGCGCTTCGTTGCGCTGCCGCTCGGCAACGTCTGATCAAGTAATGGGGCGATCCGCCGGCATCCGTCGCCCCCGCTGGCGGGCGTACCCTGGGGGCGGGCCGTAAGGCCCGTCCCCCACCTAATACCAGCTCTGCTTCCCGGCATCCGTCGCCCCCGCCGGGGTGGAGTCGGTTGAGGGGGTGGCGGGCCAACCCTCGCCACCCCCACACTATTTTTGGCAAACGCGTTGGCGGGTGAACCGTGCTAGACGATATCATCGGTCAGGAAGTCAGTAAGTCGGGTTTACCCGCGGCCACCCCGGTACGGCGATCGCCTATGCGCCTGCTTGTCATCGAGGACGACCGCGACGCGGCTGAGTATCTGGTGAAGGCGTTCCGCGAAGTCGGCCACATCGCCGATCGTGCGACCGACGGAGAAGAGGGTCTGGCGCTTGCGCTGGACGGCCAGTACGACGTGCTGGTGATCGATCGCATGTTGCCCAAGCTAGACGGGCTTTCGGTGATCGGCACGCTGCGGGCGAAGTCGGTTGAAACGCCGGTGCTGATACTCTCCGCACTCGGACAGGTGGACGACCGGGTGAAAGGTTTGCGCTCCGGTGGTGACGATTATCTTGCCAAGCCGTACTCATTTTCCGAATTGCTCGCCCGCGTTGAAGTGTTGGCCCGCCGGCGCGGCAGTCGCGGCGAAGAGACCGTCTATCGGGTGGGCGATCTCGAGCTCAACCGGCTATCGCATCAAGTCAGTCGCGGTGGGCAGGAACTTCAGTTGCAGCCGCGCGAATTCCGGTTGCTCGAGTATTTGATGCGGCACGCCGGGCAAGTCGTCACCCGCACCATGCTCCTGGAAAACGTCTGGGATTATCACTTCGATCCTCAGACGAACGTAATTGACGTGCATATGTCGCGCCTGCGATCGAAGATCGACAAAGGTTTCGCGCAGCCGCTCCTGCATACCGTGCGCGGCGCCGGTTACATGATCCGAGAGGATGCGCGGTAGTCAGCCGTTCTAGTCAGCGGCTTTTTCAGGTTGCGATTCCGCAATCACGCTATCCCTGAGCAGCGCCTCGATCCTGTCGTGCGGCACCCCCCAATCGGCGAGCGCCGAGCGGGTGCCTTCGCCCTGGCATTGCGGCGCGTTCGGGCGCGCGGAGGGGGTGCGGCTAAAGCGCGGCGCCGGCGCCGGCTGTACCACGCCTTCAACTTCGACAAAGGCTTTGCGCGCCACGTTATGCGGATGTCGCGGCGCTTCCGCCATGGAAAGCACCGGTGCGAAACAGGCGTCGGTTCCTTCAAGTAGCGCGCACCACTCGTCGCGCGTGCGCGTCCTGAAGAGCTCTTCAAGCTTGCGGTGCAATTCCGGGCCATCGTCTTTGGTGTAGGGAAGGCCGAGTTTTTCGAACAGCACTTCGCGGAATTTCAGTTCGATCGGTGCGATCGAGATGAAACGGGCGTCGGCGCATTCGTAGGTTTCGTAGATGGCCGACCCGGAATCCAGCAGATTGGTACCCCGCTCTAGACTGTGCCGCCCGGCCGCGTACATGCCATAGAACATCGTCATCAGCGATGCGGCCCCATCAACCATCGCAGCGTCGACGACCTGACCTTTGCCGGAACGCTGCGCTTCGAGCATGGCACAGGCCATGCCGAACGCGAGATAGAGCGCGCCGCCACCGAAATCTGCGGCCAGGTTGAGGGGCGGGGTCGGCTTTGAACCGGCGCGACCGATGGCGTGGAGCGCGCCGATGAGCGCGAGGTAGTTGAGGTCGTGGCCGGCGGCTTGCGCCAACGGGCCGGTCTGACCCCAGCCCGTCATACGGCCGTAAACGAGCCGCGGATTGCGCTTGAGCGCCAGATCGGGACCCAGCCCAAGCCGCTCCATCGTGCCGGGACGGAACCCTTCAATCAGCGCGTCGGCTTTGGCCATCAGATCGCCGGCCAGCGCGATGCCCTGCGTATGCTTTAAGTCCACCGCAACCGATGGCCGCGAGCGTCCGAGCAACGCAAAACGGACCGGAAGATCGATGCCGAGTCCACTGCTGGTCAGTCGGTCGATGCGGATAACGCTGGCGCCGAGATCGGCAAACAGCATAGCGGCGAACGGCCCCGGACCGATGCCGACAAACTCGACGATCCGAAAGCCTGCGAGTGGTCCCATTCCATCACCCGATTGTCGCTTGCGCGCTAAAGCTCAGAGCAAGGCCAAGCCGATTAGCGCCGCTCCGCCCAAGATTGCCGCCGAACCGAAAGCCGGTGCAATAACGGTATCGCCGCCGGGTAACAGTTTTTCTGCGGCCGCATAGACGGCCAACGCTGCGGCCCAGCGCAAATCCATCAACGAGACGCACAACATCAGCGACATCACCGCCCAGCAGCAACCGACGCAGATCACGCCATGCCGCACACCCATGAGCAATGCGCCGATATGGCCATCCCGCCATTCCGCCATGATGAAGGACAACGGCGAACGACAGCCGCGCAGGCAGGCGATTTTGACCGGCGTGAACTGATAAAGCCCGGCCATGAGCAATGCCGCGCCGGCGAGAATTGGGCTTACGTTTTGCGTCGTCGGGGTCAGGAGCGCCGTACGATAGAGCTGCCACTGCGCAGCCGCCGCTGCGGCGGAAAATGCCGCCCAGGCGAGGCAATAGCCGGCGACGAATATAATTGTCGGCGTATAGGGCGCTCCGCGGGCATGGCGCCTCCGCGCGATGGTGGCGAATGCATCGATTGTCGGCGCGACCGCCGGCAACATCATTCCGGCCATCATCGCAAACCACATGACGAATGAAGATGCAGCGCCGCCCGCGCCCCACGCGCCGCCGCACCAGACTTGGGCGAGGAACGGGCTCAATGCCGACAAATTGGAAGATTGCAGCCAAGTGACCGACCATGCCGCGGCGCTGGCTAGCATCAGCGCCGTGTAGAGTACCAGCCGTTCGGTGCGCGAAAGCACGGTTATGCCCTCAGCTTTGCGTTTGCCGATCCCACGGCTTGCGCCAGGAAAACTTGCCGGGACCGATGTGTTCGAACGGAATGTGCTTGGCCGAGAGGGACGACCAATCCCATTTCATGCCGAAACCCTCGAAAATATTTTTCTTGGCCTGGCCTACGGTGATGTCCCCCGGACCGACCTCAGGCCGCGGCGCATTGGAGATTTTGCAGACCTTGCCGTCGGGCACCATCAGATTGCGGTAAGGGGCGCCTTCGCCGTCGATCATACCGGGTACTTCGACTTTCCATTTTTCGTCGCTGAACGTGACATTGATCGGCACGAACTGTACGCCCATTTGCTGCTCGGTAAGGTCGCGCCAGGCGGCAAAATGACCGCCGACTTGGCCGGTAAAAATGCGTTCGAGCGCGTCACGCTGACGTGCGTTCGCGCGATCGTCGATCAGAAAGCCGAAATGGCGGTTGCGTTCCAGCACATTCCCGGTCCATGCACTGATGATGATGGCGTTGAGGCCTCCGAGCGGTACGTCGCCGTAATTGCCCTCGCGGATGATCCAGGTAAGCACCCCTTCGCACGTCCCGCTGCTGGGATTGGCGCCAAACACGCACGGACAGCCGATGTTGCAACTGCACAGGTCGAACCAATCGCCCTTCAATCGCCAATTCGGAATAACTGGTTGTTTCTCCACGTCCATCACCGGTCCCAACCTTTCCTGTTTTTCATTGGCGTTCAGGCACTTCGTCTGCAAAAATCAGGCAAAGAGGAGAGGGCGCCTGAGTTCTTGTCAACAGGCTAGTGGTCCGATTCTAACATTCGCTTCCGTATTCGGCAGCTTCTCATGCGAATGTTAGAATCAAAAGGACCACTAGCGAATATGAGTCTTAGTGGAGCTTTGGATTTGACATTCGCTTCACGAGGCTGCCGCTAGGTG